>JBLNEK010000150.1:0-3705 GCA_050262635.1 Candidatus Sericytochromatia bacterium | reverse complement strand
GCCGGCCCCGCGCCCCGCCCGGCGGGGGCGGGGAGAGCCGGGGGTCGTGGGGGGCGGGGGGGGCCGGCCCCCCCGGCGCCCCGGCAACGGTGTACGGGTTCAGCGGCGAGACGTCGGGCTGCTGGGATGCCAGCACGTTGCGCGCCTCGGCCACCTCGGCCGGCGTCAGCCCTCGCGCTTCGGCCTCGAACAGCAAGTCCACCGCGCGTTTCCGCGCTTGATGACGGCCCCGCTCAGGCATTCACCCTTCCTAGGTAGCTGCCGTCGCGGGTGTCGACCTTGAGCTTGTCGCCGGTGTTGATGAACAGAGGCACCTGAATCTCGGCCCCCGTCTCCACCGTCGCGGGCTTGGTGCCCGCGCTGGACCGGTCGCCCTGCAGGCCCGGCTCTGTGTGGGTGACCTCCAGCTCGACGGTCGTCGGTAGCTCGAGGTAGAGCGGGTTGCCGTCGTGGAACGCCACCTGAACCGGCATCCCTTCGAGCAGGAAGCGGGCGGCGTCGCCCACCAGCGAGTCGGGCAGGTGGTGCTGCTCGTAGTCCTTGCTGTCCATGAAGATGAAGTCCGACCCGTCGCGGTACAGGTAAGTGGTGTCGCGCCGGTCGACCGTCGCGGTCTCTACTTTCACGCCGGCGTTGTATGTCTTGTCGACGACCTTGCCGGACACCACGTTCTTCAGCTTGGTCCGCACGAACGCCGGACCCTTGCCCGGTTTGACGTGTTGGAACTCGACGATCTGCCACAGTTGTCCGTCGATCTGCAGGACGAGCCCGTTCTTGAAGTCGGCAGTCGTTGCCACGGTCGGTTCTCTCCTAGCTCTTGGTCGCGATCGAACCATCCTCTCATCCAGCCGGCTGCACGGATGACGTCCCCGCGAAGGCCGCGGCGCACAGCCTCTCCTGCCTGTTAGCTGAGAGCGCTTGGGTACGATCCCGACATGCCGCTGGGGGGTAACTCGACGTTCGCCGGCTACACCATCGTCCGACGACTCGGGGCCGGCGGTATGGGCGAGGTGTACCTCGCGCAGCATCCGCGCCTGCCGCGCAACGACGCGTTGAAGTTGCTGGGAAGCAACGTGTCGTCCGACCCGATCTTCCGTGAGCGGTTCCTGCGCGAGGCGGACCTCGCCTGCAAGTTGTGGCACCCGCACATCGTCGGAGTGCACGACCGCGGCGAGTACGAAGGCCACCTGTGGATCTCGATGGACTTCGTCGACGGGGACGACGCCGGCAGCCTGATCGCCCAGCGGTACCCGACCGGCATGCCACGAGACCTGGTCAACGCGATCGTCACCGCGGTCGCCTCGGCGCTGGACTACGCGCACAAGCAGGGCCTGCTGCACCGCGACGTCAAGCCCGCCAACATCATGATCACCAACGCCGACGACTCCGAGCAGCGTCGAATTCTGTTGACAGACTTCGGTATTGCGAAGCCGTTCGACGACGCCAGTGGCTTGACCGCCACGAACATCACCGTCGGCACCATCGACTACACCGCGCCCGAGCAGCTGATGGGCCAAGACGTCGACGGCCGCGCCGACCAGTACGCGCTGGCCGCCACCGCCTATCACCTGCTCACCGGCACACCGCCCTATCGCGACACCAACCCCGCCGTCGTGATCGGCCGCCACCTCGACAACCAACCACCGTCCCTTGCATTGAAGCGACCTGAGTTGGCGGCGCTCGACCCGGTGCTGGCCACCGCGCTTGCAAAAGACCCGAACAGCAGGTTCGCAACGTGCAGCGACTTCGCCCGGGCGCTGGCCGATCCGCCGTCGCGAGGCCCCGGGGCGGCACCGTCCGCGCCGACCATGGCCGCTGCGACCGCGCTGGCCCCCGGCTGGTACCGCGACCCGAGCGGCAGACCCGGAACGCGGTACTGGGACGGGCGCCAGTGGCACGCGGCACCCAAGCCGGCCTCCAACCGCCCGACCGCCGCGTTGCTGACTCTCGGCATCGCGCTCGCACTGCTGGTGCTCGGGCTACTGGCGTTCGCGCTGACCCGCGACAACCACTCGTCGGCACCGTCCGCGTCCACGCCGACCCCGCGGTTCACGACGCAGCAGTCCGAGCCGGCAGGGACGTCAACGACGACCACGACGACGACCACGACGACGACCACCGAGAGCACACTTGTGCCGCGACCGGCAGCCGTGACGGCGGTCGTCGTCGGCACCTGCGATGAGGGCGGAACCTGCGGCGTGAAGCAGCGGACCGCACCGCGCAACGCCGCACCGCGGCTGGTGCCGGACGACCTGTTCGACGGTGCGACGGTGACCGTGAAATGCCAGACCACCGGCGACCGTCGCGAGAGCTCGGGCCGCTCCCCGAGCAACAAGTGGTACCAGCTCGCCAACGGCGCCTATGTGAACGAGGTCTACCTGGACGCCCAGAACCCGGGGATGATTCCCGCGTGCTGACGAAGGCTGCCGCCGTCCTGGTCGCCGTGTCGGCGCTGGTATGCGGCTGCACGGTAACGACGCCGGGCACGGCTGCCGGGCCGACTTCGGCCAGCCAGACTGCCGTGCCGAGCTCTCCGCCCGCGTCGGCACCCGCGAACAGCGACGGCTGGGAGGTGATCGGAAAGTCGGTACAGGACAGGCCTATCCGACTGCGCGCCCTCGGTCACGGGCCGCGGAAGGTGCTGTTCATCGGAGGCATCCACGGTGACGAGAGGGAGGGCGCCTACACGACTGCCCAGTTGCCGTCGGCCTTCACCGACGCGCCGGGCCTCGCCGACGCCATCACGCTCACGATCCTCGAGGACGCCAATCCCGATGGGACCGTTGCGCACACACGAGAAAACGCCAACGGCGTCGACATCAACAGGACCTTCCCGGCAACGAACTTCGACACGTCCAACGGCGGAGAACCGCTGAGCCAACCCGAGTCCCGCGCCGTGTTCGACACGATCAACCGCATCGACCCCGACCTCGTGATCGTCGCTCACGCGTGGGTGGGCCGCGAGTTCGTCAACTTCGACGGCCCGGCGCGGGCCATCGCCGAGCGCTTCTCCGCCGACACGGGGATGCCCGTCACGGAATCGAGTTCGTTCTCTTCCACCCCCGGGTCGCTGGGCTCCTACTTCGGCCGCGACCGGGGCATGGCGGTGATGACTGTCGAGTTTCTCAAGGGGTCGGACCCCCGGGCCGATTGGGACCGAATCCGCGCGGCGCTGCTAGACGCGATCCGCGGGTAGACCGGCTCAGAAGAACGGGTTGCTGTTCGACTGCGACTTCGCGTCTTCCGGACGCGGCCCGTAGCGCCGGATGTAGGCCTCGTCGATCTTCGCGTTCTTCTGTCGCTTGTGCTCGTCGACCAAGTTGGGGTCCAGGCCGTGCTGCGCCAGCCGGTGGCGCCGCCAGATCTTGTTCAGCGCGAGCGAGATCAACAGCGCCCAGATGTAGATCGGCACGGTCATCTCGAGATGCACGTACAACGACGCAGGCAGCAGCCAGAATGGGGTCAGCACCACAAACGGCGGTATGGCGGCCAGCAGCATGAAGCGGCGCACCGCCCCTTTTCCCGCCAGATCGCGAGCGACCCAAGACTGCATCGAGTCGGGCAGGCGCCGCAGCCCATATGAATAGGCGATGTACTGCAGGGGATTCGGTCGGTCGGTTGCCATCGTGACTCCTGGACTCAGCGGCCTACGTCAGTGCTGCCAGTTCCTTCGGGAACCGGGTCAGCAATTCGGGCGTCATCTCC
>JBLNEK010000149.1:0-7237 GCA_050262635.1 Candidatus Sericytochromatia bacterium | reverse complement strand
TCGGCGACGTTCGTCGACCCCGCCGACGGCACGCGCCGCACCCGCTACCTCGACGAGCCGACCGTGCTGGCCGCGCTGCGCAGCGCCGGCGTCGACGCGGTGTGGGTGGGCTGGGGGTTTCTGGCCGAACACGCGTCGTTCGCGCAGGCCTGCGAAGAAGCCGGCATCACGTTCGTCGGCCCGGACAGCGCGACGATCCGGCGGCTCGGCGACAAGATCGCCGCCAAACGCGTCGCCGAACAGGCCGAGGTGCCGGTGGTGCCGTGGAGCGGCGGACCCGTCGAGGACATCGCCGCGGCCAAATTCGTTGCGGCGCAGCTGGGTTACCCGCTCGTCGTCAAGGCGGCCTCCGGTGGCGGCGGCCGCGGAATCCGGATGGTCCACGACGACGACGAGCTCGCCGCCGCGCTGCCGTCCGCGCGCGCCGAAGCCGCACTGGCGTTCGGTGACCCGACCGTCTTCCTCGAGAAACTGGTGCCTGCCGCCCGCCACGTCGAGGTCCAGGTGATCGCCGACGGCCACGGCGGGGTGTGGGCCGTCGGCATCCGCGACTGCAGCCTGCAACGCCGCCACCAGAAGGTGCTCGAGGAGTCGGCGTCGACGATCCTCGACGCCGACCAGGAGCAGGCGATCCGCGACGCGGCCGTGCGCCTGTCGGCTGCCGCCGGCTACCGCAACGCCGGCACCGTGGAGTTCCTCGTCGACCCCCACACCGGCAGCTACCAGTTCATGGAGGTGAACACCCGGCTGCAGGTCGAGCATCCCGTCACCGAGATCACCACTGGCGTCGATCTGGTCAAGCTGCAACTGCACGTCGCGCAGGGCGGCCGGCTTCCTGCGCAGCAGCCGCCTGTCACCGGGCACGCGATCGAGGCCCGGCTCAACGCCGAGGACCCCGAGAACGGGTTCGCCCCGGCGCCCGGCCGCCTGGCCCGGCTGCGGATGCCCGCGGGCACCGGCATCCGCGTCGACGCGGGAGTCCGCGAGGGAGACCGGATTCCGGCCGACTTCGACTCGATGATCGCCAAGATCATCGCCTGGGGCCGCGACCGCGACGAGGCGATGGCCCGGCTGTGCCGGGCACTGCGGGAGACCACCGCGGTCGTCGAAGGCGGCACCACCAACCGCTCGTTCCTGCTGATGCTGCTCGAGCACCCCGAGGTGCGCGCCGGGCACTTCGACAACCACTGGCTGGACCGATTGACTAGTGAGGCAGCTCATCTGCCCGCCGCAGATCCGGTCGCGCTGCTGGTTGCCGCGGTCGAGTCCTACGATCTCGACGAAGCGGCCGAGCAGGCCGCGTTCCACGCCCGGGCCGCCCGCGGCGGCGCCGAGTCTTCGGCCGGGGTCGGGCACCGCTGCCGGCTGCGCTACCGCGGCCAGCAGTACGACCTGCACGTCTACCGCACCGGCTCGCAGACCTACCGCGTCACCTCCGGCGGCGCCACCGCGGACGTCGTCGTCTCATACCGCGACGGGTTCGAACGCCGCGTCGGCGTCGGCGGCCGGACATACCACGTGCTCTCCGTCGTCGAGGGCGCGATGATCCGCGTCGATGTCGACGGCGCCGCCCACGCAGTCTTCCGAGACGACGGGGGCGTAGTGCGTTGCGGAGGACCGGCTTTCGTGCTCTCGGTGCTCGTCGAGCCCGGCGACCGGGTGGCCGAGGGCGATCCCATTGCGGTCGTCGAGAGCATGAAGATGGAGAACACGATCACCGCGCCGTTCGCGGGCACGGTCGCGTCCGTCGAGACCGCGGCGAAGGTCCAGGTGGAGGCCGGCGCGCCGATCGTGCGCATCGCGACCGCCGACGCCGACCAGGGCATGCCCGCCGGCGCGGTGTCCATCGCCGGGCTGACCGACTCCGAGCCGGCCGACACGGCGCCCGCCGAGCAGGTTTACGAGGCGCTGCGCAGCTATCTGCTCGGCTACGACCTGGACCCCGGCTCGGTGCAGACGATGCTGGCCCGCCAGCACGAGCTGTCCGAGACCGCGGCGGCGACCGATCCCGACCTGCTGCGCTGCGAGGACGAGCTGCTCGACGTCTTCACCGACATCAGCTCGCTGTACCGGCCGCGCGGCGAAACCGACTCGGAGGAAGCACTTTTCACGGGCAGCACGCAGGAGTACCTCCTGTCCTATCTCCAGTGGCTGGATGCTGACCGTGCCGACCTGCCCAGCTCATTCCGCCGCCGGCTCGAGCAGGCGCTGCAGCGCTACGGCGTGCGCGGTCTGGACCGCACCCCGGCACTGGAGGATGCGGTCGTGTGGATGTTCCGCTCGTTCAAGCGGGTGGCGGAGCTGGTGCCCGCGGTGACCGCGATCCTCGAGCGCCGGCTGCGTCACCTGTCCGAACTCGGGCATCTGGCCGACGAGCAGATGCGTGCCCGGCTTGACCGGCTGGCCGCGATCCAGGGGCGTCAGCAGGTCGTCGCGGACCTCGCGCGCGACGTGCGCTTCCACTACTTCGACGAGCCGCTTCTGGCGGTCACCGTGGCCGAGGAGTACGCCCGCGTGCAGGGCGATCTGGACGCGCTGGGCGACGGCTCCAGTCTTGAGCAGGCCGGGCACATCGACCGTCTGGTCGAGTGTTCCCAGCCGCTGCGCGCCGAATTGCTGAGCCGCTGGCTCGACACCACCGACCCGGCGCGACAGCACGCTCTGCTGCAGGTCTACACCCGGCGGTTCTACCGCATCCGGGAGCTGCACGATTTCGCGGTCTCCGAACACGACGGGTGGCTGCTCGGGTCCGCGAACTACGACTTCGACGGCGGCGCAATCCATCTTGTCACCGGCTACGCGCCGATGACCGCACTCCCAGAGCTGTCCGCGGGAATCCGCCGGCATCTCCGCGCGGTAGGGCCGGAACGTGAAGTGGTGGTGGACCTCGCGCTGTGGCGGCACGGTGAGGCCACGGATGTCGATGCGGTGGCGGCCGAAGCCGAGAAGATGTTGGCGGACTGCGACTTCGGCCGGATGCTGCACCGCCTGGACCTGACCGTGACGACGCTGGAAGGCGATGTGCCGGAACGGTTCCGCACGCATCATGTCACCTACCGCCAGCACGACGGTCACTTCGTCGAGGACACGCTCTACCGCAATCTGCACCCGATGATCGCTAAACGCCTTGACCTGTGGCGGCTGTCGAACTTCGCACTCAAGAGGTTGCGCTCCGCCGAGGACGTGTACGTGTTCCACGGTGTGGCGCATGACAATCCGGCCGACCAGCGGCTGTTCGCGCTGGCGGAGGTACGCGACCTCACACCCGTGCGGGCGGAGAACGGCGAGTTGCGCTATCCGCGGCTGGAGCTGATGGGTCTGGAGGCGCTGTCGGCGATGCGCGAAGCGCTGGCGAAGTTCGGCCCGAAGAACCGGCCCGCGGCCAATCGGATCGTGTTGTACGTCCGCCCGACGTGGGACGTCCCGCGTGACGCATGGCCGGAACTGGCGCGGTCGGTGGCGCCGCTGGCGGCCGGCGCCGGGTTGGAGAAGTTGGTGCTGCGGGTCCGATTCGCCGACGGGCGCGACCGCGTGCTCGACGTGGAAGGCCTCGGCGGCGGCGTCACGGTGCGCGAACGCCCGCCCGGCACCGCGCCGATCCGTCCGCTCACGCCTTATCACCAGAAGATTCTGCGCGCCAACAGGTTCGGCGCTCCCTACCCGTACGAGATCGTACGGATGCTCACGCCGCCCGCCGACGCGGTATCCCGATTCCCGCCCGGCCGGTTCGTCGAGCACGACCTCGACGACCACGGCCAGCTGGTTCCCGTCGAGCGGCCGTACGGGCAGAACACCGCGAACATCGTGGCCGGAGTGCTGCGCAACGACACCGAGAAGGTGCCCGAGGGAATGGTGCGGGTGGCGCTGTTCGGCGATCCGACCCGCGGGCTGGGAAACCTCGCGGAGCCGGAGTGTCGGCGCATCATCGCCGGTCTGGATCTGGCCGAGCGGATGGGTGTGCCCTTGGAGTGGTTCACGCTGTCGTCGGGCGCGAAGATCGCAATGGACAGTGGCACCGAGAACATGGACTGGATCTCCGCAGTGCTGCGCCGGATCGTCGAATTCACCCAGCACGGCGGTGAAGTCAACGTCGTCGTTACCGGCGTGAACGTCGGGGCGCAGCCGTACTGGAACGCCGAATCCACGATGCTGATGCACACCCGCGGCATCCTGGTGATGACTCCCGCGAGCGCGATGGTGCTGACCGGCAAACAGGCGCTTGACTTTTCGGGCGGGGTGTCGGCCGAGGATAACTTCGGCATCGGCGGCTTCGACCGGATCATGGGGCCCAACGGCCAGGGCCAGTACTGGGCGCCGACACTGCCCGATGCGTGCGACATCCTGCTGCGCCACTACGCACACACCTACGTGGTGCCGGGAGAGAGATGGCCGCGGAAGCGTCCCACCACCGACCCGACGGACCGCGACGTGCGCTCCGCGCCGCACACGCCGATCGCCGGGTCCGACATGGCGACCGTTGGAGACGTCTTGTCCCCGACCCACAACCACGAGCGCAAGAAGCCGTTCGACATGCGCTCGGTCATGCGGGCGGTAGCCGACACCGACTGCGACCCGCTGGAGCGCTGGGGACAGTGGCGAGGTGCGGAGACCGCGATCGTGTGGGACGCGCACGTCGGCGGAATCCCGATGTGCCTGTTGGGTATTGAGTCACACACGGTGGCGCGGCGCGGCTTCGTGCCCGCTGGCGGCCCGTCGTCGTACACGTCCGGCACGCTATTCCCGCAGTCGTCGCGCAAGCTGGCCCGCGCGATCAACGGCGCCAGCGGCAACCGCCCGATCGTGGTGCTGGCCAACCTGTCTGGGTTCGACGGCTCGCCGGAGTCGATGCGCCGCTGGCAGCTCGAATACGGCGCCGAGATCGGCCGTGCGGTGACCAACTTCCGCGGGCCGATCGTGTTCGTCGTCGTGTCGCGTTACCACGGCGGCGCATTCGTGGTGTTCTCCAAGCGCCTCAACGCGAACCTCGAAATCGCCGCTGTGGAAGGCTCTTTCGCGTCCGTGATCGGCGGTGCGCCCGCCGCGGCCACGGTTTTCGCGCGCGACGTGGATACCCGCACCCAGCAGGACCCGCAGGTGCAGGTGGCGGCCGAGCGGGTGCGGACGGCCACGGGCTCGGAAGCGGCCACCGCACGGGCCCGGCTCGCCGAAATCACCGCAGCGGTGCGCTCGGCGAAGCTGTCCGAGGTGGCCGAGGAGTTCGACCGCATCCACACCGTGCAGAGGGCACTGGCCGTGGGGTCGGTGGACCGGATCATCGCAGCAGAGTCGTTGCGGCCATACGTCGTCGACGCGCTTGAGCGCGGAATGTCAGCCGTGTAGCGGGCGCTCCAGCCACGAGTGCCGCGGTACCGCGACCGCGAGAACGCCGGGGTCGCCGAGCGGGGTCGGCGGCGGATGCTGCTCGTAGGCCGCAGTCGTCAGCAGAAAGCGGCCGTCGCGGCGCCACCAGCCCGGGAACACCGTGCCCTCGACCGCGCGGACGGTCAGCACGCCCCAGCCGTCGTCGCGCGGATCGCCGACCGTCACTTCGACGCTGCGGGTATCGCGGCGCAGCCCGGTCTGTAACACCTTGAGCGCGCTCTCCTTCGCCGACCACAGAAGGTTGGCCGCTGCGTCGCGATCCGGATGATCGCCCACCCACGCCTGCTCGGCGGGAGTGAGGAAGTCGGCGACGAAGGCGGCCGTTCGCGGCTCTACCAGTTCCAGGTCGCAGCCGACCGCCGGCACGTCCGTCGGGCATGTCACGCACACCGCCCAGCCGGCGCGGTCGCTGATCGACACCCCCAGCTCGACGGGAGCGCCCTCGACGCAGACGACCGGCGCACCGCTTGGTTTGTTGCGCACCTCGATACGTGCCAGATCGTCGGTGCCGGTGACCGACGCGACCGCGAGCTTGGTGACGAGCCGGCGCAGCAGGTATTCGGTGCGCCGCTTGGTGTAGCGCAGTCTGGCGAGCACTTCCGCCTCTGCGGGCGAGAGCCACTGCTCGTCGCCGGGCAGCGCGTCCTCACCCAGAGCAAGCCACCGATAGCCGGCCTTCACGCGAAATAGCATTCCATGGCGTGATTTCCGGCGATCTACGGCCATGGCTGCGGTTTCGGCGTAGGAACAGAGGCATGAAGGCCTTTGTGACGGGCGGGTCGGGGTTCATCGGCGGCCGACTGATCGAACGGCTTGTCGGCGACGGCGTCGGCGTGCAGGCCTTGGCGCGTTCGGACCGCTCAGCCGCAGCCGTCGACGCGCGCGGTGCCGAGCCGGTGCGCGGCGAGCTTGCCGACGTCGACGCGCTCACCGCGGGCGCACGGGACTGCGACACCGTCTTCCACTTGGCCGCCAACGTCGAAATGTGGGCGCCCTGGGACGATTTCGTGCGTGACAACGTCGTGGGCACGCAGAACGTGCTGGACGCGGCCAAGGCGGCCGGGGTCACACGGTTCGTGCACTGCGGCACCGAGGCGGCGTTGATCGCGGGCGAGCCGCTTCGCAACGTCGACGAGACAGCACCCCTTCGGCCGGACTCGCCCGCACCGTATGCGGCGACGAAGGCGCGTGCGGAACAGGCGGTGCGGGAGGCCAACAGCGAGGATCTCGAAACCGTGGTGATCCGGCCGCGGTTCGTCTGGGGCGCCGGCGACACCACGCTGCTGCCGAACATGGCGCAGATGGCGAAAACCGGCCGGTTCGCGTGGATCGGCGGCGGCAAGCAACTGACCGACGTCACACACGTCGACAACGTCGTCGAGGGACTCGTGCTCGGCGCGAGCAACGGACGCGGTGGTGAGGCGTACTTCGTCACCGACGGCGAGCCCGTCGTATTCCGAGAGTTCGTCTCCGCACTCTTGCAGACGCAGGGCGTAGACGCGCCGGACCGCTCGATCCCGACGTGGGTCGCCGGGCCGATGGCCACATTGTGCGAAAACCTATGGCGCTTCGGGCATTTGCCGGGCGCGCCGCCGCTGACCCGGTTCGCCTACTGGGTGTCGTCGCAGGAGTGCACGATCGACATCTCCAAGGCCCGGCGCGAACTAGGCTACCGGCCCGTCAAGGGACGGGCCCAAGGCCTCGCCGAACTGCGCGCCACCCGCTAATGCGCGGTGAGGGTCGGCTCCCGGCGACGCCGGAACAGGCCGCGAAGGCCGCGGCGCCGCGGCTCTTCCTGTGTGACCGCCGTGGCTCGTTCGTCGACCGGCTCGGCTGACGACGGCCGCTGTTCTGC
>JBLNEK010000148.1:0-15322 GCA_050262635.1 Candidatus Sericytochromatia bacterium | reverse complement strand
GCCAACTAGTCGACGACAAGTCCGGCGACCCCGAGGTGATGGAGGTCGGTGGCGACGAGCTGACGGCCTACGACAACCTCAATCCGCGCACCCGCGAACGGGTTTGGGGCGATCTGTGCCGGGGCCCGCACATCCCCACCACCCGCTACATCCCTGCGTTCAAGCTGACCCGCAGTTCGGCCGCGTACTGGCGCGGCGACCAAAACAACGCCAGCCTGCAGCGCATCTACGGCACCGCGTGGGAGTCGCAGGAGGCGCTCGACCACCACCTGCACCTCATCGAGGAAGCGCAGCGCCGCGACCACCGCAAGCTCGGCGCCGAGCTAGACCTGTTCAGCTTCCCCGACGAAATCGGTTCGGGGCTGGCGGTTTTCCATCCCAAGGGCGGGATCATCCGCCGTGAGCTCGAGGACTACTCCCGCCGCAAGCACAGCGAGGCCGCATACGAGTTCGTCAACACCCCACACATCACCAAGGGGCAGCTGTTCGCAATCTCGGGTCATCTGGACTGGTACGCCGACGGCATGTTCCCGCCGATGCACCTCGACGCCGAGCTCAACGACGACGGCACCGTACGCAAGCCCGGCCAGAACTACTACCTCAAGCCGATGAACTGCCCCATGCACTGCCTGATCTACCGGTCCCGCGGGCGGTCGTATCGCGAACTTCCGTTGCGGCTCTTCGAGTTCGGCACCGTATACCGCTACGAGCTGTCTGGTGTGGTGCACGGGCTGACCCGGGTGCGCGGGCTGACGATGGACGACGCGCACATCTTCTGCACGCGCGAGCAGATGCGCGACGAGCTGGCGTCGCTGCTGCGGTTCGTGCTGGAGCTGCTCGGCGACTACGGGCTGACCGACTTCTACCTCGAGCTGTCCACCAAGGATCCGGACAAGTTCGTTGGTTCCGACGAGGCGTGGGAGGAAGCCACCGCGGTGCTGGCCGAGGTCGGCGCCGCGTCAGGCCTGGAGCTCGTGCCCGATCCGGGCGGCGCGGCGTTCTACGGGCCGAAGATCTCGGTGCAGGTCAAAGACGCGCTGGGCCGCACCTGGCAGATGTCCACGATCCAGCTCGACTTCAACTTCCCCGAGCGATTCGACCTGGAGTACACCGCCGCCGACGGTAGCCGCCAGCGGCCGGTGATGATCCACCGCGCGCTGTTCGGCTCCATCGAGCGCTTCTTCGGCATCCTCACCGAGCACTACGCCGGCGCGTTCCCCGCGTGGCTGTCGCCGGTGCAGGTGATCGGCATCCCGATTGCCGACGATCACGTGCCCTATCTGGAATCTGTTGCTGCCGAACTGAATTCGCGCGGCATCCGCGCCGAGGTGGACACCAGCGACGACCGGATGGCCAAGAAGATCGTGCACCACACCAACCAGAAGGTGCCGTTCCTGTTGCTGGCAGGCGACCGCGACGTGGAAGCCGACGCGGTGAGCTTCCGGTTCCGCGACCGCAGCCAGCTCAACGGGGTGCCGCGCGCCGAGGCCGTCGACGCGATCGCCGACTGGGTCAACACACGCGAAAACATCTCGCCCACAGCGGAAATACTCAAGCCGGGCGGCGCGCCGTGACGCAGCCCGAACCAACTGACGAGGACGCGATCGTCGACCGCGGCGTAGGCGTGCCCGACCGGCTGCAAAGGCTGTGGACGCCGTACCGGATGACCTACATCGCGGGTGCGCCGATCAAAGAAGGCGCCGCGTCGCTCGAGCGGCCGTTCAGTGAGATCCCGAGGCTTTCCGACGAGGAAGGACTCGTGGTGGCCCGCGGCGAACGGGTGTACGCGGTGCTCAACCTCTACCCGTACAACCCCGGGCACCTGATGCTCGTGCCGTACCGGCAGGTGTCGGAACTCGAAGACCTCGACGACGCCGAAAGCGCCGAGCTGATGGCGTTCACGCAGAAGTCGATCCGCGTGATCAAGGCGGTGTCGAACCCGATGGGGTTCAACGTCGGCCTGAACCTCGGCAAGGTGTCGGGCGGGTCGCTGGCCGATCATCTGCACATGCACGTGGTGCCGCGCTGGGTGGGCGACGCCAACTTCATCACGATCATCGGCCAGACCAAGATGATCCCGCAGCTGCTGCAGGAGACGCGCCAGCTGCTGGCTACCGAGTGGGCCCGGCAGTCGGGGGGAGCGGAGCGACGGGGGGTGGAGCACTGAGCAACTTTTACTTGATGACGCGCGCGGCGTACGTGAAGCTGTCCACGCCGATCGCCAAAGGCGCGTTGCGGATCGGCTTGACACCGGACAGCGTGACGATCATCGGCACCGCCGGCACTGTGATCGCCGCGCTGACGCTGTTTCCGATCGGCCAGCTCTGGTGGGGCTCGGTCGCTGTCTGGTTCTTCGTGCTCGCCGACATGCTCGACGGGGCGATGGCGCGGGTGCGCGGGGGCGGCACCCGGTTCGGCGCAGTACTCGACGCGGCGTGCGACCGCATCGCCGACGGCGCGGTGTTCTGCGGCCTGCTCTGGTGGGCGGCATTCGGCCTCAAGAACCCGTCGCTGGTGGTGGCGACGCTGATCTGCCTGGTGACCTCGCAGGTGATCTCCTACATCAAGGCCCGCGCCGAGGCCAGCGGACTGCGCGGCGAGGGCGGGTTCATCGAACGCCCGGAGCGGCTGGTCATCGTGCTCGTCGGCGCCGGTGTGTCAGACCTGCCATTCTTCCCGCTGCCGTGGGCGCTGCCGATCGCGATGTGGATACTGGCCGCGGCCAGCCTGATCACGGTGGCCCAGCGGCTGCACAGCGTCCGGAGTTCGCCCGGTGCCACCGACCTGATATCGAACCAGCAGAAAAGCGAGCCGTGATTCCGGCCACTTCGGGCCTGCGGGCGCGTCGCGCTCGCCTGCGCCATCAACTCGCCGATTTGGGTTATGCCGCCGGCTGGCGCGGTGTTCGGGCGATGCCAGACCGGATGGCGCGCAACATGTTCGACGCCGGCGCGTTCTACGCGGCGGTGGGCGGGGGGCCCGAGCAACTGCGCAAAAACCTGGCCCGGGTGCTGGGCGTGCGACCCGCTGAGGTGCCGAACTCGCTGATGCGTGCGTCGCTAACCTCCTATGCGCGGTACTGGCGCGAGGCGTTCCGGCTGCCGTCGATGGATCTCGTGGAGGTGACGAGGCGGCTCGATCGCTATTTTGAGGGCGCGCAGTACATGGCAGACGCCATGGATGCCGGCCGCGGCGCGGTGTGCGCGCTACCGCACAGCGGTAACTGGGACATGGCCGGCGTCTGGCTCGTGCATTACTACGGCACCTTCACCACCGTCGCAGAGCGCCTGAAGCCCGAATCGCTGGCGCGCCGCTTCATCGAGTACCGGGAATCGCTCGGTTTCGAGGTGGTGCCGCATTCGGGCGGCGACCGCTCACCGTTCGAAGTCTGTGCAGAACGGCTGCGGCAAAACAAGTTCGTGTGCCTGATGGCCGAGCGCGACCTGACCCGGACGGGCGTGCCGGTCGACTTCTTCGGCGAATCGACCCGCATGCCGGCCGGGCCGGCCAAGCTGGCGATCGCCACCGGCGCTCCGCTGATGCCGGCATACATCTGGAACGAGGAAGACACATGCGGAATTCGGGTGCATCCGCCCGTGGACACCAGCTCAGGTGACGTGCAGGCGATCACTCAGACCCTGGCCGATCACTTTGCCGCCGACATCGCGACGCACCCCGCCGACTGGCACATGCTGCAGCCGCAATGGCTGGCGGACCTGTCTGACGAGCGGCGTGAGCGGTTGGCCTCGGGGGTAGAGCGAAGCGACGGGGGACCAAGTCTGCGAGACACTTTCTAGATGCGCATCGGGATGGTGTGCCCGTACTCGTTCGACGTGCCCGGCGGGGTGCAGTCGCACGTGCTGCAACTGGCCCAGGTGATGCGCGCCCGCGGCCACGAGGTGAGCGTGCTGGCGCCGTCGTCCTCGCACGTCACCCTGCCCGACTACGTCGTCTCGGGCGGGCGCGCGGTTCCCATCCCGTACAACGGGTCCGTCGCGCGGCTGCGGTTCGGCCCCGCCACGCACCGCAAGGTCAAGCGCTGGCTGGCCGAGGGCGAGTTCGATGTGCTGCACCTCCACGAGCCGAACGCGCCGAGCCTGTCGATGTTGGCGCTGCAGGCCGCCGAGGGGCCGATCGTCGCGACGTTCCACACGTCCACCACCAAATCGCTGACGCTGTCGGTGTTCCAGGGCATCCTGCGGCCGTACCACGAGAAGATCGTCGGGCGCATCGCGGTGTCCGACCTCGCCCGGCGCTGGCAGATGGAGGCTCTGGGCTCCGACGCGGTGGAGATACCCAACGGGGTCGACGTGTCGGCGCTCGCGAACGGCCCTGTGCTGCAAGGCTATCCGCGCCCCGGCAAGACGGTGCTGTTCCTCGGCCGCTTCGACGAACGGCGCAAGGGCATGGAGGTGCTACTGCGTGCGCTGCCTCGTCTGGTGGAGAAGTTCCCCGACGTGCAGGTGCTGATCGTCGGCCGCGGCGACGCCGACGAGCTCTGCGAGGAGGCCGGCTCGCTGGCCGGGCATCTGCGCTTCCTCGGCCAGGTCTCTGACGACGAGAAGACTGCGGCACTGCGTAGCGCCGACGTATATTGCGCGCCCAACACCGGCGGCGAGAGCTTCGGGATCGTGCTCGTGGAGGCGATGGCCGCGGGCACGCCGGTGGTGGCCAGCGACCTCGATGCGTTCCGTCGCGTGCTGCGCGACGGCGAGGCCGGCCGGCTGGTGGCAGTGGACGACGGCGGCGCGCTGGCGGCCGGGCTGATCGACGTGCTCAGCGACGACGCGCTGCGGGCTCGCTACGTGGAGTCGGCCAGGGCCGCGGTGCGCCGTTATGACTGGTCGGTGGTGTCGCAGCAGATCGAGCGCGTCTACGAAACCGTCGCCGCAGCCGGCGCCAAGGTCGAGGTGGCCAGTTGATGACGTGGGCGGTGCTGGCTGCGGTACTGCTGCTCGTCCTGATCCTGGCCGTCGCCGGGTGGGCCTACCAGACCGCGACCCGGCTGGACCGGCTGCACGTCCGCTACGACTTGTCGTGGCAGGCCCTGGACGCCGCACTGGCCCGGCGCGCTGTGGTAGCGCGGGCGGTTGCCGCCGACGCGTACGGCAGCGGGGAGCGGTGCCGGCGGCTGACCGCGCTGGCCGACGCTGCCGAGCGTGCGCCGCGGGCGGCGCGGGAATCCGCCGAGAACGAGCTGTCGGCGGAGCTGGCCATGGTCGACACCGCGGTGCTCGGGCCGGCGCTGATCGCCGAGCTGGCCGATGCTGAGGCCCGGGTCCTGCTGGCCCGGCGGTTCCACAACGACGCGGTGCGCGACACGCTGGCGCTGCGCGTGCGTCGCCCGGTGCGCTGGCTGCGGCTCGGCGGAAGAGCGCCGCTGCCAACGTATTTCGAGATTGCTGAGCGCGCGCAAGTGTCAGACGACCAGGAGGGCGTCGTCACCGTACGGACATCGGCGCGCGTCGTGCTTCTCGACGAACACGGCTGCGTGCTGCTGTTCTGCGGCTCCGATCCCGCTCGCGACGACGCGGGTGGAGCCCCCAAGTGGTGGTTCACCGTCGGCGGCCAGGCGCGGCCGGGGGAGAGTTTGCAGCAGGCTGCCGCGCGCGAGGTCTACGAGGAGACCGGGCTGCGCGCGGAGCCCGCGGACATGATCGGCCCGGTGTGGCGGCGCGACGCCATCCTCGACTTCAACAACTCGGTGGTGCGTAGCCACGAGTTGTTCTTCGTGCACCGCACCAGGCGGTTCGACCTGTCCACCGCAGGCCACACCGCGCTGGAGCGCCGCTACATCCACGGCCACCGCTGGTGTGACGCCTCCGACATCGCCGCTTTGGTCGCTACGGGTGAAGTGGTCTATCCCGTGCAGCTCGCGGAACTGCTGGCCGACGCCAATGCGCTGGCAGACGCCCGCGCTGAGGCCAGGGCGCCGCAGCCGATCCGCTGACCCTGCCCGTCGCGCCGAGTGTGCAACCAGCGACGCGACGCGCCGTGGATGCGTCGTCAGATTCACGCTCGGCGTTCGGTGCGGAGCAAAAACGGGTGGCCCCCACCCACTAGACTGGGCCGGTACCACGGGTTACCGACAGGAGAGGCGCAGTGGAGCACGGGCAGACCGGAACCGCGCGGGTCAAGCGCGGCATGGCCGAGATGCTCAAAGGCGGTGTCATCATGGACGTCGTCACGCCCGAGCAGGCCCGGATTGCCGAAGGCGCCGGCGCGGTCGCGGTGATGGCGCTCGAACGCGTGCCCGCGGACATCCGCGCGCAAGGCGGCGTGGCGCGGATGAGCGACCCGGACCTCATCGAGGGCATCATGAACGCCGTCACCATCCCGGTGATGGCCAAGGCCCGCATCGGCCACTTCGTCGAGGCCCAGATCTTGCAGAGCATGGGCGTCGACTACGTCGACGAGTCGGAGGTCCTCACCCCGGCCGACTACACCCACCACATCGACAAGTGGAAGTTCACCGTGCCATTCGTTTGCGGGGCGACCAATCTGGGCGAGGCGCTGCGACGCATCACCGAGGGTGCCGCGATGATTCGCTCCAAGGGCGAGGCCGGCACCGGCGACGTGTCCAACGCCACCACCCACATGCGGGCGATCACCGGTGAGATCCGCCGGCTCGGCTCGCTTTCCGACGAAGAGCTCTTCGTCGCCGCCAAGGAACTGCAGGCGCCCTACGAGTTGGTGGTCGAGGTGGCGCGGGCCGGGAAGCTGCCGGTGACGCTGTTCACCGCCGGCGGCATCGCGACTCCGGCCGACGCGGCGATGATGATGCAACTCGGCGCCGAAGGCGTGTTCGTCGGCTCCGGGATCTTCAAGTCCGACGCGCCCCAGCACCGCGCGGCCGCCATCGTCAAGGCCACAACGTTCTACGACGACCCCGACGTGCTGGCCAAGGTGTCGCGCGGCCTCGGGCAGGCGATGGTGGGTATCAACGTGGAGGACATTGCCGTACCACATCGGCTCGCCGAACGCGGCTGGTAAGGCGATGAGCCGCTTGCGCGAAGAGCAGACAGCGTAGCTGGCATGTCGATCGAGAAGATCCTTGATCTCGAGCAACTCGAGGTCAACATTTACCGCGGCCGCGTCTTCAGCGCCGAATCCAACGACTGGCAGCGCACGTTCGGCGGCCACGTCGCCGGCCAGTCGCTGGTGTCGGCGGTACGCACGGTCGACCCACGGTTTCTCGTGCACTCGCTGCACGGCTATTTTTTGCGGCCCGGAGATGCCAAGGCGCCCACCGTTTTTCTGGTCGAGCGGCTGCGTGACGGCGGGTCGTTCTGCACCCGGCGGGTGAACGCGATCCAGCACGGCGAAACGATCTTCTCGATGTCGGCGTCGTTTCAGACCGACCAGAGCGGCATCGAACACCAGGACCTGATGCCCAAGGCGCCACCGCCGGACGGGCTGCCCGGCCTGCGGTCGCTGAAGGCGTTCGACGAGGCAGGTTTCAAACAGTTCGACGAGTGGGATGTCTGCGTGGTCCCACAGGACCAGTTGGAGCGCACCCCGGGAAAGGCGTCGCAGCAGCGGGTGTGGTTCCGCCACCGCGACCCGTTGCCCGACGACCCGGTGCTGCACATCTGTGCGCTGGCGTACATGAGCGACCTGACGTTGTTGGGCTCGGCGCAGGTGCACCACGAGGCGGAGCGTAAGCACCTGCAGATCGCGTCGCTGGACCACGCTATGTGGTTCATGCGGCCGTTCCGGGCCGACGAGTGGCTGCTGTACGACCAGTCGTCGCCGTCGTCGTCGGGTGGGCGCTCGCTGACGCAGGGCAAGATCTTCAACCAGTACGGCGAGATGGTCGCGGCGGTGATGCAGGAGGGGCTGACCCGCTACAAGCGTGACTACCGGCCGTGACCGGTCCGCGCGTCGGTGTGCTTGCGCTGCAGGGCGACACGCGCGAGCACTTAGCGGCACTAGACGAAGCTGGCGCTGAGGCTTGCACGGTGCGCCGCCGCTCCGAGTTGGACGATGTCGAAGCGCTGGTGATCCCAGGGGGCGAGTCGACGACCATGAGCAACCTGCTGCTCGACTTCGAACTTCTCGAGCCGTTGCGGGCTCGCGTGGCCGACGGGATGCCCGTGTACGGGTCGTGTGCGGGAATGATCTTGCTGGCCAGTGAGATCGTCGACGCGGGTGCGGAAGGGCGGCGCGCGCTGCCTTTACGTGGGATCGATATGACGGTGCGCCGCAACGCGTTCGGGCGTCAGGTCGACTCGTTCGAAGAGGACATTGCGTTCGAAGGCCTCGACGGGCCCGTGCATGCGGTGTTCATCCGGGCGCCGTGGGTGGAGCGCGTCGGCGACGGGGTGCAGGTGCTGGCTTCGGCGGCGGGTCACCCGGTGGCGGTTCGGCAAGGACTTCGGCTGGCTACTGCGTTTCATCCCGAGATCACTGGCGACCGGCGGGTTCACCGGCTGTTCGTCGACATCGTCAAGGGCCGGGCCTGACTGGTTGGCGAGTGTGGACCTGATCCACGCTGCACGTTGATTCGCGTGGAACAAGTCCACACTCGTCGTGGTCGGGCGTCGCACGCTCGCGGCCGCCCCGGCATTGATGCCGTCGGTCGTCTGCATGAACCTTCAAGACGCGCAGAACCTGATTCAGGAGCACGGTGTGTTCTACTCCCGCAGCGAAGACGCGACCGGCCAGGGACGCATGCAGGTCATGGACAGGAACTGGATCGTGGTCGCGCAGCGGCCTGGCGCAGGGACGCCAATCGGCGAAGGCGACACGGTGCTCTCCGTCGTCAAGATCGACGAGCCGAATTCCTGCTGACAAGGGCGTCTTTACTCGACCTTGACCGTGCGTTGAATTGCCCCACCGACGATCGGTTACGTGACTACGCTTTCATCGGTGGAACTGGGGGTTTTGGGGCCTCTCCAGGTCTTGAAGGATGGTGCGCCCGTCGCGATCCCGGGCGCGAAACCGCGTGCAATCCTCACGATGCTCGGGCTACACAGCGGTTCGGTCGTCTCTGCCAGCGCGTTGTTCGAGCTGCTGTGGGGCACTGACCAGCCGCGCACCGCCGACAAGGCCCTGCAGACCCACATCTCCTCCCTGCGCCGCACCCTCGGCGACGGCGTTGTGCTGACCGCTGGAGCGGGCTGGACCCTGGCCGCGGCGGACGTGGACGCCGAGCGATACAAGCTGGCCGCTAAGGCAGGCCGTGACGCGGCCGCGGCCGGCGACACCAGCCAGGCGGCCGCCTGCTTCGAAGAAGCGCTGACCCTGTGGCGCGGAATTCCCGAACTGCCCGATTCCCAGCGCGGGGTCTCCGAGAAGACCCGCTGGATCGAAAGTCACGCCGCGTTGGTCGAAGACCGGGCGGACGCATTGCTCGCGACGGGCCGCGCGGCAGAGATCATCGGCGAGCTCGAGGCAGCTGTGGCCGAGGCGCCGCTGCGCGAAAGGCGTTGGGGCCAGCTGATGCTCGCGTTGTACCGCGCCGGCAGGCAGGGCGAGGCGCTGGGCGCTTATCGACGGGTCCGGTCGCTGCTTGCCGACGAGCTGGGGGTCGACCCGGGTCCGGAACTTCGCCGGCTCGAGGCCGCGATCGTCGCCCAGGATGCGGCATTGGATACCCCTGGCTCGCAACAGGTTTCATCTGTCACGCGCGCCGTGACGTTCTTGCTCACCGACATCGAGGGGTCCACAGCGGCGTGGGAGGCCGACGCCGCTGCGATGGCGCTGGCGCTGGCCCGCCACGACGAGATCGTCGAACAGGTCGTCACGTCCCGGGGCGGACGGCTGATCAAGACCCGCGGCGAAGGTGATGCCACCTTCTCGGTGTTTGAGCGGCCGTCGGCGGCGGCTGCGGCGGCCATCGAACTGCAAGACGCCATCACCCATGAGCCGTGGGCACTGCGAGAGCCGATGCGCATTCGTGTGGCCCTGCACACGGGCGAGGTCGAGCTGCGCGACGGCGACTATTTCGGCCGGGCGGTCAACCGCGTCGCGCGCCTGCGGTCGCTGGCCGTAGGTGGCCAGATCCTCTGCTCCGGGGCGACCGCCGAGCTCGTCATCGACTCACTGCCCGACGATGTGCTGCTTGCCGATCTGGGGATACGCCAGCTCCGCAACCTCGCGCGGCCAGAACATGTCTTCGAACTTCGAGTCGAGACCGACGACGTCCTCGCGCAGGAAAAGCCAAGCGAACCGCCCATCGAACGGCCCGCGATGCCAGCGGTGCTGGCCGGCCCGGGCCCGTTCGTCGGGCGCGGTAGCGAGCTCGCGCGGCTGCTGACAACATGGCAGAACACACTCGCCAGCGGAACCCGCGCTGTGCTGATCGCCGGCGAACCGGGTGTCGGCAAGACGCGGTTGGCCGGGGAGTGGTCTCACCAGGCCTACGAGCAAGGCGCCGTCGTGCTGTACGGCCGATGCGACGAGGACCTCGGTGCTCCGTACCAGCCGTTCGCGGAAGCCCTGCGTTCGCTGATGCCGTGCGTTGGCGCCAGCCGGCTGCGAGCGCTGCGCGGCGTGGAAGCGTTGCTGCCGCTGGTTCCCGCGATGACCGAGGTCCTGCCCGATCTCACCGCACCGGCGCGCGCCGATCCGGACACCGAACGCTACGCATTGTTCGACGCCGTCGTCGCGCTGCTCGAAGTCGCCTCGGCCGGCGCGCCCGTCGTCCTGGTACTCGACGACCTTCACTGGGCAGCCAAGCCCACCCTGCTCTTGCTGCGGCATCTGTTGCGATTCGGCGAGCACGCGCGCGTGCAGATCGTCGGCACGTACCGCAGCACCGATCTCGACCGCTCGCACCCGCTGGCGGCGATGCTGGCCGACCTTCACCGCGACGGCACCGCGAACCGGATCAGCCTCGGCGGGCTGGACGAGGACGACGTCACGGCTTACGTCGCCGAGGCCGGCTACGACGACGAAGAACTCGCCCGCGCTCTGGCGTCCGTCACGGGCGGCAATCCGTTCTTCCTCATCGAGGCGCTGCGCCATGTGGAGGAGAGCGGAGGCGTCTGGGACCCGAGTACGCTGCCGCAAGGGGTGCGAGAAGCGGTGAGCCGCCGACTTTCTCGCCTTCCGGCGGAGACGAATAAGGCTCTCGCTGCGGCTGCGGTCGTCGGCAGCCGGTTCGCTCTGGAGCTCGTCGAGCGGGTGGTCGGCGAGGATCTCGTCGATGCCGTCGACGAGGCGTCCAAGGCGGGCATCGTGATCGAAGAGCCGGGCGGTTACTACCGGTTCAACCATGCCATCGTCCGGCAGTCGTTGCTCGCGGAACTGGCGTCGGTGCGGCGCATGCGGTTGCATCAGCGCATCGCCGCCACACTCGAGACCCAGCCCGGCGCGGACGACGAGCTTCTCGCCGAGCTTGCGTACCACTACTTCGAATGCGCTTGGGCGGGAAACGCTTCCAAGGCCGTCCTGTATTGCCGGCGTGCCGCGGACCAGGCGGTGGCGCGTCTCGCTTACGAAGGTGCGGCCGACCTCTACGACCGGGCCTTGCACGCGCTGGAGGAGATCGACGAGGAGCTGCCCGACCGCGAGGACCAGATTGCCGAACTCTTGGTCGCGCGCTGCGAGGCGCTGCTGGCCGCAGGCGACGTGGCCTCGGCGGCTGGCGCGGTTTCCCAACTGCAGGAAGCAGCCGGCGATTCGGCTCGTCTCGCGGCATGGGCGACGTGCTTCGACGGCCAACTGACGATGCTGGTCCACCCCGAACGACTGGACGAGGTGGAAGCGGCATTGGGCGCCGCGGCGGACAAGCTAGCCGAATTGGGCGACGCCGCAGGGGAGGCCAAGGCGCATACGGAGCGGGCCGCGTGCCTCGGGCGACTCGGGCGCGTCGCCGATTGCGAAATCGCATTGGACAATGCGCTCACCGCGGCCCGGCGCGCACGCGAGCACCGGCGAGTGAACGAGGTGCTGGCGGGTGCGCCGCTGGCGGCGCTGTGGGGCCCGAATCCGGTTCCGCGAGCGGGTGGGCGGTGTCTCGACGTGGTGCGGCTGCTACGGATCACCACCGATTCGCCTGCTGTCGAGGCGACGTCGACGCGGTGCCAAGCCGTCTTGGAGGCGTTCCGCGGGCGGGCGGCCGCGGCGCAACGGATGATCGATTCGGCCCGGCGCACGGTCACAGAGCTCGGCTTGCGGCATGCACTTCTGGAGGTTGAGCAGTTCGCCGGAATTGTCGACCTCGTCGCCGACGATCCCGCTGCGGCCGAACCGCATCTGCGTCAGGCGTACAACGGCTTTCGACGCATGGGACTCGATGCCGACACAGCCGAAACCGCCGCACTACTGGCACGCGCGTGTCTTGCGCTCGGGCGCGATGATGAGGCAGACCAATTCTGTTTGGAGAGTGAGCGTCTCGCGGGTCATGCGCTGAAGGCGTCGATTGCGTGGCGGACGGTCCGAGCGCAGTTGCTGGCGCGGCGAGGCGAACATCTCGAGGCGCGACGGGTCGCCGAGGATGCCGTGGCTTTGGCGGAGCGAACTGATGCCTTGGTTGATCACGGCGACGCGTGCATGGCATTGGCGACCGTGTTGGACGCCGCCGGAGATGTCGCGGCGGCGCGAGCCGCTGCTGAACGCGCCGTCGACCTGTATGAGCGGAAAGGCGCTGCGGCGCTTGCGGATAAAGCCCGCGGCATCATCGGTAAGCGTGTCCCGCCGGCCGCCCCGGCACAGCCTGAAGCACCGGTTATTGAGCTCGACAATGCCTGTGTACGAGTGGGCGAACGCATGAAGGCTGCTATCGAGCGCGGCTCATGGGACGAGGTCGAGCAGATGTATGCGCCGGAGCTCTTCGTTGAGAGTCGTCGCAAGCTGGTCGGCTTCGCGCAGAGCGACCTGCCGATTGACAAATGGGCACAGTTGCAAAGGCGGGCTCACGAGGAAGCGGGCGGTGCGCGTGCCACGCAGGAAGTCATCGCCGTGCGAGGTGAGCGCCTGGCTCTGTGTCGATTGGTGTTGCGCACTGTCGACCCGAGTCCCGACGCCCCGCAATACGAATTCCTCCAGCTGTACGGGATCGACGAGGATGGCCTGATCAACCTGCAGATATGGTTCGACGTTGACGACGTCGACGCCGCTATCTCAGAGCTGGATGCCATCTACGCCCGTTTCGAGGCACCACGTAGGGAGCCGGACAATGCGTGCGTGCGTGCGGTTCATCGCCTTGACGCGGCTGTCGAGCGCGAAGCTTGGGACGAGATGGAGCAGATGTACGCGCACGTCGGCTCGCTCGAAAGTCGCCGGAAGATCGTCGGCTTCAAGAGAGTCAATCTTCGGCCCGACGAGTTTGTCAGCCAGACAAGACGATTCATCCGCGACATGGACGCTGCGCGGAGCCGCCGGGTGGCTGTTGCGGTTCGGGGTGAGCGCCTGGCTCTCATTCGATCGGCGGTTGGCACAAAGGACGAGAGTCCCGGGGCCCCGCAGGACGAGATGATCCAGCTGTTCGGACTCGATGAGCAAGGCCGAATCAAGTTGCAGCTGTGGTTCGACGTCGACGACATGGCCGCCGCGCTCACGGAATTGGATGCCATCTATGCCCCGTTTGAGGCGCAAACCGTTGCGCTGGACAACGTGTGCGTGAGAGCACTTCGTCAGTTCGACGCTGCCCTCCAAAGCGGGGCCTGGAACGAGTTCGAGCAGGCGCTTGCGCCGGACTTCGCCGTCGAGAACCGCCGCAAGATCGTTGGCTTCTCACGTCGGCCCTTCGAACCGAATTACGTCGCGGCCTTTGCCAGACGACTTCGCGAAGAGGGCGCGAAGCTGGATCGCCGCGTCGTCATCGCCACGCGAGGCGATCGCCATGCTCTCACCCGAGTGGAGGTGGGGACGACAGGTGATCGCCCCGGCGCCCCCCGTGATCAGCTGCTCCATGTCGTCGGCCTCGACGACGAGGGCCGAATCGCGCTGCAGGTTTGGTTCGACATCGAAGACATCGACGCCGCGATGGCTGAACTCGACGCGCAGTACGCCCGATTGGAGCACTTACCTAATCGAGTTCGGCTCGAGAACGCAGCCACTCGGGTCAACGATCGAATCGACGCGCTTTTTGCGGAGAGTCGCTGGGATCAAATAGGGGAGCTGCTCGCCGATGAATTTCGCGTCGAGGATCGGCGGCTGGGCCTCCGTCGAGTGAGCAGTGACCGGGCAACTGAAGTCACCAACCTCCGCGCGATGGCTGACACGGGCGTCGTGAACATCACGACCATCCCACTTGCCCGGCGCGGCAATTTGCTCTGCCTTAGTCGTGTCCGGGTTCACGGTCGTGACACGCGGCCGGAGGCGTTCCACACTGAAGCGCTAAGCGTCGTCGAGGTCAACTCCGATGAGACGGTGGTAGCCAGAATCACGTTCGACGCCAACGACTTCGAGGCTGCCCTTGCCGAACTCGACTCGCGCTACCTCGCCGGAGAGGCGGCCGACCATGCACAGACGTGGTCAGTGATAACGAAGAGCTATGCCGCGATCAACCGCCACGAGCCGCCGCCGACTACACCAGACTGGATCAACGTCGACCATCGACACGAGACCTCGATGCAGCCGAGCGATTTCGTCGAATACATCCGCTCCGGGTCGGACCGCAACGAAGACGTCACCAGCTATGTCGAGACCGTCCATCGGCTAAATGATCTCGGGGCAGTAATCACGTATGCGGCGCATGAACTCTCGCACGAGGGTTTCGAAGCCGAGTGGCGGGGAATCGCCATCTTGACTGTCGTAGGCGACATGGTCAACCGCACCGAACTCTTCGCCGAGACAGACCTCACCGCGGCGCTCGCGAGGTTCGACGGGCTGCGCCGAACGAAACCGCGGTTGGAAAACGCAGCGAGTCAAGCCTACAAGCACCTTCAGACGCACTACGCGGCCGGTGCCTGGGATGCAATCGCTGAGACACTCGCCGACGACATTTATATGAACGATCGCCGTCGAGTAGTGGGCGCGGGGGTCCGAAGCGGTCGGGATGACGCAATTGCGGACATGAGGAGCACCACCAACCTCGGAATCACAAACGTGATGCCCACAATCCTTGCGACGCGGGGGGACCGCCTTGTGCTGGTGCACGCTCGCTACGTGGTGCTCGATCAAGCGCGCGACCAGTACCTCACGGAGGTGCTCAACATTCTCGAGACAGACGCTGACGGCCGGATTGCGGCAGGTGTCGTATTCGATCGCGGTGATATCGACGCCGCCTTCGAAGAGCTCGACACGCGTTACCTTGCCGGAGAGGCGGCGCCGTACGCGCGCGTGTGGCAGAGCGCAATGGAGATTGCCGGCGAGATGAACCGGCATGAGCCCGGGCCGATGATGACAGGACTCGCGTACATCGATCATC
>JBLNEK010000147.1:0-51812 GCA_050262635.1 Candidatus Sericytochromatia bacterium | reverse complement strand
CTCACACGTCTGCTACTTGAGGGGTTCGGAGGTGGTGATTTCACGGTCGTCGACGAGATCGTGGCAGAGAACCTCATTGAGCACCAACACGGATCGCCGCAAGGTCGGGAAGGTCTGAAGACGTTGATTCGCAATATCAGAGACGCCTTTCCCGACATCAGCTATATGGCCATCCAAATGGTCCAGGATGGCGACAAAGTGTGGGGCCATTTCCAGGCGCGCGGAACGAATACAGGCTCCTTCATGGGACAGCCGCCAACAGGCAAGCATATGACCATCGATGTGATCGACATCGGGCGCTTCAATAACGGAAAGCTGGTTGAGCACTGGGGTGTTCCCGACCGGCTCGCGCTGCTCCTGCAGATCGGACTCTTCCCGCGCTGAAGACGTTGTAGCTGGCCGCGCGGGGCCGCGAAGCTCTTGCAGTCGCTTTCTGAGGGGCGTCGAGACGCCGCCACAGTTGAGGACCCGACACATGCCGCAGGCCCTGTGCCAAACGTCCTACGAAGTAGCTGATAGTGATTACGCGAAGAACACTTCAGCCAAGAGGGCCGCCGATGCCCTGTAGTGGCGGGCGCTGCTCAACGTGATCGGCGGGTATCGACGACCGATGCCGGTTCTACCCGTCGTCCGGCGGCATCAGCATGCGACCGATTTGCCGTGGTGCGGCCACGACCACTTCGGAGACCAAGCCCCACGCATGGACCACGCGCCGGTGGCGGACTGTCCATCGTTGGTCCAGCAGTTGGTCCAGCTGGATAGGTCGGCAGCCTCCCAGCAGCTGCGGTGCGCGTCGCCACACCATCGTCCACAATCCCGATATCACTCGTTCGAGTCCCGTGATTCCGGGCTGGAGGCTAACCAGGCACACCAGCCCGTCATCGGTAAGGATCCGTTCGAACTCATCCAGCACCGCAACGATGTCAGAGTCGTCGAGCAAATCGAAAACGTACGCGGAGACGATGCGGTCGGCCGTATTGGTGTCGGCAGGCAACGGCAACGACCCATCGACCTGGCGCACTTGTGCACGGTCGGCCCACGCCGCGAGCCGCTTCGTCGTCAAGGCGACCATTACTGGGCTGACATCAACCCCGAGATAGCGTGCCGTCCGCGGGAGCAACTCCAGCATCCGGGCGGCCAGACTCCCTGTGCCACAACCGAACTCGAATACGGGATGCGCTGTCGGTAATGCTGAGTCTGCCAGCAAGTGCGCCACGGCACGGTCTTCGTAGAACTGCCAGTCTTGTATTCGGCCGATCCGGTCGTACATGGCCCTGGCCTGCGCGGGCTTCATCGCAACCCTGTCCCTCGGGTCATATGGTAAGAATGCGTCATACCGTTGAGAATGCTGCAAGGCAGTGGCTTGAGGTCGCCTGGCAATTCGCATCTTCACTGCTTGGTCGCAACATACAGATGGACGCTCCCGAAACCACCGATCTGCTCGTGGTAGACATTGAACCCGAACCTGTCAAAGAGCGATGGCATGTCACGGATCACGTCGCCCGACCGCTTCCAGATGCCGACTAGCGCGGTGCCCAGCCGATTGCCGTCGTGGGGATAGCCAACGTCGATCAAAACCAGCCGCCCTTGTGGGCACAGCACGCGATGCATTTCGCACATCGCCCGCTGACCGTTAGGGTAGCCACTGAAGGCCATGGTGTTGATGAGGCTGTCGAAGTGGGAATCGGGGTAGGGCAGCGCCTCGACGTTTGCCTGGCGCAGTTCGGCGGTCAAGCCCGCCCGTCGCAGGTTGCGCTGCGCGATTGCCACCATGCGCTCGTTGAGGTCGACGCCGTAGGTTTCGAAGTTGCCGGCGTAGCGTGTGAGCAACCAGCCGGTGCCGAATGAGACCTCGAGCACACGCGGGCCGGCGATGTGGGTAAGCGCCGCACTTATCCAGTGCCTCCAGACCGGCAGTCCCTTGACTGCCAAGTCGTAGGGGCGGGCAAACCGCGAATAGAGACGATCAAACCGCGACGTGAACGCCCGCGCGTCACGGGGCTCCGGCGAGTAGGGATTGCTCTGCGAATTCTGCTGGCTCATCGTGATTCCTTAATCGTGTGGGAAGCCGTAACGGGGTCCGATGATTCATCTCCGTTCGCCTCCTCGTCTCTTGTGCTTGGTGGCCTGATCGTGTACAGGGCGCGAAGCACGTTGAGCTTCCCGGGCGCAACGTCAACCAGGTCTACGAACTCGCTTGACGTCCGTTGTTTCAGAATATTGATGAGTTCGCCATCGGGCGTCAGGCCGACGTGGCCGACGAATCGGGTACTCGCCACAGTGCTCTTCACCGACATGGTGGACTCGCCGTAGCGCGCTTCCCTGCGATGTTCGACGGCCCTCAGCGAGCGATCCGCTGTGCCAAGGCGATCCGCGACGCCGTGCACGCGCTGGGCATCGAAGTCCGGTCGGGTTGCATAGCGGCGAGTGCGAGGTCCGCGGCGACGACATCGGCGGGCGCGGGTGAGCGCGCTGCGGGGCCGAACGACGTGCTCGTGTCCAGCACACTGCGCGACCTCGTTCGGGTCGGGGCTCGAGTTCGAGGATCGCGGCGCTCACCAGCTCAAGGGCGTGCTCGGCGAATGGCACCTCTTCGCCGTCGCGTCTCCGTAGCCGAGGGTGTCGGCGAAATCCACTTCGCCCGCCGTAAGCGCTTGTGCACCGAGTGGGCGCGGCACAGAAGTTTGAGATTGGACGGGTGCGTCGCCCCCAGCGGATGAGGCACCGTATGGTCCAAATCGCAAACCTCAGCGGGCTTCTCACAGCCGGGGAAGCGACACGTCATGTCGCGCCACCTGACGAATTCGGCCAACGCTGGCGAGGGCCGGTATCTCGGCTCCGGCTCACGTTTGGGTCGAACCAGCGGCTTGAGCTTGGCCCGGGCCGCCAGATCGCGCACCGACTCGGGCGGCAGTACTCCATGACCTGCCATGAAGCCCGGCGAGCCGCCGGTGCCGTCGACGGTGGATTGCTCAGCCAAAACGTGAATAACTATGTCGCTCAACGGCTTCGCGTTCGCCACGCCTGGGCAGTCCGCAGAACCGCATTCGCACACCAGCCGGTCCCGGCCTCCGGCCAGTGCCGCCAGCGCGTCGGCGCGACGCTGCTCGACGGTCCGCGAATCGTTTGCGCAGACGGTGGCCGCCAGCTCATCCAGGCGAGTGTCGATGACGACGGCGTCTGCCGGTAAGACCTTGGCCCACAACCACGTCATCCCGCCTTTGAGGGTCTGGAACACCACGTAGCGGTCGTCAGTCGCTTTCTGAGGCAGCCGCACGCCCGCCGCATCGAACTTGGCCACCCACCAGTCGATCCGCTCCTGCAACTTCGGCTTGGACAGCCTCGTCCACCGCGAAACCCATTTGGCTACAGCAACATCCACCTTGGTGAGCACTTCGGGGTCTTCGATGTTCTTGGTGCGCGCCACGATGGTCGACATCACCCGAAAGTCGATCTCACCTGACGCGAAGACCTCGGCAACCTTCGGCAATCCGCGCAGCGCGATCGCACAGTCGAGCTGGGCCACCGCCCGGTTGCGGCTCATGCGCAGGGCTGCAGAAACCTCGGCCACTACGTTCTCATGGCCGTCGATGGCCCACTGGAAGCGCTCGTCGTCGTCTTCAGGCGCTCGGCGCACATACAACTCGCCGATGGCGGCGAGGCGGCGCGCGCATTGCGCGTTCTCGGCGCGGGCGGGCCGCGGCCAAGGTGTCGACGACAGCCGCCTCGGATAACCCTTCGAACACAGTTTCGATTCTAGACGAGGTGGCCGACCGACCCCGCGCCAATTTTCTCGGGAAGCCGCGCGCTACCCGGCCGGCGCGAGGACCGCCTTGAATCTGTTCAACGACTCACGAATGTCGCCTTTCAGCGCGCCGGCGACGAGCATCCCGATCGGGCCGAACAATGCGGGGCCGCCCAGGTGCACGTCGAACGTCACCACCGACCCCATCTCGCTGGGCTTGACCTTTCCAATCAGCTTCACTTTGACGCCACCGCGGCCGTCGCCGTCGAGCGTCATCGCCTGCGGCGGCCTGAAGTGCACAATCGTCCACCGGATCCGGTTGGGCATGCCCTTGACTTCGACGATCGACTCGACGACGGTCCCCTTGTCCAGCGTTTCGGGCAGCGTGCTGCGCCACACCCGGTGGATGGTCAGCCACTCCTTGTACCGGGAGAGGTCGGACGCGCAGTCCCACGCATGCTCCGGCGGTAGCGGCACGTCGACGGAGACGGAGAGCTTGGCCATCAGCTAGGTCTGCGGGTTGCCAGACTGTCCAGGCTTGTTCTTGTCCATCGCCTTCTTCGCGGCCTCCTGGACCTTGTCGACCTTGTCCTTGTACTTGCCCTGCGTCTTGGAGTCGACGATGTCGGCGGCCTTGTCGATCGCAGTGTCCACCTTGTCGGCGTTCTTGGCCAACAGGTCTTTGGCCTTGTCTAGGAAACCCATGCAGCCATTATCTCCACAGCCGGCGCCTCTCGCCGATGACCCTGCCCTCTACCCACCACGCCGCCTCGATGGCGGCAGCGGCCAGAAGGCCGATCGTCAGCGCGATGGTGGTCAGCGCGACGTTGGACGGGTCGAGCATGAACTTTTCGCGCGCCAGCGGAATCGAGAAGATTACGACGTAGGCCAGCCCTGCCGCGCCCACCAGCAGTACCCGCCACCACGTGTATGGGCGGGCGACCACGGCCAGCACCCACACACCGGCCACCAGCAGGGTGATCAGCGCCGTTGTCGACGCCTGCGTCTGCTGCTGCTCGCTGGCGTCGCGGCCCTCATAAGCCAGTAGGTAGCAGATGAACGTCGCGGTCCCGACGATCACGCCGGACGGTAGCGCCGCCGTCATCACGCGCCGCACGAAATGTGGTTTGGCGCGCTCGTTGTTCGGTGCCAGCGACAGGATGAACGCCGGAATGCCGATCGTGAACCACGCGGTGATGGTCACGTGGATCGGCTGGAACGGAAACAGCAACGGGTCGGTGTGAAAGACCTTGGACCCGAGGCTGGTGATGCCGACCAGCACTGCCAGCAGCACCGAGTAGACGGTCTTGGTGAGGAAGAGATTGGAGACGCGCTCGATGTTTCCGATCACCCGGCGGCCCTCGGCCACCACGTACGGCAACGTCGCAAACTTGTTGTCCAGCAACACGATCTGCGCGATCGCCCGGGATGCCGAACTGCCCTCACCCATCGCGACGCCGATGTCGGCGTCTTTGAGGGCCAGCACGTCGTTGACTCCGTCGCCCGTCATCGCAACCGTGTGCTCACGAGCTTGCAAGGCGTGCACCATCGCGCGCTTCTGGTCCGGCCGGACACGGCCGAACGTGGCGTAACGGTCCATCGTCTCGGCGAGTTCGTCGAGGTCGTCGGGCAGCCGGCGCGCGTCGAGGCACTCCCCCTGCAGACCAAGCTCCGAGGCCACTGCGCCGACCGACACCGCGTTGTCGCCGGAGATCACCTTGATCGAAACATTCTGCGAGGCAAAATAATCGAGCGTGTCGTGCGCGTCGGGCCGGATGCGCTGCTCGAGGATCACCAATGCCGCCGGGGTGACGCGGCCGGGTGCGTCCTGGTGGTCGACCGGTACGTCCGACGACGCCAGCAGCAGCACCCGAAGTCCTTGTGCGCCAATCTGTTCGGCTTGCTCGGCGACGGGTGACGACGGGTCGCACAGCACGTCGGGCGCACCGATCACCCAGTTGCCGTGGTCGCGGTAGGAGACGCCGCTCCACTTGGTGGCGGACTTGAACGGCGCGATCGCGGTGGCGGTCCAGCCGGGCGGCTCATCGTAGGCCTCGGCGATGGCGGCCATGCTGGCGTTGGGCCGGCTGTCATCGGCGGCCAGCGACGCCAGCACGTTGCTCACGTCAGTTTCGGTGAGCGGCTTGGTGTCGGCCACCCGCATCCCGTTCTCGGTCAGCGTGCCGGTCTTGTCTGCGCACACGACGTCGACACGTGCCAGACCCTCGATTGCGGGCAGTTCCTGCACCAGGCACTGCCGCCGGCCCAGCCGGATCACCCCGACCGCGAAAGCGATCGACGTCAGCAGCACCAGCCCTTCGGGTACCATCGGCACCAGTGCGCCGACCATCCGCAGCACCGATTGCCGCCAGTCCGCGCCGGTGGTGAACAGCTGCGTATAAATGGTCAGGAGCCCGGCCGGGATCAGCAGATAGGTGATGAACCGCAGAATCGTGTTGATACCGCTGCGCAGTTCGGATTTCACCAACGTGAACTTGCTCGCCTCCTCGGCGAGCTTGGCGGCGTAGGCTTCCCGGCCGACCCGGGTGGCGCGGTACGCGCCGCTGCCGGCGACGACGAAGCTGCCCGACATCACCGGGTCGCCGGCGTCCTTGGCGATCGGGTCGGCCTCCCCGGTCAGCAGCGACTCGTCGACCTCGATGTTGGACTCCTCGACGACGACGCCGTCGACGACGATCTGGTCACCTGGTCCCAGCTCGATGACGTCGTCAAGCACGACTTCGCTGGGCAGCAGTTCGCGGGTGCCGCCTTCACGGCGCACCAGCGGCTTGGCCTGCCCGACGATGGCCAGCTTGTCCAGTGTCCGTTTGGCGCGAATTTCCTGGATGATCCCGATGCCGCTGTTGGCGATGATCAGCAGCCCGAACAGTCCGTTGATCAGCGAGCCGGTGGCCAGCACGATGAGAAAAAGCACGCCCAGGATCGCATTGATACGCGTAAAGACGTTCGCACGGACGATCTCGGAGACGCTGCGTGCCGCACGGGTTGGCACGTCGTTGGTCTTGCCCTCGGCGATCCGTTGGGCGACCTCGGCATCGGTGAGCCCGGTCGCCAAGGACATCATGGCTTGCAGCGTAGCGATTCAGCGCGTGAAAGTGCCGAGCTTGTCGCTGTCGAAGTACTCCAGCGTCAACCTGTTGGCGTTGAACTTCGCCGTGGAGATCGTTCCCGCCGGCGCGTTCTCGCTCTGCACGCTGAACGTGAACGTGTCGCCGTCCCAATGCGATAACGGAAACGTCTGGCCGCGCGGGCCCAGCGACAGCTGGAGCGCGCCGTTGCCCTCGCTGACTTTCGCGGAACCCCAATAGGTATTGGCATATTCGCCGACGTACGTGTCCAGCGGCCGGGCGGGCGTGGGGTTGCCAGGCGGATTCTTGCCGACGAGCGAGCCCTCCGGTTTGTCCATCCCGTCGAATGCCTGCCGGTACAGCGCGGGCCAGTCTTCGCGGATCTCGCCGTACTGCACGAGGTCCATGAACTGCGCGCCCAGCGTTTCGGGCACGCCGATCGGCGCGGCGTTGGTGAGCGCGATCAGCCCGACGTTCGCCGACGGCAGCGCGGTGAACGCCGTCGCCGCACCCAGTTCGAACGCCCCCGAGTGACTGTACTGGGTGCGGGCCGAGGAGGTCACCGACACGTTGAAGCCATGACCGTAGAACGACGCGCGCGCCTTCGGGTTCGCGGCCGGCACCGAGATCACCTGCGGAGTAACGGTGGGCAGCAAGGCTTCCGGCGAGGCAATCCGGACGCCGTTGTAAGAGCCGTTTCCGAGCACGAGGGCCAACCAGCGGGCCATGTCGTCGATCGACGAGCTCACCCCACCGGCTGGTGACTGTGCGTCGGGGTCTCGGGTATAGAGCGGCTGATAACCGTTGGCGGTCTTGACGTGTCCGACGGCGCGGTTCGTGCGGGACTGGTAATCGGTGAACCGCGAGCTCGTCGACGTCATACCCAGCGGCCGGTACAGCACCTCCTCCGACAGCACGTCCCACGGCTTGCCCGCCGCCGCAGCCACCGCTTCCGCGGTGGCCGTCACTCCGAAGTTGGTGTACTCGTAAGTGATTCGGAACGGCGCCAGCGGCAGGTATCTCAGTCGTTCCAGTACCTGCCGTCGGTCGTAGCCGAGGTCTTCGAGGATGTCGCCGGCGTGGTCGGGCAGCCCCGTGCGGTGCGAGTACAGGTCGGCGATCGTCGCGGTGCGCGTCACGTAGGGATCCGAGAGCCCGAACCACGGCAGCTTGGCCGATACGGGCGTGTCCCACGTGACGGCGTTCTCGGACACCTCGTGGGCCACCACGGTCGCCCCGACCGGTTTCGACAATGATGCCAGCTGGAACACCGTGTCGGTACCGACCGTGACGCCGGTTCGCACGTCGGTCACGCCGAACCCCTTGGCGTAGGCCACCTTTCCATCGTGCACCACTGCGACCGCCATGCCGGGAATGCCGGAGTTCTTCATCAAGTCGTCGACGAGCCCGTCCAGCTTGCCGATGGCGTCGTCCACGCGCCCGGCCGGGATGTCCACGCCGGCGACCTCGTTCGGCGGCATGTCGGTGTGCGTCGGTTCTTCGGGCCGAGGCGAGCATGCGACCAGCCCCAGCAGCACCACCGCGAGCAGGCGCCGAGTTCTGCACCGGGGCTGCCGATTTGCCGGAGTTGTGACTCCGGTGCCGAAATCGGCGGACGTCACAATCTCCACCACTCGTCCGGCGCGCGCGGCGCCGCCGGGTCGACGCGCTCGCCGGGCTTGGGCACCACGACGTCGACGCCGACGTCGTCGGCCGCAGCGAGGAGACGCTCAATCGGCTCGGCCCACGGATGCGGCGCAAGCCGGAACGTCGCCCAGTGGATCGGCACGATAAAGCCGTTGCCGGTGAGGTCGACGTGCGCGCGCACGGCCTCCTCCGGGTTCATGTGGATGTCGGGCCAGAGTCGGTTGTAGGCCCCGACCGGCATCAGCGTCAGGTCAAACGGGCCGTGCTCCGAGCCGATATCGGCGAAGCTGCGGGTGTAGCCGGTGTCGCCGCCGAAGTACGCGCGGTGCTGCGGACCCGCGATCACCCACGACGCCCACAGCGTGGTGTTGCGTGAGATGAACCGGCCCGAGAAGTGCCGCGCGGGCGTACAGGCCAGTGTCAGGTCACCGATGGAAGTCGGCTGCCCCCAATCCAATTCGATGATCCGCTTCGCCGACACCCCCCAAGTGCGCAGATGCGCTCCGACTCCAAGGGGCACGACGAAAGGTGCCCGCTGGCTGCGGGCCAGCGCCAGCACGGTGTCGAGATCCAGATGGTCATAGTGGTCGTGGCTGATCACCACCGCGTCGACCGCCGGCAGCGACTCGAGCGCCGCCGGGGGCGGATGCATCCGCTCGGGACCCACCGTGTGGGACGGCGAGCACCGGTGGCTCCACACCGGATCGGTGAGCACGCGGTAACCGTCGATCTCGAGCAGCACCGTGGAATGCCCGAACCAGGTGACGGCGAGCGGGGCTGCGGGCATCCCCATGCCCTCCGGCCGGGCGACAGGTATCTCTGTGCTCGGACGGCCGGCGCGGCCACCGAGCATCTCGCGCAACAGGATCCGCTGCTCTTCGCGGTTGACTTCCATCATGGACGTGGGGTCGAGGTTGACGAACCTGCCGTCGCGGTAGTTTGGCGACCCCTCGGCTACGTCACGGATCGCCAGCGGGCTCGCGCCCAGGGCAGCCGGGGCGCCACGCAGCGCGCGCACCAGCCACCCGCCCCCCAGCAGCGTGGCCGTCCCGATGCCGACTCGCAGCGCGCCCCGCAACATTGCGGTTCAGGCACCCTTGAAGTGAGGCGGGCGCTTCTGCATTCGCGCCACCTGCGCCTCAATCACGTCCTCGGAGGCCCACGCCCTGTCGAACAGTTCCTTGTGGACCGGCGACTGATCCTCGTAGGCCCCATCGTCGTTCAGCACACGCTTGGCGTGGTGCAGCGCCAGGGGCGCCAGCCCCGCGATCTCCTCGGCCCACTTCTGCGCGTCGGCAAGCGAACCGATCCGGTTGGCCATGCCGGTCAGCAGCGCGTCCTCGGCGGAGAGTTTCTCGGCCGTCAGCAGCATCGCCCGGGCACGCCCGTGGCCCGCCAGCGACGTCAATCGCCTGATACTCCAATTATCAAGGGCCAGACCATATCTCGCGGTCGGAAACTGAAAGTACGCGTCGGGCGCGACGACGCGCAGGTCGCAGATCATCGCCAGTTGCAGGCCCGCGCCGATCGCCGCTCCGTTGATCGCACCGACCACCGGCATGGGCGCGTCGTCGATCGCCTTGTTCAGCGCGATCAGCCGGTCCGGGTAGTCCTCGGCGAACGCGTCACCGGACAGGTCGGCGCCGGCGCAGAAAACGCTGCCCTGTCCCGTCAGCACGATGGCGCGGATGTCCTCGGCTACGGCCTGCTCGATCGCCTTGCGCAAACTCTCGACGAGCTCGGAGTTCAGAGCGTTGCGCCGCTCGGGCCGTTGCAGCTCAATGGTCGTGACGTTGCCGTCGCGGGTGACACCGATCATGGGGCCACCCTAACGGGGTCCCTGGGGGTCGAGCGGAGCTCGGGGGGATGGGACTCGCTGGCTACCCTCATCCGGTGAGCCGGATCTCCGCCGCCGCGCTGCGCGACGCGGTGCTCGATGCCGGTTCGTTCATCAGCTGGGACAGGCCCCTGCTCGATCTCACAGCGGACGATGGCTACGCCCGCCATCTCGCCGACGCTCGCGCGGCCACTGGGCTCGACGAGTCGGTGATCACCGGCGAAGGGACGGTGCACGGCCGCCGCGTCGCCGTCGTCGCGTGCGAATTCGACTTCATGGCCGGCTCCATCGGAGTCGCTGCGGCCGAACGGATCACGGAGGCAGTCGAACGCGCGACCCGCGAGCGGCTGGTGCTGCTGGCGTCACCGAGTTCGGGCGGAACACGGATGCAGGAGGGCACGGTCGCGTTCCTGCAGATGGTCAAGATCGCCGCCGCCGTGCAGCGGCACAAGCAAGCGCACCTGCCGTACCTGGTGTACCTGCGGCATCCCACCACCGGCGGCGTGTTCGCGTCGTGGGGCTCGCTGGGCCACGTGACGATCGCCGAGCCCGGTGCACTGATCGGCTTCCTCGGCCCCCGCGTCTACGAACAGCTCTACGGCGAGCCGTTCCCGGCCGGCGTCCAGACCGCGGAGAACCTGCAGCGGCACGGCGTGGTCGACGGGGTGGTGCCGCTGAAGTGGCTGCGCCGGACGCTGGAGCGAGCGCTCAAAGTGATCGTCGACGAGCCGTCGGCCGCACCCGAGGTCCCGGGGGGCGAGCCGATTCCCGACGTGCCCGGATGGGACTCGGTGCTCGCGTCGCGTCGGCCCGGCAGGCCCGGTGTCTACCGGCTTTTGCGTCACGGCGCCACCGAGAAGGTGCTGCTATCGGGCACGGGCCGAGGTCATGCGACGCTGCTGGCGCTGGCACGGTTCCGCGGTCAGCCCGCAGTCGTGGTCGGCCAGCAGCGCACCGCACCCACGGTCGCACCTGCCGCCCTGCGCGAGGCGCGCCGCGGCATGCAGTTGGCGGCTGGGCTGCGTTTGCCGCTCGTGCTGGTGATCGACACCGCCGGTCCGGCGCTGTCGGCGCAGGCGGAAGAGGAAGGCCTCGCCGGCGAGATCTCCATGTGTCTCGCGGACCTGGTGACGCTGCAGACGCCGACGGTGTCTGTGCTGCTCGGCCAGGGCAGCGGCGGGCCGGCCCTGGCAATGGTGCCCGCCGACCGGGTGCTTGCCGCGCTGCACGGCTGGCTGGCGCCGTTGCCGCCGGAAGGCGCGAGCGCGATCGTCTACCGCGACACCTCGCACGCCGCGGAACTTGCCGCGGCACAAGGCATTCGGTCCGCCGACCTGCTGGCAGCCGGAATCGTCGACGCGATCGTGCCGGAACGGCCGGACGCCGCCGACGAGCCGATCGACTTCGCCAAGCGGATGTCGACGGCGATCGCCGGCCAGATGGCGGCGCTGGGACAGATACCGGCCGAGCAGCGCTACGCCGACCGGCTGACCCGCTATCGCCGTATCGGCCTGCGCTGACTCACCACTGCTGCTGCGGCGGCTGCGACGGCGGCTGCTGGTAGGAACCCGGAGCCGGACCGCCGTAGTACGGCTGCTGAGGCTGGCCCTGCTGCAGCGGCTGCTGCGGGCCATATCCGCCGCTGGCCGGGCCGTAGTAGCCGTACTGCGGCTGCTTGGGCGCCGGCGGCTTGATGACGCCCGCGGAGAACAGCAGCACCGCGACGGCCAGTGCCGCCTGCAGGAACGACGTGACCAGCACGAGGATCAGGCCAATGCCGGCGTTCGCGCCCGCGGACAGCCCGATCAACAGGAACAGCAGCGAGATGAACCCCGTCACCGACAGTCCGGCGACCACCGGCCCGTTCTCCCGCTGCGCCGGGAGCAACGAGAAGGCCGCGATCAGTGCGGCAGCGAGCAGCATCGCCAAGCCGATCACACCCACGCCCAAGCCGATGTTGTCGAAGAAGCTCATCGACTGCTTACCGAAGACGCCGTCGCCGGTGTACCCCTTGTCCTCGTTCGCGAACGCCGCGAACCCGAGGAAGAAGCTGAGGATGCCGAGCACGACGACACCGAGGTCGAGATAGAACGGCAGGCCTTTGCTCTGGCCGGGCCCGGCGCCCAAGCCCTGAGACTGGGGGCCGTAGCCCTGACTGGCCGGTCCCTGCGGAGGGCCACCGTAGCCGCCCGGACCGCTCGAGTACGTCATGACATTGCTCCTTGTCCACGGCAGCGTCGGGATGCGTGCCGTCATCGGGTGCTCATCGGCGCGCCGCACGCGCGGACTGACTGTATCGCGCCGCGGCAGTTGCCACCTGCCATCATTGCCCGCATCCGGTCGCCCCGAAACCCGGCCTCTTGCGTCCCGAAAACTTCGCCGAGACGCCACCGGCGGTTGTGATCGACGCTCACCAGCGACATCAAATGGCATTTAGGCGTCGAATTCGAGTTCGCATCCGCCTACCGGCGAGAGCTCACCGAGCTTGGCCTTGGCGCAAAACCGCCGTGCCGCATCGGCGAACCGCAGCCCAGCTGGCCGCACTCATCGACGCAGGCAAGTTCCACGGCGACGTGCGGCCGAATGAAAATCAATCGCACCACCGGACGATCGGATGCGGGCGACTCAGCAAGAACACCCCGGGTCGGCAGGGCCAGATTCACATGTCAACCACGTGGTCAGACCACGCCGAAATAGCCGATCGCCGCCGCGGCCAATACCACGATCAACGGATTCGTCTTCGTGAACACGAAGGTCAACGTGCAGATCGCCGTGAGTGAATATGCCCGCCAGTCGTGGTCGGCCGCCCGACTCATCACCAACGAGGTGGCCAGAATCAGTCCCACAGTCAGCGGCGCGAACCCTTTTTCGACGGCATAGCGCAACCGCGATTTCTGCGCCTTCTGCCAAAAGAGTGTCACCACGTAAGCGAGAATTCCGGCTGGCGTAATCATGGAGACCGTGGCGATCACGCCACCCAGAATCGCCCCCGGAACGCCTCCCACGGAGAAACCCGCGCCGTATCCGACCAGCGAGACGATCAGAATGCTAGGGCCCGGTGCGGCTTGGGAAATGGAGAACACATCAGCGAATTGCGAGTCGGAAAGCCAGTGTTCTCCACGCACCGCTTTCATGTGCATTTCCGGCAGCACCGGATTTCCGCCGCCGATCGACAGCAGGGACAGCGAGGTGAACAGAATCGCTATCTGCAGGTAAGTGTTCACGTCGGGGTCTTTCTCGGCCACGCCCACAGCAGGCTCAGCGGGGCCAGAATCGCCAGCGTTACCGGAAGGTGCCAGCGCAGCAGGCCGTTCATCGTGAAACTGGCCGCGAAAAGCAGCACCGGGACAAGCCCGGTCAAGCATTTCCGCCCCGTCTTGATCACCATCGCCAATGTCAGCGCCACGGCCGCCGCTGACGCGCCGTGCAGGCTGCCCTTGACCGCCGGCACCTCTTTGAACCGGAAGTAGACGAAGGCCACGGTCAGAACGAACACGAGCGGCATGAGACACAGGCCGACGACCGCCGTGACGGCGCCGGAGATGCCGGCGAGCTTGGTGCCGACGAACACGGCCAGGTTGACTTGGTTGGCGCCCGGCAGGATTCGGCACATCGTCAGCGCGCTGAGGAATTCCTCTTCGCGCATCCACTTCTTCTCGACCACAAGCACTTCGCGCGACCAGGCCGAGAGCCCGCCCCCGAACGACGCGAGCGCGATGTGGTTGAACGTCCACGCCAGCTCGAACAGCGAAACCGTCGGGCGCGCCGGTTCGGTTTCACTCATGCACGAGGTCGCGGTCGTGCGGGAAGTCGTTCTCCGTGTGCTTGGACGGGTCGAGCGGATCCGGCGGCTCGTAGTGGTGCGACAGATTCCAGTCCGAGTCGAAGACCTCTTTGAGCCGCGACACGACGTCGGGGTCAGCGATCGTGATGCCCAGCTCTCGTCGCAAGTCGAATGCGCTGCGGTCGATATTCATCAAGCCGAGCAGTGCGTGCCGGTTGTCGGCGATCAGCAGCTTGGCGTGCACGCGCAGGTTCTTCTGCTTGCGCACCTTGACCCCGAATCGTCGCAGCGTGCGCAATGAGGCGAAGGTGTCAAGGATGTCCCAGTCACTGATGCCGTGCCTGCCGCCGCACAGCACGTGCACCTTCACGCCCCGGTCGGCGGCGGCTGCGATGCGGTCGAGGATCGTGGTGTCGACGTATTTCGGATGCTAAATGTCGAGCTGGTGCTCGGCGGCGTCGATGAACTGGGCCATGTGGTACCGCGAATTGGACTTGCTCCACAGCAACCCCTCGTATGTGGAGCAGGCCCAGTCGCGGTGTTCCCAGTCCGCGTCGAAAACATCGGTGATCTGTGCGACGTGGTTGGGATCGCGCGTGATGATCCCGTAGTCGCGGGTGAGCGAGAAGTACTTCGGGCACAGATTGAAGGTGGCGATCAGCGCGGCGTTGCCGTCGGTGACGATCGACTTCTCATTCGTCACGTAGAAACTTCGGATTGGACCACTGCACGTGGATCCCGGCGTTCTTGAACTTCTCGAAGGTCTCGTCATTGGCCCGGTCCCCACCCGACCGCTTCGGGTTGAGCATCACGCGCACGTCGACCCCGGCCTTCGCCCGCTCGACGACGACGTCGATGAAGCTGTCTTCGGTGAACGTGAACTGCTTGATCAGAAGCGAGCTTTTTGCCGCTGCGAGGAAGTCGCGCACCGGAGCCATCCCGTCATCCGGTTCCACGATCAGGCGGGACATCACCGGAGGCATAGGCCCTGGATCGTAGCACCGTGACATGTACTGCGACCTGCGACGGACGGCGGCACCAGTGGGCGCGTCGGGGCACCGCCTACCTGTTTAACGGGCTTTCTTCAGGCACTATTGCTGCATGGACAGTGGTACCTCCCCGCGGGTGCTCGTCGTGGACGACGACGCCGACGTTCTCGCGTCGCTCGAACGCGGGCTGAGGCTGTCAGGGTTCGACGTCGCGACGGCCACCGACGGCGCCGAGGCACTGCGCAGCGCCACCGAGACGAGGCCCGACGCGATCGTGCTCGACATCAACATGCCCGTGCTGGACGGCGTCAGCGTGGTCACCGCGCTGCGTGCCATGGACAACGACGTGCCGGTCTGCGTGCTGTCCGCACGAAGCTCGGTCGACGACCGCGTGGCCGGGCTGGAGGCCGGCGCCGACGATTACCTTGTCAAGCCGTTCGTACTGGCGGAGCTGGTCGCGCGGGTGCGGGCGCTGTTGCGCCGACGCGGCTCGACGGCCACGTTCAGCTCGGAAACCATCCAGGTCGGCCCCCTGGAGGTGGACATCCCCGGCCGCCGAGCACGCGTCAACGGCGTGGACGTGGACTTGACCAAGCGCGAGTTCGACCTGCTGGCCGTGCTCGCCGAGCACAAGACCGCGGTGCTGTCGCGCGCTCAGCTGCTCGAGCTGGTCTGGGGCTACGACTTCGCCGCCGATACCAACGTGGTGGACGTGTTCATCGGCTACCTGCGCCGCAAGCTGGAGGCCGGCGGCGCGCCGCGGCTGCTGCACACCGTGCGTGGAGTGGGATTCGTCCTGCGGACGCAGTGATGAGCGCTCGCGCGAAGAACAGAGGGCAGTGATGAGTCCGGTGAACCGCCTGTCGCGAATCTTCCGACGGACCCCTTCGCTCCGGACCAGGGTCGCGTTCGCGACGGCCATCGGTGCCGCCATCCCGGTGCTGATCGTCGGCACGGTCGTGTGGGTGGGCATCACCAACGACCGCCTCGAGCGCCTCGACCGCCGTCTCGACGAAGCCGCCGGTTTCGCGGTGCCCTTCGTCCCGCGGGGGCTGGAGCAGATCCCGCCGTCGCCCAACGACCAGGACGTCGTCATCACCGTCCGCAAGGGCGACCAGGTGCGGTCCAATTCGAGCGTCGTGCTGCCCGAAGTGCATTCCGATTACGCCGACACCTATGTCGACGGCATCCGCTATCGCGTGCGCACGGTGGACATCCGCGGGTCTGACCCGCCGATGTCACTGGAGGTCGGCGCCACCTACGACGACACCATCGCCGACACCAACAACCTGCACCGCCGGGTGATCCTGATCTGTACGTTCGCGATCGTCGCGGCCGGCGTGTTCGGCTGGTTCCTCGCCGCGTTCGCGGTCCGCCCGCTCAAACGCCTGGCGCAGCAAGCCCGTTCGATCGACGCCGGCGACGAGGCGCCCGACCTCGAGATCCGCGGCGCCACCGAGGCGGTCGAGATCGCGGACGCGGTAGAGGGCATGCTGCAGCGGATCTTCAAGGAGCAGGACCGCACGAAGGCTGCGCTGGCGTCGGCGCGCGACTTCGCCGCGGTGTCGTCGCACGAACTACGCACCCCGCTGACCGCAATGCGCACCAACCTCGAGGTGCTGGCAACGCTGGACATGCCCGAAGAGCAGCGCAAGGAGGTGCTGCACGACGTGATCCGCACGCAGTCGCGGATCGAGGCAACGCTGTCGGCGCTGGAGCGCCTGGCACAGGGCGAGTTGTCCACGTCGGAGGATCACGTCCCCGTCGACATCACCGAGCTGCTCGACCGCGCCGCCCACGACGCGATGCGGATCTACCCCGATCTCGAGGTGTCGCTGATGCCGTCGCCATCGGTGATCATCGTCGGCCTGCCGGCCGGGCTGCGGTTGGCCGTCGACAACGCGATCGCCAACGCCGTCAAGCACGGCGGCGCCACGCGGATCCAGCTGTCGGCGGTGAGCTCTCGCGCCGGCGTCGAGATCGCCGTGGACGACAACGGGATCGGCGTGCCCGAAGAGGAACGGCAGGTGGTGTTCGAGCGGTTCGCCCGCGGCTCGACGGCGTCGCACTCCGGGTCCGGCCTGGGCTTGGCGCTGGTCGCGCAGCAGGCCGAACTGCACGGCGGCACAGTCTGTTTGGAGGCGAGTCCGCTGGGCGGCGCGCGGCTGCTGCTGCGGCTGCCGGGACCCAAGCCTGCGGACTCCGCACTCTGATCCGCCGACCGTGAATCTGGCGACGCTCAGACGGCGTGTCACGTCGCTGGTTGCACGGTCGGCGAAGGTCTAGTGGGTGCCCAGTAGGTCGATCACGAAGATCAGGGTCTTGCCCGAGAGACGATGCCCTCCGCCGGCGGGGCCGTAGGCCTGCTCGGGCGGGATCGTGAGCTTGCGACGTCCGCCCACCCGCATGCCCGGAATGCCGTCCTGCCAGCCTCGGATCAGTCCGCGCAGCGGGAACTCGATGGACTGGTTGCGGCTCCACGAGCTGTCGAATTCCTCGCCTGTGTCGTATTCCACGCCGACGTAGTGCACTTCGACCGTGCCACCGGGCACCGCCTCGGCGCCCTCGCCGACGACGATGTCCTCGATAACGAGCTCTTGCGGGGCAGGGCCGGTCGGGAAGTCGATCTCGGGTTTGTCCGTCATCGTGCCAACGCTAGCGGGCACACTGGAGAACGTGGCGGAGGACAACGAAACCCTGACGCGCATCAACTCGCTTGTCGCCGAGGAGAAGGATTTGCGTGCGCGGTTGCAGCGTGGCGAGATCAGCGGCGACGATGAGCACTCCCGGTTGCGCATACTCGAGGCCGAACTGGACCAGTGTTGGGACCTGCTGCGGCAGCGTCGTGCGCTGCGCGAAACCGGCGGTGATCCCAAGGAGGCGCACGTGCGCCCGGCCGACCAGGTCGAGGGCTACCTGAGCTGAGCGAAAGCTTCGACGCCGTCGTCGTCGGCGGCGGGCACAACGGCCTCGTCGCGGCCGCGTACCTCGGACGCGCAGGCAAGCGGGTGCTGGTGCTCGAACGGCTGCACCATGTCGGCGGCGCGGCGGTGTCGGCACGACCGTTCGACGGCGTAGACGCCCGGGTGTCGCGGTACTCGTATCTGGTCAGCCTGCTGCCGACGCGTGTCGTCGACGACCTCGACCTGTCGGTGCGGCTGGCGAGGCGCCGCTACTCGTCGTACACGCCCGACCCCGCGGTCGGCGGTCGGCGGGGCTTGCTGGTGGCGCCGTATCGGGGTATCGCCGACAGCTTCTACGAACGCTGCCGTTTGGTGACGCGAGCGCTGTGGCCGACGGTCACCGAACCTCTGTTGCGACGCAGCCGGGCTCGGCGGCTGGTCAATGCCGAAGCGGCCTGGGCATCGATGATCGACGAGCCGATCGGGCACGCGATCAGAGAAGCCGTTGCCAACGACCTGGCGCGCGGCGTGATCGCCACCGATGCGCTGATCGGGACGTTCGCGGACTTGGACGAGGAGTCGCTGCGGCAGAACATCTGCTTCCTGTACCACCTGCTCGGCGAAGACTGGGACGTGCCGATCGGTGGCATGGGAGCGGTCACGGACGCGCTGACCGAAGCCGCGCTGCGGTATGGCGTCGAAATCATCACCGGGGCAGACGTTTTCGCGATCGCTCCGGACGGCGAAGTGAGCTACCGCGTGAACGACGATGAGCGCGTCGCGCACGGTCGGTTCGTGTTGGCAGGAGTGACACCGACCGTGCTCTTTACGCTGCTCGGCGAGCCGGCCCCCGCCGCAGCACCTGGTAGTCAGGTGAAGGTGAACCTGATGCTGCGACGGTTGCCCGGCCTGCGCGACGCCGGCGTCACCCCCGAGCAGGCGTTCGGCGGCACCTTTCACGTCAACGAGTCGTTCAGTCAGCTGCAGTCCGGGTACGAGATGGCCTCTCGCGGTGAGGTTCCCGATCCGCTACCGTGCGAGATCTACTGCCACTCGCTGGCCGATCCGAGCATTCTGTCTCCTGCGTTGCGGGCTTCCGGGGCGCAGACGCTGACCGTGTTCGGGCTGCACACGCCGCACGGACTGGGCACCCGCGAGCAACTCACCGACGCGGTGCTTACCTCGTTGAATTCCGTTCTGGCCGAGCCTATCCAGGCAGTGATGTTGCGTGGCTGCATCGAGACGAAGACCACCTGCGACTTGGAGGGCTCCCTCGGCATGACCGCCGGCAACATCTTCCACGGCGCCTTGACGTGGCCCTTCGCCGAGGACGACGAGCCGCTGGAGACACCTGCTCAGCGCTGGGGTGTGGCCACGTCGCATGACCGGATCCTGTTGTGCGGCTCGGGTGCTCGCCGCGGAGGCGGAGTGTCGGGCATCGGAGGCCACAACGCAGCAATGGCGGTGCTCGAATCGGGCTAACCCCGTTTCCGCGACCGTGCTCCCCGTAAGCGGGAGGCCCCCCCGGTCTGTACGCGACCCGCCGCGCAACGCCGTACGGCAGTTCACGCTCGCAGCTCGGTGAGCGCTACTTGGCCGCCAAGCGGTCTAGGATGTCGCGCAGAGCCCGCAGCTTGTCGTCACCCAACGCCGAAAGCACCTCGGGGGCCGGATCTTTCACTGCCTCAATTTCGGCGACCATCTCCCGGCCCGTCGGCGTCAGCGACACCAGCTTGCAGCGCCTATTGCCGGGGTCGGTGCGCCGTAGCACCAAACCGCGCGCTTCGAGGTCGTTGACAGCCACCGTCGCTGCCGGCGCGTCGATGGTCGCCGCCTCGGCGATCTGCTTGACGCTCATCGGCGCGCGATGCAGCCGTCGCAAGATCCGAATCCTGCTGAACGGCAACCCCGTCCGCTCTACCACCGCCCGGCGCCACTGGTCCTTATTGTCGATCACCAGCGCCGACATCTGCCGCCACACCTCATCGGCGAGCTCAGGCGGCACGCGAAACCCCCTGGTGCGTCGGCGCGGCGATGAGCGGCGCCAACCGCTCAGCGGACTGAAGTGCCCTGCCCGAGGTCGAATAGAAGCCGAGCACCAGGATCACCACACCAAGCGCCGCGCACACGAACCACAAGGGCCGAGCCGCCGCCGCGAAATCCGCGCCGATGTTCGCCAGCGCCACACAGGCGACCGAACCACACAGCGCCACACCGAGACTCACACCGACCTGGCGGCTCGTCGACGCGACGGCCGACGCGGCACCGGCTCGGTCCGTCGGCATGCCGCTGACCGCCGCGGTGGTGATCGGCGCATTGACCATCGCGAATCCCACACCGAACACCGCGAACACCACCAGGATCTGCCACACCGGAGTCGTCGCGGTCAACACCGTCAGCATCAGTGTCGCGGCCGTGATCAGAATTCCGGCGGCCAACAGCGACAGACGGCTGCCGAACCGGCCGACGAGACGGCCGGACAGCGGCGAAAAGACCAGCGCGCCAACCGCAATCGGCAAGTAGATCATCCCAGTGCGCATCGCCGAGAACTGCCGCTCTCCCTGCAGGTACAGCGACATCATGAACAGGAAGGCGCCATAGGCCGCGAACGCGCACACCGCGATCATCGTCGCCGACGAGAACGGGACGCTGCGGAAGAAGCGGAGATCGATGAACGGATCGCGACGGCGCGACTCGTACCGCAGAAATCCCAGCAGCGCCACAACAGCCGTGACGGCGACGGCGATCGTGCGCGGGTTCGCCCACCCCATCGTCGGGCCTTCGATCAGGACGAAGACAAGACCAAACAGGAACGCCATGCCCAGCGCCTGACCGACCGGGTCGACGTCGCGCATGGACGCCGACCTCGACTCGGGTACGAAGATCGCGGTCAGAATGATCGCCGCGGCGCAGATCGGCAGGTTGATCCAGAACACCGCGCGCCAGTCGACCCACTGGATCAGCGCACCGCCGACGATCGGTCCCAGCGCCATCGAGATGCCCACGACCCCACCCCAGATCCCGATCGCGCGAGCGCGCTCCACCCGGCCGGTGAACACCTGCGTAATGATCGACATCGCAACGGGATTCATCATCGAACCGCCGATCGCCTGCACCAGGCGGGCGCCGATCAGAGTGCCGATGGTCGGCGCGACGCTGCACAGCAGCGAGCCCAGAGCGAACACCGTGAGGCCGACCTGGAACGTGCGCCGCCGCCCGAACCGGTCCGCGGCCGCGCCGGACAGCAGCAGAAGCGACGCCAGCACCAGCGTGTAGATGTCGATGACCCATTGCAGTTGCGACGGCGCTGCGCGCAGATCGGTGCGGATGCTGGGAATCGCGACGTTCACGATTGTCGCGTCCATCGACACGATCAGCAGGCTCAGGCAGCACGACGTGAGGATGATCGCCTTGCGCCTGCGGGTGAGCGTGCCCATAAGACGATTGTAAAACTACAACTGTCATGCCCGCAAAGTGCACTGGGTCACGCCGCGAGATGGACGCTGTGCAGCAGTAGTTCGAGAAGCGAACTGCAGAAGGTCAAATTCGCGGCAGGAGCCAGCTGCGCTACCGCGCGTCGAGGGCCTTGTAGTCGCGCTCGCTGTAGCCGGTGTAGATCTGGCGCGGCCGGCCGATCTTTCCGCCGGGCTCGTCGTGCATCTCCCGCCAGTGCGCGATCCAGCCCGGCAGCCGGCCCAAAGCGAACAGCACCGTGAACATCGGCGTCGGGAAGCCCATGGCGCGGTAGATGACGCCGGTGTAGAAGTCGACGTTCGGGTACAGCTTGCGCTCGACGAAGAAGTCGTCGGTGAGCGCGACCTCTTCCAAAGCCTTTGCAATGTCGAGCAATTCGTCGTCGCCGCCAAGCTTGCCGAGGATCTTGTCGGCCTGCTCCTTGACGATCCGCGCCCGCGGGTCGTAATTCTTGTAGACCCGGTGGCCGAAGCCCATCAGCTTGACGTTGTCCTCGCGGTCCTTCACTCGCCTGACGAAGTCGTGCACATCGCCCTTGGCGGCGCGGATCTTCTCCAGCATTTCCAGCACCGCCTGGTTCGCGCCGCCGTGCAGCGGGCCCCACAGCGCGTTGATGCCGCCGGAGATCGACGTGAAAAGGTTGGCCTGCGACGAGCCGACCAGTCGCACAGTCGAGGTCGAGCAGTTCTGCTCGTGGTCGGCGTGAAGGATGAACAGCATGTCCAGAGCCCGAACCACCTCCGGGTCCACCTCGTACGGTTCGGCCGGGAAGCCGAACGTCATCCGCAGGAAGTTCTCCACCAAGGTCAGCGAATTGTCGGGATACAGGAACGGCTGCCCGGCCGACTTCTTGAATGCGTACGCCGCGATCGTCGGCAGCTTGGCCAGCAGTCGGATCGTCGACAGCTCCACCTGCTCGTCGTCGAACGGGTCCAGCGAATCCTGGTAGTACGCCGAGAGCGCGTTGACTGCCGACGACAGCACCGGCATCGGGTGCGCGTTGCGAGGGAAGCCGTCGAAGAAACGCTTGAGGTCCTCGTGCAGCAGCGTGTGCCTCTGGATCTGCCGAGTGAATCGAGCCAGCTGCTCCTTGGTGGGCAGCTCGCCGTAGATCAACAGGTAGCTCACCTCGATGAACGTGGACTTCTCGGCCAGCTGCTCGATCGGGTAACCGCGGTAGCGCAGGATCCCCGCGTCGCCGTCGATGTAGGTGATCGCGCTCTTCGTCGACGCGGTGTTGACGAAGCCGGGGTCGAAGGTGGTGTAGCCGGACTTGGACAGAAGATTGCCCAACGCGATGCCGTCCGCGCCCTCGGTGGCGTGGGCGATCTGCAGTTCGAGCTCGCCCTCGGGATAGTGAAGGGTGGCGGACTCTTCGGCGTTGGATGAGTTGTCGGCCACGGGCGTCCCTTCTTCGCTGGCGAGGGTTAAGTGGTGCTTACCAAACGTAGTCGCATTCGCGGGGGCATGTCCGCGCGGGGCTAGATGTGCACGTTAGACGGAAGGGCGCGGGTCAGCGCAGATATCTGCGAATCGTTCATACGTTTTCACCAGGACGTCGACGAGTGCGTCGGCGTCCACCCGCGACCAGTCGGTGACGTGCGCGAGCTCGTCGATCGCGCACAGCAGGATCGTCGCGAAGACGGCGACGGTCAGCTGCAGCCTCTTGTCGTCGAACTCGACGCCCATGCGATTCGCGAGCGTCTGGGTGACCGCATGGTCGCGGAAGTCGCTGGCCGCCAGCCGCAGCCCGGGCGACGAGTTGACGATCCGTGTGATCGTCTTCAGCCGTTCGGTGGTGAATCCGTCCGCGGACACCGATGCCGTGGCCTTGATCATCGCGACGTGCGCACGAAACATCGCGTCCAGCGGGTTCAGCTCGGGTGGCTGCTGGGCCAACTGCTCCGCGATCGCCGCGGTCATGTCGTCGATCAGCGCGAGGATGACCGCGTCCTTCGTGGCGAAGTAGCGACTGAACGTGCGGGGCGAAACGTCGGCGACCGCGGCGATCTGGTCGACGGTCGTGTTGTCGAACCCCTGCCTGTCGCACAGTTCCACCGCGGCGTCGATCAGCATCGAGCGAGTGCGCTGCTTCTTGCGTTCACGCAGTCCCGGAATCCCCGCCCCGACGACCTCCGCCACGCTTGGGATGGTAACCCGCAGATTCCGACTGGTTGCCGAGATCAACAGGCTGATCGCCGGCCGTTGACACCCGGTAGCGCACGAACGCCGGCACCGCGAGGGCCGCGATCAGCACGCCTACGACCACCAGTCCCCCTCCCCCGGCGGCGGCGATCGTGGTGCCGACGACGGCTGCGGCGGCACCGTGCACGGCGTCCGCCGACCGCGAGGAACGCCAACGCACCCCACAGCAGCGGTCCGGCACGCCCGTCGGCCCACCCGCTGCACAGGCCGAAACCCACCATTGCCAGTCCACACGACGATCGCGGCGACCACCACCAGCCCTTGGCGACGGACCCGCGGCAGCCAACCCGAGAACACGCCGCCTGCGACGGCACCGGCGGACATCGCCGCCGCCAGCAGCGCCATCGTCGAACCGCCTTCGACGGGGGCGCCGAAGCACTCGTGCGCGATCTGCGGGAACAGTGCCCGCGGCATCCCGAAGACCATCGCGATGAGGTCGACGACGAACGACATCAGCACCACGGTGTGGCCGGCCAGGTAGCGCAAACCGTCCCACACCGACGCGAAGCCTCTTCGGACCGCGGCCGCGGCGATCCATCGCGTCGGCCCAGGCGCCGCCCCACAGCCCGAACACCACCAGCGCCACCAACGCGAAAACACCGGTCAACCCGACATAGGCGGAGCTGCGGGTGAGCGCGTAAATCTGGACGGGGACGGCGAAAATCGTGAGGTTTGCGCCGATGACAGTGACGACGCCGGCCAGCCAGAGCCGGCGGAAGTCGGGGGTGCGCAGCGAAGTGGTGTCGGCCAGCAGGCTCACATCAAGGTTGCAGGCGTTCTAAGCGTCCGTCCCGCAACCGAATCCGGTTGTGCAACCGGTCCTCGCGCCCCTGCCAGAACTCCACCATCTCGGGGGTGATGAGATACCCGCCCCAGTTCGGCGGCACCGGAATGTCCACAGCGGAGGCAAATCGCTCGGCGACCTCCTCGAGTCGGCGCATCAATTCGGCCCGCGACGCGATCGGCCGCGATTGTGCCGACGCCCACGCGCCGAGTTGCGATCCGCGGGGCCGCTTGGACCAGTAGTCGGCGGTGACGTCCGCGGTGACTTTGCTCACAGGGCCGCGGATGTGCACCTGGCGGCCCAATCCGAACCACGGGAACGTCGCCGACGCGTACGGGTTCGCCGCGAGTTCGGCGCCCTTGGCCGAGTCGTAGTTGGTGAAGAACGTGATCCCGGTGTCGTCCACGCTCTTGCACAACACCGCTCGGCTCGCCGGCCTTCCGTGCGCGTCCACGGTGGCTACCACCATCGCGTTCGGCTCGGCCACGCCGGCACGTTCGGCGTCGCCAATCCACTTGTGCAGCAATGCGACCCAGCCGCCGGCCAGCCAGTCGACGTCGAGGTCGGGGCTGCCGTCCTTCTCCGCGGATCCGTAGTCCACTCGCATCTTGGCCAGGTACTCGTTGCCGGGTTGGGTCATCAGGCAACGCTACGCCCGCGCCCGCCCACGGTGTTACCGACCGGTAGCAGCCGCCTTCGCGGACAGTGCGAGAATCACCACATGACTGCGGTACCGGAGAATTTCGTCAGCGGACTCGAGGGCGTCGTGGCCTTCACCACCGAGATTGCCGAGCCGGACAAAGACGGCGGTGCCTTGCGCTATCGCGGTGTCGACATCGAGGAGCTGGTGGAGCAACGGGTGACGTTCGCCGACGTGTGGGCGTTGCTGGTGGACGGGAAGTTCGGTCAGAGCCTGCGTCCCGCCGAGCCGTTTCCGCTGCCGATCCACACCGGTGACGTCCGTGTCGACGTGCAGGCCGGGCTGGCGATGCTGGCGCCGATCTGGGGTTACAAGCCGATCCTCGACATCGACGACCAGACCGCCCGCGATCAGCTCGCCCGCGCCTCGGTGATGGCGCTGTCGTACGTCGCGCAGTCGGCCCGTGGCATCGAGCAGCCGGCGGTCCCACAGCGCGAGATCGACCAATGCCGCACCGTCACAGAGCGTTTCATGAAGCGGTGGAAGGGTGAACCCGACCCGAAGCGGGTCGAGGCCATCGACGCCTACTGGGTGTCGGCAGCCGAGCACGGGATGAACGCGTCGACGTTCACGGCGCGCGTGATCGCTTCGACCGGCGCCGACGTCGCGGCCGCTTTGTCGGGCGCGATCGGTGCGATGAGCGGGCCGCTGCACGGCGGCGCGCCGGCCCGCGTGATCCCGATGATCGAGGAGGCCGAGAGCACGGGCGACGCGCAAGCGGTGGTCAAGGGGATCCTCGACCGCAAGGAGAAGTTGATGGGCTTCGGTCACCGCGTCTACCGCGCGGAGGACCCGCGGGCCCGGGTGCTGCGAGCGACGGCCAAGCGGCTCGACGCACCCCGCTATGAAGTGGCCGCCGCGCTGGAGCAGGCGGCGCTGACCGAACTGCGGGAACGTCGGCCGGACCGCGCGATCGAGACGAATGTCGAGTTCTGGGCCGCGGTGATCCTCGACTTCGCCGGGGTGCCGCCCAGGATGATGCCGGCGATGTTCACGTGCGGACGCACCGCGGGGTGGTGCGCGCACATCCTGGAGCAGAAGCGGCTCGGCAAGCTGGTGCGGCCGTCGGCGGTGTATGTCGGGCCGGGCCCGCGCCCGGTCGAGTCGGTGGACGGCTGGTCGGAGATTTCGCACATCACGGTGTGAGCTCGCACCCTCGCGCACCCTCGGGCGAGCAGACGTGCAATCCGCATTACCCGGCCTCAGATCTGCGATTGGTGTCTGCTCACCTCAACGATCGCGATGAGTTCGGCAGCCGCGGCAGGTCTATCTGACTGACCCTACGAATCAAGGAGGTTCCCATGGCAATAGAAGTGACCCCCGCTGTGCTGCCCCACCTGACCGTCGACGACGCCGCCGCCGCGGTCGACTTCTATGTCAAGGCGTTCGACGGGGTCGAACTCGCCCGCATTCCGCGTCACGATGGCAAGCTGATCCACGCGGCCGTGCAGATCAACGGCACCACGGTGATGCTGGCCGACGACTTCCCGGAGATGAACGACGGCAAGCCCAGTCACCCGAAGGCGCTCGGCGGTACGCCGGTGACGATTCATCTCGTCGTCACCGACGTCGACACGCGGTTCCAGCGCGCCGTTGACGCCGGCGCCACGGTGGTGATGCCCGTCGACGAGCAGTTCTGGGGTGATCGCTACGGCATCCTGCGCGACCCGTTCGGCCACCAGTGGTCGATGGGTCAGCCGGTACGTGAGGTGAGCCCCGAGGAGATCGCCAACGCGATGAGGTAGTGGGCGAAAGCCCCTACCGATCACCGGGCCAATGCGTATTAATGGAGCATGGCCAGCCTGATGGACCCGCTGGATGCGGCGATGATCACCGGTGAGTCGTCGAACCCGCTGCACGTGGCGGCCGTGCTGATCATGACGCCACCACCGGATGCGGGCGCCGGCTACGTCGACGACCTCTACCACGAAACCGTCTCCCCCACAGCGTCATTGGATCCGAGACTGTGCCGGTACCCGCATCAGGAACTGGGGCTATGGGTGTGGCGTCACGTCGAGGACGTCGACCTCGCCGAGCATTGCGAGCGGATCACGCTGCCGGCGGGCGAAGCCCCGGATGCATTGTGGCAGAAGATCAGTGAGTTGCACGCCGCTCCGCTCGACCGGTCGCGGCCGATGTGGCGCTCGTATTTGATCGACGGGCTCGACGACGGCCGGTTCGCCTTTTACGTGAAGGTCCACCACACGCTCGTGGACGGAGTGGCGGGGCTGCAGATGATCGCCGAGGGGCTCAGCGACGATCCCCGACGGCGGTCGATGCCGGCGTTCTTCGCCTCACACCACGACCGTACGGCTGCAGTAGCGCATCACCCAGAGCCGCACGGGCTCAACCCATTCCGGACGCTGCGAGAGCTGGTGAATACGGCGGCCTCAGGTGCCGGAACGCTCGAGCGACTGGTCGCGGGCGAGGTGCAGACGCTCGTCGAGGGGCTGACCTCGGACACCGCCGTGCCGCCGTTGGCAGCGCCCTACACCCGGTTCAACGGCCGCCTGGGCCAGGCGCGCGCGGTGGCGGCAGGCAGCTGGCCGCGAGACCGCATCCGCGCGATTCAGGACAAGGCCGGCGTCACCGGCAACGACGTCGTCGTCGCAGTAGTTTCCGGTGTCCTGCGGACGTGGCTCCTCGACCATGACGAACTCCCCGGCACCACCCTCGTCGGGATCTGCCCGATCACCGCCCGGGCCAAGGACGCCGACTCGGACTCCGAGCGCGGCAACGTCTTCGGCGCTTGGCTCTGCCCGCTGGGCACCCACCTCGCCGACCCCGCCGCGCGGCTCGACCTGATCCACCGGTCGATGACGCGAGGAAAGCAACGGGTGGCCGAGCGCGGCGCCGGGCTGTCGATGCTGCTGCTGGCGCCCAGTATCGGGCCGACAGTGCTCTCGCCGAAGTTGCCGTCGTTCTTCCCAAGGTTCCGGACCGGCTACAACCTTCCGATCTCGAACGTGCCGGGGCCGCGGACCGACATGTACTGGAACGGAGCTCACATCGACGAGATCTACCCGGTGTCGGCGGTCTTTGACGGCCAGGCCCTCAACGTCACGACATGTTCGTACGCCGACCGCATCTGCTTCGGTTATGTGGCGGGCAGCGATGTAATGCCGGAGATCGGCACGGTGGTCCCGCTCACGGAGCGGACGATCACGGAGCTGGAAGCGGCAGTAGGCCTCTAGCTGCGGGACTTAGGTCCCTACGGACCGGCTCTCGCCAGGGCATAGCATCGCCACTGATGGCAGTTGCTGATCATGACGAGTTCGAGAAGGATCCGAACCCCGCCCGGGCTTCGGCCGGCGGGCCGCTGAGTTCTGTCATCCGGCCATTCGCGCAGACCGGGCGCTATTACGCCAAGTCGTGGCGCGACTACCTGGACGGACGACAAGGCGACCTCCCGATTGCCCGCCCGACGATTGCGCTCGCCGCCCAGGCTCTTCGTGACGAGATCGTGCTGAGCGGCCTCAAGCTGAGCCGGCCCATCAGCGAGCCGGCCGCTTTCCAACGGATCACTCGCGAGGTGACGGCGGCGCTGGAGTTCTACGGCGACAAAGGGTGGCTGGACGACCCGGAGGGCTTCTTCACGCCACCCCCGCCACCGGCCGACATCACGTTCCACGAGATCAAGCGCCGCAAACGGTCATTCCAGCGGTTCGCGTTCACCAGCGAGTACGAGCCGCACCCGCAGGAGCCTGGGCGCGAACGCTGGCTCAGCTACACCGCCAACAACCGCGAGTACGGGCTGATGCTCCGCCACAACCGGCCACGGCCGTGGCTGGTGTGTATACACGGCACCGAGATGGGCCGCGGCGGCCTGGACCTCACGCTGTTTCGGGCCTGGCATTTGCACGAGGACCTCGGCCTGAACGTGGTCCTTCCCGTGCTGCCGCTGCACGGACCGCGCAAACGCGGAGTGCCCAAGGGCGCTGTGCTGCCCGGTGAGGACGTGCTGGACGACGTACACGCGGCCGCCCAGGCGGTGTGGGACATCCGGCGCTTACTGGCCTGGATCCGGTCGCAGGAGCCGCAGGCGCCCGTCGGCGTCGACGGCATATCGCTCGGCGGCTACATCGCGTCGCTGGTAGCCAGCCTCGACGATCGGCTGAAGTGCGCGATTCTCGGAGTTCCAGTCGCCGACCTTGTGGACATTCTCGCCCGCCACTCCGGGCTCGGCCCCGACGACCCCCGCCGCGACACGATCAAGATGGCCCGGCCGATCGGGCGCATGGTGTCACCGCTGGGGCTGACGCCGCGAGTGCCGATGCGTGGCCGCTTCATCTACGGCGGGGTCGCCGACCGGCTGGTTCACCCGCGAGAACACGTGGTGCGGCTCTGGGAGCACTGGGGCAAGCCCGAAATCGTCTGGTATCGCGGCGGTCACGCCGGGTTCTTCCAGTCGCGGCCGGTGCAGGAGTTCATCGACGCCGCGCTGGTGCAGTCCGGGCTGCTCACCGGCTGAGCAGCGGCCTCGCGTCAAACGTAACCCGCACCTGCGCAACACGCCCGTCCTCGACGTGGCACCAGTTCACGACGGGCACCGGGTCGCCGTCTTTGGGATGCAACTCGAACCAGGTGAGCACGTCGTCGTCGTCGGCGACCATCTTCTCCACCGAAACCCCGACGAGGCTCTCTGCGAACGCGGCGAGTGATGCGACATATTCGTCGGCACCGCTGGCCGATGTTCCCATCGGTCCGGAGAATGTCACGTCCTCGGCGAGGATCGTGCGCAGCCGGTCGAAGTCCCGGCGGTTCCAGCTGTCGAAATACGTGGTGGCAATGATTTCGGGGTCCATGTCTTTACCGTGCACCGCAATACTCCAGAAGTCCAAGACATAGTCTTTATCCGTTCCATAAGCTCCTGTTATGCAGCTGCATCAGCTTGAGTATCTCGTCGCGGTCGCCGACGATGGGAGCTTCACCAGGGCGGCGAGTCGGCTGCACGTCGCTCAGCCCGGCGTCAGTGCGCAGATCCGGCGGCTCGAGAGCGAACTCGGCCAGATCCTGTTCGACAGGTCCGGCCGGTCGGTGCGGGTCACTGACGCCGGTGCGGCCGTGCTGCCGCTCGCCCGCACGGCACTTGCGGCTGTCGCCGAGATCCGCGCGGCGGCCGACGAACTGAGCGGCGTGCTGCGAGGCCATGTCGCAGTCGGGATGATGACATCGTGTCCGCCGGGTGCCATCACGGGTGCGCTGGCGGCCCTTCATCGGCGCCATCCCCAGGTCCGGATCACATTGATCGAATCGCCGACGGCGGAGCTGATCGCCGGGTTACACAGCGCTGCAGTCGATTTGGCGGTGATCGGTTTTCGCTCACCACCGCAGGGACTGCACGTGGAGGTGATCAACGACGACGTGTTGGGTGCTGCCGTGCGTGCCGATCATCCGCTCGCGCGACGCAACAGCGTGGCGCTGCGTTCCCTGGCCGAGCACGAGTTGATCTGCCTGCCAGGCGGTTCGGGAATTCGCGAATCGCTTGACGAGGGCTGCGCGGCTGCCGGAGTGGCTGCGCGGGTCACGCTGGAGGCGAGCAATCCGGAGGTCGTGGCGGACCTTGCCGCGAGCGGGCTCGGCGTTGGCGTGCTGCCGGAATCCTATGCGCGGACACGCGGCGACGTGCACGTGGTCCGCGTCGAACGGCCGACGTTGCGCGGCGCCGTGGGGGTCGCGTGGCGGTCGGAAGGCCGGCTGTCGTCGGCGGCGGCCGCGCTGATCGATGTCTGGCGAACCCGACGAGCGGCGGTCACCGGGTCAGCGCGGCCAGCAAGCGCCGCTTCGGCCGCCGCTGTTGTTGCGCCGCGTCGAGCATCGCGGCGACCGACGTGAACTTATCGCGCGGACGGCCCTGAGCCCGGCCACGGCCGACTTCTGCCCGGTCGACGGCGCGCCACCTGTCGAGGTCGACGACGTCGGGCTGCCTGGCCCGCACCAGGCGATCCAGTGCCTGCAGGCCGGCCGCGGGGTCATCGAGCAGGCCATCGTTGTAATCGTCGACGAGCGCGTTGACCGTCTCCTGGGCGCACGACTTATTCGTGCCAATGAAACCCATTGGGCCCCTTTTGATCCAGCCGGCAACGAACAGGCCGGTGACCGGCCTGTCGGTGTCGGGTGCGACGACGCGCCCACCGATGTTGGGCACCACGCCGGCGTCGTCGTCGAACGGCAATCCGGGGACGGGCCGGCCACGATAGCCGATCGAGCTCAGCACCAGTCCGGCCTCGACGTCGCGGCTCTCTTCGGTGCCGGTCACGCTGAACCGAACACCCGCTGCACGATCCGCCCCGAGCACGCGCGCGGGCGTCAGCCGGTAGGCCAGCCGGATGACCGGACCGTCGCGGCGCTCGTCGTAAACATCAAGGGAGTCGAGCAGTTCCAGCTTGTGCCGGGTCAGCCGATCTGTGCAGTCGGCCAGGTCTGCGCGGACCAGGGCGTGGTCCTCGGCGCTCAGCACGACGCGGGCGTTGGTCGTCAGGCCGATCATCTCGGGCAGCGTGAACGCCGACTCGGTCGGCCCGCGCCGGGCTGCGATGACGACCTCGCGAACCTTGCTGTGGCGCAACGCTTCCAGCGCATGCCCTGAGATGTCGGTCCGCGCTAACCGCTCATGGTCGGCCGTCAGGATTCGCGCCACGTCCAGGGCGACGTTGCCGTTGCCGACGATCACCACTCGTTCGTGGTCCAATGGCACGTCGAGGTCGCGGTAGTCCGGGTGCGCGTTGATCCAGGCGACCAGTTCGGTGGCCGTAGCGGTTCCCGGCATCCCGAATCCGTCGATGTCGAGCCGGCGGTCTGCCGACGCACCCACCGCATAGACCACGGCGTGGTGATGGCGCAGCAGCTCCTCGTGCGAAACATGTTTTCCGACAGTGACATTGAGGTAGAAACCGAAACCGTGGTGGCGTGCCACCCGGTCGAACAGCCGCGTCACCCGCTTGGTGGTTTGGTGGTCGGGGGCCACGCCGGCCCGCACCAGCCCGTACGGCGTCGGCAGCCTGTCGAACACGTTGACCCGCACGCCGTGCTGAGTGAGCAGCTCGTCGGCGGCGTACATCCCGGCCGGCCCTGAGCCGACGACGGCGACGGAAAGCGGGCCGGTGGCGCGCCTCCGAATCACCGGCGCCTTGATGACCGGCGCGAGTTTCGAAGTGGGCGGCAGCTTTTCGCCTATCGGGCGGGCGGGGTAGAACGACGCGTTGACGGCCACAAACGGCAGCTGGGAGTCGGTGAGCTTGGTGTCGGGTGCGATCGCGCCCACTGGGCAGGCCGACACGCAGGCGCCGCAGTCGACGCAGGCGACCGGATCGACATGCAGCATCTCGGCGGTCGCGAAGTCAGGTTCGTCCGGTGTGGGGTGGATGCAGTTCACCGGGCAGGCGTAGACGCAGGACCCGTCGCTGCAGCAGGACTGGGTGATGACGTGGGGCATGGAACCCTACGCAGCCGAGACGTGTTGGCGCTGAGGCTCACAGCGGTAGCGCGACGGGGGTCCGTCGATCTTGCAGATCCGCCACATCAGCCGTGCCGGGCGGTTCATCAGGCCCACCTCGTGGCAGAGCATCCGGACGTCGCCGAACATGTCGCGCAGCCACTGCCGGGAGTCCGGCGAGTCGAAGAACAACTCCTTGCGCACCGAGCGCGGCATGTCGAACTCCTTGAAGAAGCTGCGCGGCGGCACGACGATCGCCGAGCACAGCACCCGCATGATGATGGGCACGTTCAGCGACAACCAGAACTTGGGCCGCCGGCGCATCCGCGGCACACGCTTGCGCAAGTACTCGTGGGCGAACGAGATGTGGCGGGCCTCTTCGGCGACGTGGATCGCCATCACTCGTTCCATGATGGGGTGCAGCGACTTGCCTTCGCGCAGAACATTTTTCTGTGCATGGTCGATCGGCTCCTCGCCGGCCAGCACACCGAAGAAGAACACGATCGGCAGCGGCCCGGCCACGAGAGGGATCAACGGGGAAACCCAGCGCAGCATCCGCGGCATGCCGGGCACGTCGACCCCGGTGCGGTTCACCATCTCCTGGAACATCATCGTATGATTGCACTCTTCGACCGACTCGTGCAGGCAGTACCGGTACTCGGGCGAGCCGTTGGGCACCCAGAACGTGTACTGCATCAGGCCGCGGATCAAGATGCTCTCGAAGTGCAGCCCGACCTTGGCGACGTTGGCCTGGCGCCACATCCCGATGGCGATCTGCTTCTCGAGCGGCTGGGCTTGATACCACGGGTGGCGCCCGATCGGGTCCGTCACCGGCAGCACCCAGCGGGCGTCATTCTCCGTCACCGCGAACTCGGGGGCGTCCCAGTCGATGTCGGTGTAGGGGTTGAAATTGCGGCGCACGGAACCCTCGGAAAGGGTGGCCAGCGTGTCGACGTACACGCCGTCGTCGCTGACCTCCATGTTGCGCTTCCAGCGCCTGACAATGCGCGTACGAGCCATCCCAGCCTCCCCTTCGAGGTTTACATTGGTGCGCCGTGTGTCCAAAGACAGTACCGCAGGTACCGGGTATTGACTAGACCCGTCGCGCCACTGTGGCCCGCCCGCGCTCGACACGTGTCACGTGATCTGGGTCACACCTGCGCCTATCCCGGCACGTAGTCGAACGTGTCCGGATGCGCGCCGGTCCGGCCGTTCTCGCCGCGGTCCAGGCCCGCGATGGCCTCGACCTCGTCGTTGCTGAGCTCGTAGTCGAAAACCTCGAAGTTCGCCTGTATGCGCTCGGGGGTCACCGATTTCGGGATCACGACGTCGCCGCGCTGAATGTGCCAGCGCAACACCACCTGCGCGGGCGATCTGCCCGCCGAGCCCGCGATGCGTGTGATCACCGGATCGTCGAGAACCTTGCCCTGCGCGATCGGCGAGTACGCCTCGCTGGCGATGCTGTGCTGCTTGTTGTAGGCGCGCACCTCTCCGTTGCCGAAGTACGGGTGGATCTCGATCTGGTTCACCGCCGGCACCGTCGCCGTCTCGGAAGCGAGCCGGTCGAGGTGGTCGGGCTGGAAGTTGGAGACGCCGATGCTGCGGGCGCGGCCGTCCGTCGCGAATTCCTCGAGCGTCCTCCACGTCGACACGAAATCCCCGTCGTACAGCGTGGGCAGCGGCCAGTGGATGAGGAACAGGTCGACGTAGTCCGACCCGAGCTTTCGCAATGTCTCGTCGAACGCGTGCCGCGCGTCATCGGGCCGGTGAAACCCGTTGTTGAGCTTGCTGGTGACGAACACGTCGGCGCGGTCCACGCCGGCTTCGCGGATACCGTGCCCCACCCCCTGCTCGTTCTCGTACATCTGCGCCGTGTCGATGTGGCGGTACCCGATCTGCAGCGCCGTGCGCACCGCTCCTGCGGTGTCGTGCGGCGCGATCTGGTACGTGCCGAACCCCAGTTGGGGAATGCGGTTGCCGTCGTTGAGGTCGATGTGCGAGACGGTGCTCATGGTCAAGCAGTGCCCGGGCGCCGGTCGCGACAAACGTTTGCCTAGCCTTGAGCCCATGGCCGATCAAATGCTGACCATTCCCGACTCGCTCAAACCGAAGGACGGCCGATTCGGTTCGGGCCCGTCAAAAGTGCGACCCGAGCAGCTGAAGGCCCTGGCCACCACCGCGGCTCCGCTTTTCGGCACCTCCCACCGGCAGGCGCCCGTCAAGAACCTGGTCGGCCGTGTCCGGTCAGGACTGGCCGAGCTGTTCTCGCTGCCCGACGGATACGAGGTTGTGCTCGGAAACGGCGGCGCGACGGCCTTCTGGGACGCCGCGGCGTTCGGGCTGATCGACAAGCGCTCGCTGCATCTGGCGTACGGGGAGTTCAGCTCCAAGTTCGCCAAGGCGGTGGAGAACAATCCGTTCGTCGGCGACCCGATCGTCGACAAGTCCGAGCCCGGCAGCGCGCCGGAACCGCGCTCGGATCCGTCGGTCGACGCGATCGCCTGGGCGCACAACGAGACGTCGACGGGCGTGGCGGTGCCGGTGCGCCGGCCCGCCGGGTCGGAGAACGCGCTGATCCTGATCGATGCGACGTCCGGTGCCGGTGGGCTGCCGGTCGACCTCGCCGACGCGGACGCGTATTACTTTGCGCCGCAGAAGAATTTCGCAAGCGACGGCGGACTGTGGCTGGCATTGTTGAGCCCGGCGGCACTGGCGCGCATCGAGTCGATCGCCGCCTCCGGCCGGTGGGCGCCGGACTTCCTGTCGCTGCCGATCGCGGTCGAGAACAGCCGCAAGGACCAGACGTACAACACCCCGGCGATCGGGACGCTGGTGCTGCTGGCCGAGCAGCTCGACTGGTTGAACGGCAACGGCGGCCTCGACTGGGCCGTCAAGCGCACCTCGGACTCGTCGCAGCGGCTGTACTCGTGGGCGGAGGAGTCGTCGTACGCGACGCCGTTCGTCACCGATCCGGCCTTGCGCTCGCAGGTGGTGGGAACCATCGACTTCGCCGAGGAGGTCGACGCCAACGCCGTGGCCAAGGTACTGCGGGCCAACGGCATCGTCGACACCGAGCCGTACCGCAAGCTCGGCCGCAACCAGCTGCGGGTGGCGATGTTCCCCGCGATCGAGCCCGACGACGTCAGCGCGCTCACCGAGTGCGTCGACTGGGTGGTCGAGCGGATCTAGAACCCAGCGTGTCACCGCCGGTTTCGCGCGGTGTTCGTCTAGAGTGCGCAGCTACGGGGCTTGCGCACGCGAGGAGCAATCAGACCTCAGCGCTTCGGCCCGGAGGAGGTCGACATGCGAGAACTCACGGTGGTCGGACTCGATGTCGACGGCAAGCACGTCATCTGCGAAAGCACGCGACCCAGCGAGAAGTTCCTGTTGCGCGTCGACGACAGGCTGCGTGCGGCTGTCCGCGGCGAGGGCAGCCGCAGCAGTCAGAGCGAAATCGACATCGAGGTCACTAACGTGCTCAGTCCCAAGGAGATTCAGGCCCGGATCCGCGCCGGTGCATCGGTGGAGCAAGTCGCCGCCTCCGCCGGCGTCGACCCCTCGCGGGTCGAGCGGTTCGCGCACCCGGTGCTGTTGGAACGCTCGCGTGCCGCGGAGCTGGCAACAGCTTCGCATCCGGTGCTTGCCGACGGACCTTCGGTGCAGACACTGCTGGAAACCGTCGCCGCCGCGCTGGTCGGGCGAGGTCTCGACCATGACGCCACAACATGGGACGCGTGGAAGGACGCCGACGGCCGCTGGACCGTGCAGCTGACATGGCAGGCCGGCCGCTCGCAGAACGTCGCCCACTTCCGGTTCACGCCCGGAGCGCACGGCGGCATCTCGACCGCGCTCGACGATACGGCCAAGGAGCTGATCGACCCGAGCTTCGAGCGCCCGCTGCGGCCGGTCGCGCCCGTCGCGCAACTCGATTTCGAGGAAGCTCCGGTTCCGCCGCCCGAGCCCGCGCCGGAGCCGGAGCCGGAGGAGCCAGTGGCACCCAAGCGGGCCCGCCGCCGTCGGCCCGCCGTGCCGGCGTGGGAGGACGTCCTGCTCGACGTGCGCTCGGGCGGCGACCGCTAGCCGCTAACCCTGGCTCGCCATTGAGGTCAGGCCGCGATGGCCATCAGTGCCAGCCATGCCGCGGCGACGCCGACGCCCCCGCCGAGCACGAACCAGCGCAACACCGGAACTGCACGCCATCCCCACAGCGTCGGCGCGAGGCCGCCGACCGCGATGAGGTTCAACGCGACTGCCAGCATCGGATGCACGCGGGCGACACCCAGGCTCAGCACCACGATCGCCGCTGCGGTGACGGCCGCGGCGAACGCCGCGACCGTCAATCCCGTCCCCCACGGCGTGCTGTCAGTCACTCTTCTTCTGCTCTTCGCGCAAGCTCATCGACCTGACCCTAACCCGCTCGTAGAACGCAAGAGCCGCAGCCGTGGCGACGTTCAGCGAGTCCGTCTCCCGCGACATCGGGATGCGCACCCGCATGTCGCTCGCCCGCATCGCCCGAGCGCTCAGACCTGGGCCCTCGGCGCCGACGAGGATCGCCACCTGGCCGTTGGCGGCGACCGCCATCGCGTCGGGCAGTGTCATCGCCGTCGGCTCAGGGGTCAGCGCCAGCACGCGAAAGCCGTTCTCGCGCAACATCTTCAGATCACCAGGCCATGACTCCGCACTGGCAAAGGGCACCAGCAAGGCATGACCCATCGAGACGCGCACCGAGCGTCGGTACAGCGGGTCGGCGCAGCCGGGTCCGAAGATCACCGCATCGACTCCGAGGCCGGCGGCGTTGCGGAAGATCGACCCGAGGTTCTCGTGATCGTTCACCCCCTCGACGACGGCGACCGTGCGCGCACCGTCGATCACGTCACTGACGTGCAGCGCGGGAGGTCGCCGCGCGGCCGCGAGCACGCCCCTATTGAGGTGAAAGCCCACCACTTGCGCCATCACGTCGACGTCCACCCGGTAGTACGGAACGTCCACGGCGAGAAGGTCGTCGCGAAGCTCACCCAGTCGCCGGTCTGTGCCCATCAGCGCGAACGGGGAATAACGCGACCCCAGCATCCGCTGCGCCACGAGCACGCCTTCGCCGATGACCAAGCCCTTGCCGCCGGGCAGGTCCGGGCGGCGGTCGATGCTGTTGAGGTCGCGAAAGTCGTCGACCCGGGCGTCGGCCGGATCGTCGACATCGATGACCTGTGCAGCCACGGGCCGAACGGTACCGTTGACTCCCTATGACAGACGAGCCGAAGCCACCACCGCTGCCCGACGCGCTGCTCGACCCGCGTCCGGTAATCGCGGTCTTCACACTCGCATGGCTGGTCGCAGTGGTCCTGGCGTTCACGGTCCCGGCACTGGAAAGCTGGCGGCCGATCGCCGTGGCGGGCATGGGCCTTGCGGGGTTCGGCACATCCGTGTTCTTGTGGCAACGCCGCGCCGCCCGCCGGGGTGCACGCGGCGCACAGACGGGACTGCGCTGAAACTCCGGGAGACTCAATGTCCGAACCGCTTCTGCAAGCCCAGATCGACATCGACGCCCCCGTCGACAAGGTCTGGGAACTGATCACCGACTTCCGTCGCATGCCCGACTGGAGTCCGCAGTGCCGGTTGATGAAACCCTTCGGTCCCCTGCGACCGGGTACCCGCACCATCAACTTCAACCGGCGCAACCGGCTGTTCTGGCCGACCACCAGTGCAGTGACCGAGGTTGTGCCGCAACGGAAGTTCGCGTTCCGCGTAAACGAGAACAACACGATCTGGAGCTACGAGCTCGAACCCATCGCCACCGGGACGCGGGTCACCGAATCGCGACACGCCGAGAATGGCGTGAAGCCGGCGTCGAACTTCTTGGTCAACCGGTTCATGGGCGGAGTGCCCAATTTCGAGCACGAACTCGTCGAGGGCATGAACACCTCGCTGGCCCGCATCAAGGCGGCTGCCGAAAAGTCTTAGTTCTCCGAACTTTCCAGAAGGTCCAGCACGCCGTCGTCGAAGGGGTCGAAGCGCGGCGAGCCGTTGCCCGGCGGCGTCGGGGTGTCGGAGTGCGCGCCGCAGCCGTACCCCGCGTCGACGACGTGGCCGTCCGCGGACATCTGGTTGGCGCACACGCCGAACATCCGGCCGAGGGCCCCGGCGAGCGGGAGATAGAAGCCACAGTCGCGGCAGACCCGTCGCACCGATCGCGCCATCGGGGACTGTGGACCGTATTCGCCGTCATGCCAGCGCTGCGCGGCCTCGGCACGGCCCAGCTCGCTGAGCACCTGCCGTCGGCCCAGGCCGAGTTCGACGGCGACGTCGTCGACGGCCGGGTCTCCGGTGGCCGTGTAGCCGGGCACCAGCCGCGGGTCGTCTCGGCGCGGCGCCAGAAGATCGCCGGGTCCCAGGTCGCCGGGGCGGACCCGCTCCTCCCACGGCACCCAGCGCGGGGCGAGCAGCGCGGTGGGCCCGGGCACCAGCACGACCTCGCTGACCGTCGCGTGATCCGCACCGGGATGCGCGGCCACCACCACCGCCCACTGCCAGCCCTGGTATCCGGGCAGATTGGCCAGGAAGCGGTGCGTGGCGGCGTTGTCGTCGTCGTGGCTGATGCCGATGTAGTCGCCGACGGTGTCGCCGCTGAACTCGACGATCGCGGCGCGGGCCTGTTCGACCGCCTCGTCCAGCACCGTAGTCACGTCGTTCATCGCAATCCCATAGTGCCCGACCCGCCGACCCTCAGCCACACCGGCTCGCTGCGCACCCCGGCGGCATCCATGGTGGACAATCGAACCCGTGAGCGGACCGCGGCGCAACGTCCTGGGCAGTGAATCCGGGGGCGATCCGCGGTACTACCCGCCGCGTCCGGCCCCGCCTCCTGACGAGCACCCCGGGATGGCCAACTATCCCGCCGACGACGTGCCGTACCGCAGGCCCCGCCGGCAGTCGATGCCCAGCGGGAACCGTTATCTGCCGCCTCTGGACGAACCGGCGCGCCACCACCGACCGTCGCCGCCCCCGCGCCCCGGCGGATCGGGCGGTCAGAAGGTGACGGTGACCCGCGCCGCCGCGATGCGCAGCCGCGAGATGGGTGTGCGGATGTACGGCCTGTTCCACCGGGCAGCCACCGCCGATGGGGCCGACAAGTCGGGCCTGACCGCGCTGACGTATCCGGTCATGGCCAACTTCGCGGTAGACGCCGCGATGGCCGTCGCGCTGGCCAACACGCTGTTTTTCGCGGCCGCGTCGGCTGAGAGCAAGAGCCGCGTCGCGCTGTACCTGCTGATCACCATCGCACCGTTCGCGGTCATCGCGCCGTTGATCGGGCCGGCGCTCGACCGGCTGCAGCATGGGCGGCGCGTCGCGCTGGCGATGTCGTTCGTGCTGCGCACCGCGCTGGCGGTGGTGTTGATCGCCAACTACGACCCGGCCACCGGCAGCTTCCCGCCATGGGTGCTGTATCCGTGCGCGCTGTTGATGATGGTGCTGTCCAAGTCGTTCTCGGTGCTGCGCAGCGCGGTGACCCCCAGGGTGATGCCGCCGACGATTGACCTGGTGCGGGTGAACTCGCGGCTGACCGTGTTCGGGCTGATCGGCGGGACGATCATCGGCGGCGGCATCGCAGCCGGCCTGGAGTACGTCTTCACCAGGCTGTTTCACCTGCCCGGGGCGCTGCTCGTCGTCGTCGTCGTGACCGTCGCCGGGGCGTATCTGTCGATGCAGATCCCGCGCTGGGTGGAGGTTACCGCCGGCGAGGTGCCCACCACGCTGACCTACCACGGGGACAGCGGACCGTTGCACCGACACGGCTTCGGACACCACGACTCCGGGCGCGTGAAGACAGGGCGGCCGCGACAGCCGTTGGGGCGCAACATCATCACCTCGCTGTGGGGCAACGTCACCATCAAGGTGATGGTCGGGTTCTTGTTCCTGTACCCGGCGTTCGTCGCCAAGCAGACCGGCCAGAACGGATGGCACCAGGTCGCGCTACTTGGAATGATCGGGGCCGCCGCCACGGTGGGGAACTTCGCCGGCAACGGGCTGAGCGCTCGGCTGAAGCTGGGTAGGCCTTCGGTTTTGGTGGTCCGCTGCGCGATCATCGTCACGTCGGCCGCGCTTGCGGCGGCATTCTTCGGTGACTTGCTGGTGATGGCGATCGCCGCGCTGCTCACCTCGGGCTCCGCCGCGGTCGGTAAGGCGTCATTGGACGCCTGCCTGCAAGACGACCTGCCCGAGGAGTCGCGGGCGTCGGCGTTCGGGCGGTCTGAATCACTGCTGCAGCTGGCATGGGTGGCGGGCGGCGCCACCGGCGTGCTGGTGTACACGGACCTTCGTGTCGGGTTCACCGCGATCTCTTCGTTTCTCATCCTCGGTCTGGCGCAGACGATCGTCAGCTACCGCGGCGACTCGTTGATACCGGGCTTCGGCGGCAACCGGCCGGTGGTCGCCGAGCAGGAGGGCAGGGCGCCCGACGGCGTGACGGTGACACCGGAGTGAGACGTGCCGTCGCTGTGGTGGCGGCAGTCGCCGTATTGGTGTGTGCCATTGTGGGCCTTGGCATTTGGCTGCTGGTGCGGGGTCAGCAGCCGCAACGCCCGGAGATCAGCGCGTACGCGCGCGGGCAGCTGACCCGGGTCGGCCCGTACAACTACTGCAATGTGCTCAACCTCAACGACTGTGAGAACGCACGGACCGAGGGCGCGCTCACGGTCGACGATCACGGCCCGGTGCAGCTGTCGGTGCCTCGCGCGATAAGCCGCACGCCGTGGGTATTGCGGGCGTTCTACAGCGACTCGCGCGACACCAAGCTCGATGTCTTCCGGCCCAACAGCCGTATGGCCGTGACGATTCCGACGGTCGGGTCCAACGGCGGGCGGCTGAACCGGGTGGTGGTGCAGTTGCTCACGCTCGTCCAAGACCAGACCGGTGATGTGTTCCCGATGCCGCACGCCGAGTGGGCGGTGCGCACCGAGTGGGCCTAGGCCAGCGGCGAGTGGCCGGGAGGGACGCGCTCGCCTTGCGGGGGCGGGCCCGGCGGCGTGCCGTCCCCAAAGGGCCTGCCGCCCAGATCTTCTCGGCCATGTGGCGTCAGCCAGCTGGACAGGTCAGGCCCCTTCGGCACGATCTGCGTCGGGTTTATGTCCTTGTGGACGATGTAATAGTGCTGCTTGATCTGGACGAAGTCGATCGTGTCGCCGAAGCCCGGCGTCTGGAACAGGTCCCGCGCGTAGGCCCAGAGCACCGGCATCTCACTGAGCTTGGAGCGATTGCACTTGAAGTGGCCGTGGTAGACCGGGTCGAAGCGTGCCAGCGTGGTGAACAGCCGCACGTCGGCCTCGGTGATGGTGTCGCCGACCAGAAACCGTTGGCGGCTCAGCCGTTCTGAAACCCAGTCGAGCGCAGTGAACAGCCGGCCGTATGCGCGCTCGTAGGCCCCTTGCGAGCCGGCGAAGCCACATCGGTAGACGCCGTTGTTGATCTCGGTGTAAATGCGTTGCGCCACTTCGTCTATCTCGGTCCGCAGCTGCTCTGGGTAGAGGTCGGGTGCGCCGCCGCGGTGGAACTGCTTCCACTGCGTGGACAGGTCGAGGGTGATCTGCGCGAAGTCGTTGGTGGCCACCCTCCCGGTGGGCACGTCGACGATCGCCGGGACGGTGATGCCCTTGGGATAGTTCGGGATCCGCTTGAAGTACGCGTCTTGCAGCCGCGGGATCTTCAGCACGGGGTCGACGCCGCCGGGGTCGAGGTCGAACGTCCAGCTGCGCTCATCGTGGGTCGGCCCGCAAAACCCAATGGAGAGCATGGGTTCCAGCCCCAAGAGCCGCCGCACGATAATCGCCCGATTGGCCCACGGGCACGCCCGCGCGACGATCAGCCGGTAGCGGCCCGGCTCGACCGGATAGCCGTCGCGCCCGTCGGCGGTGATTCGGGTGGTGATGTAGTCGGTGTCGCGTTCGAATTCGCCGCCGCTGGCGACATAGGCAGCCATGGCTTCAGAATGCCCAGATTCCGCGATTTCTGCACCATGGCTGTGATTCGCCGAGACCCCTAGGTGCAGAAATCGGCGTAAGAACTACGCGTCGAGTTCGCGTGCGACGGCCTTGACGACCTCCGACACCCGCCGCGCGGTTTTGCGGTCCGGGTAGCGGCCCTTGCGCAGCTCGGTCTGCACAGTTTCTTCGAGCAGCGTGATCATGTCCGACACCATGCCGTGCAGCTCGTCGGGGCTGTGCTTGTGCTCGGCCGGCCCGCTCTCGCGGCGGGTGCGCAGCGGGGAGGGCGGCGGGTCGATCAGCTTGAGGCTCAGCGCCTGCGGACCGCGCCGGCCCGTCGCCAGCCCGAACTCCACCCGCTGGCCGGACTTGAGCGCCTCGACACCAGCGGGCAGTGCAGACGAGCGGACATAGACGTCTTCGCCGTCCTCCTGGGACAGGAAGCCGAAGCCCTTCTCCGGGTCGTACCACTTCACCCTGCCGGTCGGCACTGGTCTCACCTGCTTGTCTCGACGGTCACTCGCAAAGAACGCGCCCCGCCGGGTCGCAGGACGCGATGTGGTGATCCTACTCGGCTCGCCCTTCGCCGAGCAGCCCTGTTTACTCGAGATAGCCTGGGGGAATCGCTGGAGGAGCCGTGATGAGCCGCTTGCGCGAAGAGTCGAGACTATGCGCCTGATCCTGAACATCATCTGGTTGGTCTTCGGCGGCCTGTGGCTGGCGTTGGGCTATCTGTTGGCGGCGCTTGTCTGCTTCCTCCTGATCATCACGATCCCGTTCGGAATAGCCGCACTGCGCATCGCTTTGTACGCACTATGGCCATTCGGGCGCACGATCGTCGACAAGCCGACCGCGGGCGCCGGCGCGCTCGTCGGCAACATCATCTGGATCCTGCTGTTCGGGTGGTGGCTGGCACTGGAACACATCGTGACGGCGATCGCGATGGCGATCACGATCGTCGGGATTCCGTTGGCACTGGCGAACCTCAAGCTGGTTCCCGTTTCGCTGTTGCCGCTGGGCAAGGACATCGTGCCGGTGGATGACGCGACGAATCCGGCGAGGTCGCCGCTGTGACGGTCACCGCGCTCGGCTTGCCGTCGGTGCAGTCACACCCGGCGGACGCGGCACCCAGCGACGGGCCGTTGATCGACCGCTACGGCCGGGTCGCCACCGACCTTCGGGTGTCGCTCACCGATCGCTGCAACTTGCGGTGCACCTACTGCATGCCGGCCCAGGGCCTGGACTGGCTGCCCACGCAGCGGCTGCTGCGGCCCGACGAACTCGTCCGCCTCCTGCGGCTGGCGGTGACGGGGCTGGGAATCACCAGCGTCCGGTTCACCGGCGGAGAGCCGCTGCTGTCGAAGAACCTCGAATACATCATCGCGGCGACGGCACGGCTGCGGCCGCGGCCCGAGATCACGCTCACCACCAACGGCATCGGGCTGGCAAGGCGCGCGGGCGGGTTGGCCGCGGCCGGGCTCGACCGGATCAACGTCTCCCTCGATACCGTCGACGCATCCCGATTCGCTGCGATCACCCGCAGGGACCGGCTGCCCGAAGTGCTCGACGGGCTGAGGGCCGCGCGCGCTGCCGGACTCGAGCCGGTGAAAGTAAACGCGGTCCTGGACCCCGTCACGGGTCGCGACGACGCCGTGGCACTGCTGCGGTTCTGCCTCGACGACGGCTATCAGCTGCGGATCATCGAGCAGATGCCGTTGGACGCCGACCACCGATGGAAGCGCAGCGAGGTACTTACCGCCGACGAGATTCTCGACGCGCTTCGGCGCCACTTCACGCTGCAGCCGGATCCTTCCCCGCGCGGCTCCGCGCCGGCCGAGCTGTGGCAGATCGACGGCGGGCCGGCCACGGTCGGGGTGATCGCATCGGTGTCGCATGCGTTCTGCTCGGCCTGCGACCGCACCCGGCTGACGGCCGACGGGCAGGTTCGCAATTGCCTGTTCGCAGCCACCGAGACCGACCTGCTCGGCTTGGTGCGCAACGGGGCCACTGACGCGGAGATCGAGGCGGCGTGGCGGGCGGCGATGTGGGCGAAAGCCGCCGGGCACGGCATCAACGATCCGAGCTTCGTGCAGCCCGCCCGGCCGATGAGTGCAATCGGCGGTTAGCCACGACCGACCAATCGACGCGCGTGCGGATATCGATTCGTTACTTCGGGGCAGCTCAAGCCGCCGCGGGGGTAGAGGCTGACACGCGGACCGTCGAAGCCGGCACCAGCGTCGCGGAGTTGACGAGGCTGCTCACTCAGCAAAACCCCAGGCTGGCAACGGTTTTGGCGCGGTGCTCCTACCTTTGCGACGGTGTCGCGGTGCGCGACACCTCTGCGCCGATGCAAGCCGGGCAGACTATCGACGTGCTTCCGCCATTCGCCGGCGGATGAGCGTGATTTGCGTCACATAACGTTTCGATAACGGCAGGAGCACAGACGGATTTCGACCGCAAGCGACCTGCGGGAACGCCGTCCGTTCTTGGGAATTTCCAGAAATCGCCACGGCGAAACGCCTGGAAAGCCAAAAGGTGACGGATATCGCCCGAAGGGTTACGGTCGTCCGCAAGCCAGCCCACCCCAATGCGGTTGGCCCTTCTTCCCTTTTGCGCCGAGCTCCATCCGGAAGGGAAGGAAACGACGACACACCGTGGATGGAGGCGGGGGACCCAATCCGGTCCACCGACGGACCAGGAGCCGCACGCGGTTCCTTGGGGTGAAGCCGGCACTGCGTTCACCGCAATGACGCAACCGGCCGGGCGACCTCTCTTGCCCGAACCCGACAGCTGACTCCGCAGGCGCTTAGAGAGAGGATCAATTCGGCGCATGAGTGGACGGCATCGCAAGCCCACCCAATCCAACATCACCGTCGCCAAAGTCGCCTTCACAGGCGCAGTCATCGGAGGAAGCGGTCTCGCGCTGAGCGCGCAAGCCGCCGCGGCCACCGACGGCGAATGGGACACCGTGGCCCGCTGCGAATCGGGCGGCAACTGGGGAATCAACACCGGCAACGGCTATCAAGGCGGCCTGCAGTTTTCGCCCGGCACGTGGAGTTCCGCCGGGGGCAGCGAGTTCGCCCCCGCGGCGCACATGGCGAGCCGCGAGCAGCAGATCGCCGTTGCCGAGCGCGTTCTGGCGCGGCAGGGCCGCGGCGCCTGGCCGGTGTGCGGCACGGGGCTGTCCTCCGCGACACCTCGCACCGTTCCGGCACGCAACCAGGTGCAGACCCTCGAGGCACCAACCCAGAACGGCGACGCTCCCGCGGCACTAGACGCGCCGCTGCCGCCGGAAGGCCAGCCGCCGGCTCCCGAGGCCGGGCCCGCCCCCGAGGCGCCGCCGGCCCCTGAGGCTCTGCCGGCTCCTGAGGCTCTGCCGGCTCCTGAGGCTCTGCCGCCTCCTGAGGCTCTGCCGGCTCCTGAGGCACCCGCCCCCGAGGCACCCTCGGCCCCCGAGGCATCCGCACCGGAGGCACCGCCGGCCCCTGAAGCGCCGCCCGCGCCCGAGGCGCCGCCTGCCGAGCCGGTCATCGAGACGGTGGCCGCGCCGGAGGTGCCCGCCGACGTGGTGCTGCCCGCGGCGGATCAACTGCCGGCGCCGGCCGACGGTGTGATCGTCGACGCCGGGTTCGCCGAGCCTGCTCCGGACGCGGCTCCGGTCGAGTCCGCGCCCATCGAGCAGACGTCTCGCGAGGTTGCGAAGGGCGATACGGCCTATCTGCAGTCGCTGTTGGCGGCGATCCACAACAACGACATCAGCCTCAACGACGCGATCATGGGCCTGGGGCAGCCCGCCTAGCTCAAGCCGATCCCACCCACTCGTCGGTCCCGTCGACGAAGAACTGGTGCTTCCACACCGGTAGCCGCACCTTGATGGTGTCGACCAGCTTGGCGCACGTCTCGAACGCCGCGCCGCGATGGTCGGCTGCCACGGCGGCCACCAGCGCCGCGTCACCGATGGTCAGCGTGCCGATGCGGTGGCTTGCGGCCAGCGCGCGAACGCCCTGAGCATCGCGGGCGACGACGGCGCACACCTCGGCCAGTACGTCCTGCGCCGAGGGGTGCGCCGAGTACTCGAGGCGGATGACCCGACGCCCGCCGTCGTGGTCGCGGATCACCCCCGCGAAGCCGACGACGGCCCCCGCCGCCTCGTGCGCCACCAGGGCTTCGAGTTCGGCGAGGTCGACGGGATGCTCGGTCACCTCGGCGCGAAGCACCCGCGTCATGTGTGGTCTCCCCCGCGCAGCTGATCCAGCGCGTGGTCGAGCACCTCGTCCAGCACGGCCAGGCCGTCGCGGACTCCGCCGGGCGAACCGGGCAGGTTGACCACGAGCGTGTGGCCAGCCACCCCGCACAGCCCACGCGACAGCACCGCCGTCGGCACCTTCGGCAGACCCGCGCGCCGGATCGCTTCGGCCAGCCCGGGTATCTCGTAGTCGAGCACCATGGCGGTCTGCTCCGGCGTCGCGTCCGTCGGCGAGATCCCGGTGCCACCGGAGGTGATCACCACGTCGACGGCGTCGGCGACCGCGACGCGAAGTGCCGCTCCGACGCCGGGCCCGTCAGCCGTCACCACCGGGTCGGCCGCGGTGCACCCCCGCTGCCGCAGCCACTCGAGAATGATTGGGCCGCATCGATCTTGGTAGACGCCCTCGGCGGCTCGGGTCGACGCGATGATCACGCGCGCCGTGGTCATCGGGTCCAGTCGCCGCTTCGCCCGCCCTCCTTGCGGAGTACGCGGACGTTGTCGATGCGGGCGGCCTTGTCGACGACCTTGATCATGTCGTAGAGCGTCAGAGCCGCCACGCTCACCGCGGTCAGTGCCTCCATCTCGACACCGGTGCGGTCGGTGCTGCGGACCGCGGCGGTGATCTGCACCGCGGCGGGGCCGATCCCGAAGTCGACGTCGACGGAGGTGAGCGCCAGTTGGTGGCACAGCGGAATCAGTTCGCTGGTGCGCTTTGCCGCCTGGATCCCCGCGACCCGCGCGGTGGCGAGCGCGTCGCCCTTCGGCAAGCCGCCGGACGAGATGAGCGCCAGCACCTCCGGCGTCGTCACCAATTCACCGGCCGCCACGGCCATGCGCTTGGTGACGGCCTTCGCGGTCACGTCCACCATGTGCGCCGCGCCGCGCTCGTCGAGGTGCGAAAGCCGACCGGCGTCAGCAGCCACCTATCTGTTGACCACCGTCACGGGATGGGTGTACGGGAGCTCGTCAGCGGGCAGCGGGAACGTGACGTCCCCGAACGGCGACAACGCGCCGGTGCGGTCGGCAGCGAGCTCACTGACGGCATGGTCGTCCTCGCCGTCGAACGTTGGCCAGCCTGGGTCGACGTATCGACTCTTCTGCGATTTGTTGTCTGCCACGGCTACATTCTGACAGGCGTCACGCCCGCAAGCGACACTGACTGGCTGCTTTACGCTGGTCAGCAATGACGAACAACGTCCCGCGGGTCCCGCTGGGTGCCTGGCTGGCCGACATGCCCGACGAACAGCTGGTCCAGCTGCTGCAACTGCGGCCCGACCTCACGCAACCGCCGCCGGGCAGCATCGCAGCACTTGCCGCCCGCGCGCAGGCTCGCCAATCGGTGAAGGCCGCCAGCGACGACCTCGAATTCCTGACGCTGGCCGTGCTTGACGCACTGCTGGTGTTGCACGCGGACACCGCTCCTGTTCCGCCTGCCAAGCTCGCCGCTCTCCTCGGTGACCGCGTCCCAGCCGACGCACTGTCGGACGCGCTCGATGCGCTGCAAGAGCGTGCCCTCGTCTGGGGCGACGACGCCCTGCGCGTGGTCGCCGAAGCTCCGTCTGCGTTGCCGTGGCATGCCGGCCAGGCCGTGCTCGAGGACAACGGGCGCAGTGCCGACGAGCTGGCCGCAGCGCTCGACGGGACTGACGAGGAACAGCGTGTGCTATTGGATCGACTGCTGTCCGGATCGCCGGTCGGGCGGACCCGCGACGCGGCGCCGGGCACGTCACCGGATCGGCCGGTGCAGCGGCTGCTCGCGGCCGGGCTACTGCGTCAACTCGACGACGAGACCGTGATCCTGCCGCGACTGGTGGGACAGGTGTTGCGCGGGGAAACGCCGGGGCCACTCAGTCTGGTCGAGCCGACCCCGAGCACCTCGACGACCACAGCCGGCGACGTCGACGCCGCCGCGGCAGGCGCCGTGATCGACCTGCTGCGGGAAACGGAGCTCTTGCTCGAAACGCTCGCGGCGGCGCCGGTTCCCGAGCTGCGCAGCGGCGGACTCGGGGTTCGGGAGGTCAAGCGGCTGACGAAGGTGACAGGCATCGACGAGCGTCGGCTCGGACTCATCTTGGAGCTCAGCGCGGCGGCGGGCCTGATCGCAGTCGGCATGCCGCGGCCGGAGCCGATCGACGGGGACGGGCCGTACTGGGCGCCGACCGTCGCTGCCGACCGCTTCACCGAGTCCCCGACCGCGGAGCGGTGGCACCTGTTGGCGACGACGTGGCTGGACCTGCCGGCGCGGCCGGGACTCGCGGGACGGCGTGGGCCGGACAACAAGCCGACCGCCGCGCTGTCGGATGCACTGTTCTCCACCGCGGCGCCGCTGGACCGGAGGCTGCTGCTGGGACTGCTGGCCGAATTGCCCTCTGGTGCAGGGCTGGTCGCGTCGGAAGCCGCGCGGGTGCTGTTGTGGCGGCGGCCGCGGTGGGCACCACGCCTGCAGCCAGGCCCCGTGGGCGACTTGGTGGAGGAGGCGAGCGCACTCGGCCTGGTCGGCCGTGGCGCGTTGAGTTCCCCTGCACGGCAACTGCTTTCCGGCACGCCCGACGAGGCTGTCGCCGCGATGAACCGGATCTTGCCTGCGCCGGTCGACCATTTTCTTGTTCAGGCCGACCTGACCGTGGTGGTGCCCGGCCCGCTGCAGCGTGAGCTCTCCGAGCAGCTGGCCGAGGTGGCGACGGTGGAGTCAGCCGGTGCCGCGATGGTGTACCGGGTCAGCGAGGCGTCCATCCGGCGTGCGCTCGACATTGGGCGCACGGCCAGCGGGCTGCACGCGTTCTTCCGCGATCACTCGAAAACCCCGGTGCCACAGGGTCTCACCTATCTGATCGACGATGTGGCACGACGTCACGGGCAGCTGCGGGTGGGCATCGCGGCGTCGTTCGTGCGCTGTGACGACACCACGCTGCTGGCGCAGGTGGCGGCGGCGCCGCTGGCGGAGACGCTGCAGCTGCGTCTGCTGGCTCCGACCGTCGCGATAGCCCAGGCGCCGATCGCGGACGTGCTCGCCGCGCTGCGCGATGCCGGCTTCGCACCGGCGGCCGAGGACGCCACCGGCGCAATCGTCGACCTGAGACCTCGCGGAGCGCGCATCAGCGACGCGCCGCACCGGCGCTCGTACCGCGGTGTCTCGCCGCTGGCCGTCGAGACTCTCGAGGCGATTGTGGCGATGCTGCGCAAGGTCGCCGCGACGCCGCCCGTCGAGCGGGTGGACGCCGGGACTGCGGTGCTGCTGTTGCAGCAAGCGGTGCGCGACCAGAGCTCGGTGGTCATGGGCTACGTCGACCCGGCCGGGGTGGCCACCCAGCGGGTCGTGGCCCCGATCAGCGTGCGGGGCGGCCAGTTGGTGGCTTTCGAACCGGCGTCGGGGCGGGTGCGCGATTTCGCCGTGCACCGCGTCACGTCGGTCGTGTCGGCGGACGACGGATAATCGCTGAGATGACTGACGGACCCCTGATCGTGCAGTCCGACAAGACGGTGCTGCTCGAAGTCGACCATGAGCTCGCGAATGACGCGCGGGCTGCAATCGCTCCGTTCGCGGAGTTGGAGCGTGCGCCCGAACACGTGCACACATACCGCATCACTCCGCTGGCGCTGTGGAACGCCCGGGCTGCGGGTCACGACGCCGAGCAGGTCGTCGACGCGCTGGTGACCTACTCGCGCTACGCGGTACCCCAGCCGCTTCTGGTCGACATCGTCGACACGATGGCGCGCTACGGACGGCTGCAGCTGGTCAAGAACCCGGCCCACGGGTTGACCTTGGTCAGCCTCGACCGCGCCGTTCTCGAGGAAGTGCTGCGCCACAAGAAGATTCAGCCGATGTTGGGTGCCCGCATCGACGAGGACACGGTCATCGTCCATCCCAGCGAGCGCGGTCACATCAAGCAGATTCTGCTGAAGATCGGCTGGCCCGCCGAGGATCTCGCCGGCTACGTCGACGGCGAAGCGCACCCGATCAGCCTGCACCAAGAGGGCTGGCACCTGCGCGATTACCAGGAGATGGCCGCCGAATCGTTCTGGGCGGGTGGCTCCGGCGTGGTGGTGCTGCCGTGCGGGGCGGGCAAGACGCTAGTCGGAGCAGCGGCGATGGCGAAGGCCGGCGCGACGACGCTGATCCTGGTCACCAACACGGTGGCCGGGCGGCAATGGAAACGCGAGCTCATTGCGCGAACGTCGTTGACCGAAGAAGAGATCGGCGAATACTCGGGTGAGCGCAAGGAGATCCGTCCGGTCACCATTGCGACGTACCAGGTGATGACCCGCCGCTCCAAGGGCACGTACCGCCATCTCGAGTTGTTCGACAGCCGCGACTGGGGCCTGATCATCTACGACGAAGTTCATCTGCTGCCGGCGCCGGTGTTCCGGATGACCGCGGATTTGCAGTCGCGGCGCCGGCTGGGGTTGACGGCGACGCTGATTCGTGAGGACGGACGCGAGGGCGACGTGTTCTCGCTCATCGGCCCCAAGCGATATGACGCGCCGTGGAAGGACATCGAAGCGCAGGGCTGGATCGCTCCGGCGGAATGCATCGAGGTACGGGTGACGCTCACCGACAACGAGCGGATGATCTATGCCACCGCCGAGCCCGAGGAGCGGTATCGGGTGTGCTCGACGGCGCACAGCAAGATCGCCGTGGTGAAGTCGATTCTCGAGAAGCACCCCGGCGAACAGCGGTTGGTCATCGGGGCCTACCTCGATCAGCTCGACGAGCTGGGCGCTGAGCTCGACGCGCCGATTATTCAGGGATCGACCAAGACCGCCGAGCGCGAGGCGTTGTTCGACGCGTTCCGGCGCGGAGAGGTACCGACGCTGGTGGTGTCCAAGGTCGCCAACTTCTCCATCGATCTGCCCGAAGCCTCAGTGGCCGTGCAAGTTTCGGGCACGTTCGGGTCGCGCCAGGAAGAGGCTCAGCGGCTGGGCCGGCTGCTGCGGCCGAAATCCGGCGGCGGCGGCGCGTTCTTCTACTCCGTGGTTGCCCGCGACACACTAGACGC
>JBLNEK010000146.1:0-9310 GCA_050262635.1 Candidatus Sericytochromatia bacterium | reverse complement strand
CGGGTGCGAGATGACCGTGGCCACCGCGATCGGGCGGTGCGCTCCGATCGCGTCCGCCACCGCCTGCAGTTGCGGAAACGCTTGTCGCGAAACGGGTTCAGCGAAGATGTCGATCTCGCCGCCACAGGTCAGTCCTACCGCGAACGCGTCGTCGTTGCTGATGCCATAGCGCTGCAGCACAGGGCGTCCGGTGCGCACCACCTCGGTGGCGACTTCGTACACCTCCGCCTCCACACACCCGCCCGACACCGAGCCGGTGACCGACCCGTCGGGCGCCACCACCATCGCCGCACCCGGCGAGCGCGGCGCCGACCGGACGGTGCGGACGACCGTAGCCAGGCCGGCCGTGGCGCCGGAGCGCCAGATCGATATCAGCTCGTCGAGCACGTCACGCACGATGCGAGTCTAGGCTCTCGCGAGATCGCTATTCTCGATCCGCGGCAATGCGATTTCCGAGGGATGGGCGATGGAGCCAGGTCAGCCACCCGTCGTCGTTGGGGTCCTTCTGGCGGCCGGCGCCGGGCGCCGGTACGGCAAGCCGAAGGCGCTCGTCGAGGGCTGGCTGACGGCTGCGGTCAGAGCCCTTCGCGACGGCGGCTGCGACCACGTCGTCGTCGTCCTTGGCGCCGCGGCGGTGCCCGTCCCCGCCGGCGTCACCACCGTGACGGCGCCCGATTGGCAGAGGGGCCTGAGCGCGTCCGTGCGTGCGGGGCTGACCCACATCGCCGACACCGCGGACTACGCCGTGCTGCACGTCGTCGACACTCCCGATGTCGGCGCTGCGGTGATAGCTCGGGTTGTCGAGCGCGCGTTGGCATCTCGCAGCGGACTGGCCCGCGCTGTGTTCGGTGCCCGGCCGGGTCATCCCGTCGTCATCGCCCGGCGGCACTTCACAGGTGTGATCGAGACGCTGTCCGGTGACCAGGGGGCCGGTCCTTATCTGCGCGCTGCCCACGACGTCGACAACGTTGACTGCAGCGGCCTGGCCAGCGGCCGCGACCATGACGAACCGCCGAAACTCCCAGGTTGAAGCCAGGTAGTGGGAGTAGCCTCCACGTATATCAATCGGTGCGAGGGCCGGGTATTCACAACGAGGAGTGCGATATGGACATCGCGCGAGGTGCGCTGCGCGTCGTCACCCGAACAGCGGATGCAACGACTGCCGCGGCAGGCGCCGTGGGAGGCGCCGCGATCAACGGGGTGATCGGCGGTCTGCAGGGCGCCGTTTCCGGGATCCGAAATGGCCTTGACAGTGGTAGTCATTCGATGCCGGCGGCCGCGTTCACGCTGGGGGCTATCGGGGCGGCGGGCCTGGTCGAGTGGCCGCTGCTGCTGACGATCGGCGGCACCGCGCTCGTCATCCACCAGCTGGGCAGGCGGTCGGAAAATCAGCCGGCGCTGGCGTCGGTCACGCCGGTGAAACCGGCCGGTCCGCGAAAGGCGGCGCCCCGCAAGTCCACGGCGTCGCGGACATCGGCCCGCAAAACGGGTTCGGCGGCCCGTCGCACCACGAGCCGCTGAGCTGTTCTGCCGCAACGGATCTGAAGGCAATGGCCACGCGTCGCAAGAGTCCTCGTCGCAGCGCCGCCCAGCGCGTCCGCGAAGCGGAGACGGTAGCGGTGACACTTCCGGTGGTCGGGCGCGTCCGCATCCCTCGGCCCGAGCAACTGGTCTATTACGGGGCGCTGGCCGGGCTGGCCGCGCTGGAGATCATCGACTGGCCCATCGCGCTGGCGATCGGGGCCGGCCACGCACTGGCCAGCAACCACCACAGCAAGGTCGCGCAAGAACTCGGCGAGGCACTCGAAGACGTTTGAGAAGCGCGATCTTGGTGAACGGGCTCGCGAACGGTTCATCATCGATCAGGGCGCACCTGTTGCGTCCAGTCACCGTCCCCGGATGTGCGGCCGCGACCCTCACGGTCAGCTAAGCCCGGCCTCCGAGAGCTGCTTCGAGCCACCAACGTGACCGGGCTGGTAGGGGCGGGAACGAATCAACGAGCAAACTGATCTTTTACCTATGCCCATGCCCATTCCCTTCACCACGGGGTGGGCGTAGAGTACGAATCCACCACAGAGACCCGCGAACCATTTCACCAACTTCGGCGCAGGGTCCGCGTTCGTAGCTGTGGAACGGCGCCGAGCAACGAGGTGAAAAGGAAATCCGCATGACTAGTCCCACACGCATTCGTCGACTTGTCCAAACGACCGTCGCTGCAAGCGGAGTTGTGTTCGCGGCTGGCCTGTTCGCGTCCCACGCGAACGCTGACTACAAGGAACAAGACTTCGCATCGTGCCTGGAGCGCGATATGCCCACTGATTACTGCTGCGAACATGCTGGCGGGGTAATGCGCAGCGGCGCATGCATCGACCCGGAGACCCTCAAGAACGCTACTGCTGTTCTTGATCCCGGCAACCCGCTGCCGACGCGTCGGATACCGGACGTAAGCGGTCCGCCGTTGACTGCGGTCGATCCCGGTCCCGCCCCTGCCTGCACTACGCCGATGGGCTGCAACAACGTCCCCCGCGCAACTGCGGTAAATCCGGCCCCCTGAGTTTCCCGCTCGTAGTCAGCACGTCGACGAGCAACTCGCTGCCGCCGCCTCTCGTACAACAGCGGACAGTTGAGATCGCCGCTGCGCCTTGGAGTCAGCGAGGAGCAGCCTCATTCCGGTGAACTGGCCTGTTCCACACCAGGTATGACCGTGCACTCATGCCGGCCCGGTGATGTTCCCGCGCCGGATGTCCTCGCGGCACTGCACTCGGGTCTTGCCCGTCTCCTGCACGCAGATGCGCACCTGTTCCTCGATGCCCGCCGGGTACATCTCGTCCGTCGGACCGGGAGTCGCCGAATCGGGAGTCGTGACCGTACCGGTGTAGAGCGACCAGACAGTGTCGCCGGTCGACGCGATTCTCGAGCAGTAGGCCTGCGCGCCCGTCGATGCGATGCCGGCCGCGCCGAGCGGGGCGCAGTCCGCGCCGAGAAGCACGACGGGCACGTTGGGCGTCGGCGACGGTGCCGAGCTCGCCTGGGTGCCCGTTCTCTCGTTCTCCTGCGCGGTCATCTCGCGATCCTTGTGGAACAGCACGAACGCCAGCGCCGAGACACCGAGCAGCAGCAGAGACAGCACGGCCGCCACCACGACGAGCCGGCGCGGCGATCGTTCCCCAGCCGCCCGCTGCGGCCGCGACCGGCGCCGGGCCTTCGCGATCGGTGAGGCGGTGGTTGCTTCGGTGGCGCCCGTCTGGGCGGCGACCAGGCCGAGCCGGTGCGCGAGCGCATCGGCGAAGTCCATGCAGGTGTCGTAGCGGTCCTTGGGCGACTTCGAGAGCGCCTTGGAGAACACCGGCCCCAGATCCTCGAGCGCGGGCCGGCGCGTGCCGATGGGCGGCGGGGGAGCGGACAGGTGCTGGCTGATGACGACCGCGGGGTTGGAGTGCTGGAACAGCGGCGTTCCGGTGAGCAGGTGATAGGCCGTCGCCGCGAGTGCGTACTGGTCGGCGCGGCCGTCGAGCTGCTCGCCCATCAGCTGCTCGGGCGCGGCGTAGGCCACAGTACCGACGGTCATGTTGGTGCCGGTCAGCCCGCTCGCGTCGTCCACCCAGCGTGCGATCCCGAAGTCCGCCAGCATGATTCGGTCCGCACCCGAATCCGCATGGGAGATGAGGATATTCGCAGGTTTGACGTCGCGGTGCAGGAGCTGGCGCTGGTGGGCGTAGTCCAACGCCTCGGCGACCGCGGCGATGATGCGGACCACCTCGTCCGGCGGCATACCGTTGGGATACTTATCTTGCAGCAGGCGGGCGGCGTCGGTGCCCTCGACATAATCCATCGAGATCCACAGCTGACCCTCGAACTCGCCGCGGTCGTGCACACCGACGATGTGCGGGTGCCACAGCGTCGCGGCGATGTCCGCCTCGCGGTTGAACCTCTGCCGGTACTCCGCGTCCTCGGTGAACGTGGTCGGCAGCACCTTCAGCGCGTCATTGCGCGGCAGTCGCGGGTGCTGGGCGAGGTAGATCTCGCCCATCCCCCCAGAGCCCAGGTGCCGCAGGATCGTATAGCCCGCGAAACTCTGGCCATCGGCCAACGGCATGGGCGAATACTACAGATCGCGGAATGACTCCACCTGCTCTCGGGTAGCCGACGCGCATCGCTGACAGATCGCCGGCATTGGTAACCGGCGCCTCCAGCGGCATCTCTTCGTGGGCCGCAAGCCGACAGACGATCTGGCCAAGGTCGCTGGTGCCAGCCCAGTGCAAAGTCGCGTCGTCACCGATGAGAAGCTGACCGCGACGCGGCCACCCACGCGTTCAGTCGGCTGATGTCGCTGCCGCTTCTGCGGACTCGCCGAGGCGTTCGAGGAATTCACGCACCCGCTCAGGGCTTTCCAGCGTGAACCGGGCCGACGACCGGCGGTCGCCATCCTCGTTGTGGCGCACCAAGATTCCGACGCCGTCGGCTGCCACGGCGTCGAATCCGTCCTCGTCGGTAAGGTCGTCTCCGATGTAGATCGGCACCACCTGCGAGGTGGCTTTTTCGATCTGCTCGCGGATCCACGCCAGCGTGGTGCCCTTGTTCCAGTCGACGTCGGGCCGCAGCTCAACGACCTTGCGGCCGTTGGTCACTCGCAGGTGGTCTCGGCGGCCGACACGGTGGGTGCTGGCTGCGACCTCGCCGACGTCGTCGGACGCGACGTCGCGGTAGTGCACCGCGACCGCAAATCGCTTGTGCTCCACCCGGGTTCCCCTGATGTGCGCGAGGGTCTCGCGTAACTCCTTGGCGGCGCTTTCCAGCACCGGCACCGCCGCCGCGGCCTCGTCGTTCTGTCGGTAGCTGCCGTCGGGTGCGATCGACTCGAAGCCGTGGCTGCCTGCGTACCACAGGTTCGCGACGCCGACCCGGCCGCGGATGTCGGCGAGGTCGCGGCCGGACAGGATCACGACGGGGCACCATTGCGCCAGACGAGCGAGCGCGTCGGCCGCGCCGTCAACGAGTCGCGCGGTGTCCGGATCCGGCACGATCGGCGACAGCGTGCCGTCGAAGTCCAGGCAGACCGCGGGGCGGCAGCCGTCGAGGATCTCGGCCACCTTGCGGTACTCGCCGAGCGCGTCGGGAATCTCTGACATCCGCCGGTCTCCGGTGCGCACGCTTACGGTGGCCAGGTCGCCGACGACCGCGTCGGCACCGCGCTCCAGCAACTCACCGGCGCGCTCGGCGGAGCCGAGACCGATCACCAACGAGAAGCCGGCGTTGCGGGCGGCGACGACGCCATCGGCGCTATCGTCGACGACGACGGAGCGCTCCGCGCGCGCGCCGATCCGCTGTGCGATCTCCCGCAGCTGAGCTGTGTCGGCCTGCGCTTCCGCGGTGGCGGTCTGCACTCCTGCGCCCTGCAGCCGCTGCTCCAACTCCTTGATCGAATCACTCTGCGGCACAACGAAAATAACCGCATCGTGCAAGCGTGGGTCGACAGTGGCCTGTGGTGTGCTCACCTCAGCAATCCTCGCACATTATCCGGCATGCAACGCCGCGACCAGCGCGCGGATATCGGCGTCGGGCGCGTCGTAGCCCGGGAAGTACACGCAGACCCGCTGCGCCACGTCGGAGAACCGGCGCAGGATCTCGGCCGCGCAGTCCTCGGGAGTGCCGCGCACGGCAAGCGTCGTCAGCAGATCGTCGTCGATCAGCTCCGCCATCGCCGCGATGTCCATGCGTTTGGACAGCTGGTTGAGCCGTGGCTGAAGCTCCGCGCGTCCCTCGACCTCGAGCACCGGCAGGTAGGCGGGCGTCGACCCGTAGAACGCCAGCAGAGCCCGCACCCCCTTGGTGGCGGCCGCCAGCTGGGATTCCGTCCGTCCGACTGCCGCGATCACCTGCGGGACGATGTCGAAGTCGGCTCGGCTGCGGCCCGTGCGAGCCAGCCCATCGTCGACCGCGCGCAGGGTGCGCTCGCGGAAGTGGCGGACCGAGTGAAACGGCATGACCAGAAGGCCGTCGGCGACTTCGGCCGCGGCCCTGGTCATCAGCGGGCCCAGCGCGCCGAGATAGATCGGGGGAATGCCGTAGGGGTTGGGCCCGGGATTGAACGTCGGCGTCATCAGCGTGTGCTTGGTGAACTCGCCGCGGAACTCCAGCGGCCGGTTGTGCTGCCAGGCGTCGAGAATCGTCCGCACCGCCACCACGGTCTCGCGCATCCGCGCGGCCGGGCGGCTCCAGGTGCTCCCGTAGCGGCTCTCGATGTGCGGGCGGATCTGCGAGCCCAGCCCGAGGCGGAACCGGCCTCTCGACAGCAGCTGCAGGTCGTAGGCCGCGTGTGCGAGATGCAGCGGGCTGCGGGGCAACGCGATCGCGACGTTGGTCATCAGCTCGGTATCGGTGGTGGCCGCCGCGGCCCCCAGCGGCAGAAAGACGTCGTACTGGCCCTCGAACGTGAACAGCCCGTCGACACCGGTAGCCGCTAGCTCGCGGGCCCGGTCGCCGGCCTGATCCGGGCGACCGTCGAGCTGTATGTGTACAAACATCGGCCGCACCCTAACCCTTCGCGGACCCCTTCGCGCCGAGTGTGAATGTGACGACGGCCAGACGGCGTGTCGGGTCGCTGGTTGCACACTCGGCGAACGGATGGGTGTGAAAATTGATGCCATTGTTACGGATGGCGTAGGCGTTAATTATGGGGCATTTGTCGTACCCTGTGGCACGTGTCAATTACCCGGCGCAATCTGCTCAAACTCGCGGCTGTCGCTCCGGCCGCGGCCGGGCTGGGCGGTGTGCTGTCGACGGTGTTGACCACGCCCGCGTCGGCGGCGCCGCTGGGTGTGCTTCTCGACTACGCCGCAGGGGTGATCAGCGCCGCCGAGATCCGGTCGTCGGGCGCGATAGGTGCCATCCGCTACGTCTCGGACCGCCGCCCCGGCGGCGACTGGATGAAGGGCAAGCCAATACAGCTGCCCGAAGCCCGCGACCTCTATCAGAACGGTCTCAAGATCGTGTCCTGCTACCAATACGGCAAGCAGGACACCGCAGACTGGCTCGGCGGGCAGGCGGCAGGCGTGCGGCACGCGCAGCGCGGCTGGCAGCTGCACATCGCGGCCGGCGGACCGGTCGGAGCGCCGATCTATGCGTCGATCGACGACGATCCCACGCCCGACCAGTACCGCGAGCTGGTCGCGCCGTACCTGCGCGGCTGGGAGTCGGTCCTGGGCCACCAGCGGGTCGGGGTGTACGCGAACGCGCCGACCATCGAGTGGGCCCGCCGGGACGGCATCGGCGCCTACTATTGGCAGCACAACTGGGGATCAAAGGGAGTGGTCCACCCGGCGGCGCATCTGCACCAGGTGGAGATCGACAAGCGCAGCGTCGGCGGCGTGGGCGTCGACGTGAACCACATCCTCAAGCCGAATTTCGGTCAGTGGGATTAACTGCAACTCACAGTTTCGGGCAGGCGCCAGCAAACTTTTTTCGAATGCGTCAGTGAACAATTGTGGACTGATTGACCGAGCAAGTGCTTGCCCAAGTTGTCGGAGAACGCTCGTTCGCCGGAAAAATTCTTCATAACGATTTGATAACAATCATGCTGTGAACAGCACTGTTGTAGCTACTCGACCGTAACCACCGGCATGCAGCATGTTTGTCGTCCGGCCGGGAAGAGCGGAATCGGCCGGTTGTTATCGAGGCGTCGGTTACTAATGCGTAGAACTCGCCAGTAACCATTCCCGTAGGCAGAAGTGGCCAATTCCTTATGCCACTCTTATTGCAGCAGCGAGGCCGACTCGGGACCGCGGCGGACCGTCACCCGGCACGACGCGGCACCCGGCTTCGCTCGGATTCGACGGGGAATCGCGCCCAGCTGAGCGCCGCAAGCGCACGACACAGACACGAGAAGAAGCCCAGGAGACGCCAAACGTGACGATCCATGAGTACGAAAGGGCGGCAGCCGGCCGCGACGGCGATTCCCCGAGGCCCGCGCCCCGCCCCCATGCCCTGGTCGATCGTCTCAGCGCCGGCGAACCCTACGCGGTCGCGTTCGGCGGACAGGGTAGTGGGTGGCTGGACAACCTCGAGGAACTGGTGTCGTCCGCAGGCATCGAGGGCGAGCTGACCACAGTGGTCGGTGAGGCCGAGGTGATGCTCGAGCCGATTGCCGACGAACTGGTGATCGTGCGGCCGATCGGGTTCGAGCCGCTGCGCTGGGTGCGTGCCCACGCCGCCGGCGAGCCGGTTCCCAACACCAAGCAGCTGACCTCTGCGGCCACCTCGATGCCCGGCATTCTGCTGACCCAACTGGCGGCGATCCGCGCGCTGACGCGCCAGGGAATGGACTTCGCCGCGGCCCCCCCGATCGCGTATGCGGGCCACTCGCAGGGCGTGCTGGCGGTGGAGTCGCTCTATTCACGCGGTGCCCGCGACGGGGAACTGATGGTGCTGATCCAGCTGATCGGCGCCGCCTGCACGCTGGTCGCGCGGCGGCGGGGCATCTCCGCGCTAGGCGACCGTCCGCCGATGGTGTCGGTGACCAATGCCGATCCCGAGCGGATCCGTGCACTGCTCGACGAGTTCGCCCGGGACGTCCGCACCGTGCTGCCTCCGGCGCTGTCGATCCGCAACGGCCGGCGTTCGTCGGTGATCACCGGCAGCCCCGAGCAGCTGGCCCGGTTCGAGCTGTACTGCCAGCAGATCGCTGACGCCGAGGGCGCCGAGCGCAAGGACAAGCTGCGGGGCGGCGCGGTGTTCAGCCCGACCTTCGAACCGGTGGCCGTCGAGGTGGGCTTCCACACCCCGCGGCTGGCCGAGGGCGTGGCGATGATTGACCGGTGGGCCGAGAAGATCGGCCTGGACCGCGAACTCGCACACGAGATGGCCGAGTCGATCCTGGTGCGCCCCGTCGACTGGGTCGACGAAGTGGAGAAGCTGCACGACGCCGGCGCCCGGTGGATCCTCGACCTCGGGCCCAGCGACATCCTGACCCGCCTCACCGCTCCGGTGATCCGCGGCCTCGGCGTCGGCATCGTGCCCGCGGCCACCCGCGGAGGGCAGCGCAACCTGTTTACGGTCGGCGCCGTCCCGGAGGTGGCGGCACCCTGGTCGAGCTATGCACCGAGCGTGGTCCAACTGTCCGACGGCTCCGGAAAGAGCGTCGCGAAGCTCTCGACGAAGTTCACCCGGCTCACCGGCCGTTCGCCGATCCTTCTGGCCGGGATGACGCCGACGACCGTCGACGCCAAGATCGTCGCGGCGGCCGCCAACGCCGGGCACTGGGCGGAGCTCGCGGGCGGCGGCCAGGTCACCGAGGAGATCTTCACCAGGCGCA
>JBLNEK010000145.1:0-9520 GCA_050262635.1 Candidatus Sericytochromatia bacterium | reverse complement strand
GTGTCGCGCAGCTGAGCGCACTGTCGGCGTCGACGGGCCGCCAGAACGCCCTGTTGCATGCGCGAGCACGCATGTAACCTGACCCCTAATGGAAACGGTTTCCAACTTGGCGGCTCCCTCTCGGGAAGTGCTCGAGACGGCCGGAGACATCCTGCGGGCGCTCGCCGCTCCGGTGCGGATCGCGATCGTACTGCAGCTTCTCGAATCGCGGCGCTGCGTGCACGAGCTGGTCGACGCGCTGGGCGTCCCGCAGCCGCTGGTCAGCCAGCATCTCCGAATCCTCAGGGCCGCAGGCGTGGTCGACGGCGAGAAATCCGGCCGTGAGGTTCTCTACCGACTCGTCGACCAGCATCTGGCCCACATCGTGATCGCCGCGGTCACCCATGCCGGCGAGGATCGGGCGTGACGGGCGCGAACGTGCGCAGCACGCGCCAGCGTGCCGCGATCACCGCGCTCCTGGAGTCCCTTGACGAGTTCCGCTCCGCGCAGGACATTCACGACGAACTGCGTCGCCGCGGCGAAGGCATCGGGCTGACCACCGTGTACCGCACGCTGCAGTCGATGTCGGCGGCCGGCGCCGTCGACACCCTGCGCACCGACACCGGCGAATCGGTGTACCGGCGCTGCTCTACCCAGCACCACCACCATCTGGTGTGCCGCAGCTGCGGCTACACCGTCGAGGTGCGGGGCGGCCACGTCGAGGTGTGGGCCGCGGAAGTGGCAGCCAAACATGGTTTTTCGGAAGCAAGCCACACGATCGAGATCTTCGGCACGTGCCAGGACTGCGCGACCAAGGGCTAGCCCGTCAGCGCCCGCCGCACCTCGGCACCCGTCGACAACACCAGCAAGATCAACGTGCGCAACGCGTCGTCGCTGAGCCCGTTGCCCGGAAAGTTGTAGCGCAGCAACACTTCCCCCAATTTGGTTGGTGCTCCTCGCGTCCGCGCGCCCTTCTTCTCCGTCAACGTCACCGTGCCGAGCATCGTGTCGCGGGCCTGCTCGGCGATGCGAGCCCGAATCTGCCTGTCCAGCGGCAGATCCCACACCAGCATCTGCGACAGCGACACCAGCTCCAGCCCTTCCGCAATCGTGACCACGCGCAGCGACGCCAGCGTGCCGTCATGCTGGACCGTCAACGCCCCGTCGTCCTCCCCGAGAACCGGCACCACGCCGTCGAGCACACTGAACAGCTTCTCCGAGAGCGACATCAAGCCCGACCGAAGCGGCGATTGCGGTTGACGTATTCCTCGCAGGCCGCCCACAGGTCACGGCGGTCGTAGTCGGGCCACAGCTTGTCCTGGAAGACGTACTCTGCGTACGCCGACTGCCACAGCATGAAATTGGACGCGCGCTGCTCGCCCGACGTGCGGATAAAAAGGTCGACGTCCGGAATGTCCGGCCGGTGCAGGTGTCTGGCCACCGTGGCCTCGGTGATCCGCTCGGGATTTATGCGGCCGTCGGCGGCCAGCCGCGCGATTTCCTTTGTGGCCTCGACGATTTCGGTGCGGCCGCCGTAGTTGACGCAGTAGTTGATGGTAATGACATCGTTGTCCAGCGTCATGCTCTCGGCGATCTCGAATTCCTTGATTACGCTGCGCCACATCCGCGGTCGCGACCCCACCCAGCGCATCCGCACGCCCATTGCGTTGAGGTTCTCGCGCCGGCGCCGCACGACTTCGCGGTTGAAGCCCATCAGGAAGCGGACTTCCTCGGTGCTGCGTCTCCAGTTCTCGGTGGAGAACGCGTAGACGGTCAGGTGCTTGATGCCGATCTCGATCGCGCCACACGTGATGTCGATCAGCACCGCCTCGCCCATCTTGTGGCCTTCGGTGCGGTGCAACCCCCGCTGCGTGGCCCAGCGGCCGTTGCCGTCCATCACCACCGCGACGTGCTGCGGCAATTGATCCGCGGGAATCTGCGGGGGCACCGCTTTGGACGTGTGCTGCGGCGGACGACGCGGACCACCGCCGGGCGCAGGCGGGAGGTCGGGGAACGGGACAGGCCAGACCGACTTGTCGGGGAAGGTCGGGTAGTCGTCGGGTGCCGGCGGCAGCTGCGGGAACCAGGCCTTCTTCTTGCGCTCGGCTCCCCGGATCACGCGCCATATCCTGCCCGAGCGCTCATCGCTGCCCTCTGCTCTTCGCGCAAGCGCTCATCGCCTCTCCACCAGGGGCAACGTTCTCAGCTGTCGTTCCAGATGCCACTGCAGGTGCGCGGCCACCAGCCCGCTGGCGTGGCTGCGATGCGATTGCGACGTGGCCTGCGCGTAGTCCCAGTCACCCTCGTAGAGGGCCGACATCAGATCCAGCACTCCTACCGGCGGCGTGGACGACCCCGCCGGCCGGCAGTGCACGCACACGCTGCCGCCCGCGGCGACATGAAACGCCCGATGCGGCCCAGGCGCCGCACATCGGGCGCACTCGGACAGCGCCGGTGCCCACCCGGCGATCCCCATGGCGCGCAGCAGATATGCGTCCAGCACCAGTTCCCGCGGACGGGCTCCGTCGGCCACCGCACGCAACGCACCGACGGTGAGCCGGTGCAGCGCCGGAGCGGGAGCCCGCTCCTCACCGGCCAGCCGCTCGGCGGTTTCCAGCACCGCGCAGGCGCAGGTGTAGCGGCCGTAGTCGCTGACGATGTCGGTGGCGAACGCGTCGATGGCTTGTACCTGGGTGACGATGTCGAGGTTGCGGCCGGGATGCAGCTGGACGTCGACGTGCGCGAACGGCTCCAGCCGCGCCCCGAACTTGCTGCGCGTGCGTCGCACCCCCTTGGCGACCGCGCGCACCAGCCCGTGCTCACGTGTGAGCAGGGTGACGATCCGGTCAGCCTCGCCGAGCTTGTGTTGGCGCAGCACGACTGCCCGGTCCCGGTACAACCGCATTAGTTCAGTTTCGCATCGCAAACAGACATAACCGGTACGCAGCGCCGGTTAATGTCTCGCCTGTGGAGCAGTTCCCCACATTGGCCGGTCAGCTGCACCAGCTTGCCACCGGCACCGCGACCTCTGACCAGCTTGTACGCCGCAGCCTGCACGCGATCAACGCCAGCCAGTCGACGCTAAACGCGTTCCGGGTGGTGCTCACCAAGCAGGCGCTCACCGATGCCGCCGACGCCGACCGCCGCCGCGCCGCCGGGGAACGCGCGCCGCTGCTCGGGGTGCCGATCGCGGTCAAGGATGACGTCGACGTCGCCGGTGTGCCCACCGCGTACGGCACCGAGGGCTACGTCCGCCCGGCCACCCAGGACGCCGAAGTGGTGCGACGGCTGCGCGCGGCCGGGGCGGTGATCGTCGGCAAAACCAACACCAGCGAGTTCGGCCAGTGGCCGTTCACCAGCGGTCCGGCGTTCGGCCACACCCGCAACCCGTGGTCGAAGGAGCACACTCCCGGCGGCTCGTCAGGCGGAAGCGCCGCGGCCGTAGCGGCCGGCCTGGTCGCGGCGGCGATCGGCTCCGACGGGGCGGGCAGCGTCCGCATTCCGGCCGCCTGGACGCACCTCGTCGGGATCAAGCCGCAGCGCGGCCGCATCTCCACCTGGCCGCTGCCAGAGACGTTCCACGGGATCACCGCCTACGGAGTGCTCGCCAAGACCGTCGCCGACGCGGCGCTCCTGCTCGACGCGGCGTCGGGCAACACCGACGGCGACCTGCACAAGCCGCCGCCGGTGCGGCTGAGCGACCACGCGCACGTCGCGCCGGAACCGTGCCGGATCGCGATCTCACGCAAGCTCCCGTTCACCGGGTTCCGCGCGCGGATTCACCCCGAGATCGCCGCGGCGATGGACAGGGTCGCCGAGCAACTGCAGGCCATCGGCCACACGATCATGGCCGGCGACCCGGCCTACGGGCTGCGGCTCGGGCGCAGCTTCCTGCCTCGTTCGACGGCCGGGCTGCTCGACTGGGCCGACCGCGTCGGCGACGGGGTCACGCTCGACCCGCGCACGCTGTCCAACATGCGGCTCGGTCGGCTGCTCTCGGGACGGGCGCTGGCGCAGGCCCGTCGGGACGAGGCCATCGCCGCACGGCGGTCCGCGCGGATCTTCAACTACGTGGACGTGGTGCTGGCGCCGACCACCGCACAGCCGCCACCGCCGCTGCAGGCCTTCGACAACCTGGGATCGTGGCGGACGGACCGCATGATGATCTCGTGCTGCCCGGTGGCATGGCCGTGGAACGTGCTCGGCTGGCCGTCGATCAACGTGCCGGCCGGATTCACCAGCGACGGGTTGCCGATCGGCGTGCAGCTGATGGGCCCCGCGCACAGCGATCCGCTGCTGGTGTCACTGGCAGCCGAGCTCGAGGGCGTCAACGGCTGGGCAGCCCGGCAGCCCGACGTCTGGTGGGGCACGCCGCGGGTAACCGCTTCGGCGTAGCCAACGGTTTGGCGATTTGGGACTTTTCGCGGTCGCAGGTCGCTAGCATTCGTTAGCTACCAGCACAACAGCGAGCGCCTCAAGAGGCAACATGACGACGAAACACAAGATCGTCACCGTCTCCTCGATCTGCGCTGTCTGCCTCAGCTCTGTAGTGATCGGTGAGTTCCCTGCGCACGCAGACGATTTCGGGACCGCGGTGTACAACGGCGTCAATTGGTACCGCCAGACATGTCCCGCGGTTCGCGAAGACTCCCGGTTGACGGCAGCGGCGCAGCTCCACGCGCTCGACATAATCAAGAACGGCGTGGACGGCCATGTCGGTTCGGACGGCTCGTCGCCGCAAGACCGCATCGCAGCCGCGGGTTACAGCCAAACCGGATACACAGGCGAAATCGTCTACTGGGGCACCGGATCGCTGGCCACGGCGCAGGCAGCCCTCGATTTGTGGATGCAAAGCCCCGCACACCGGGCGATCATCCTCGACTGCGCGTTCACTGCAGGCGGCTTCGCCACAGCTTCGGACGGAAACAAGCTGACCGCTGTCGGCGACTTCGCGAGGCCTTAGAACCCAAGCCTGCCAAGCTGTTTCGGGTCGCGCTGCCAGTTCTTAGCGACCTTGACCCGCAGGTCGAGGTAGATTTTGCTGCCCAGCAGCTTCTCGATCTGCGTGCGCGCGGCGGTGCCCACCTCGCGCAGCCGGGTCCCTCCCTTGCCGATGACAATGCCCTTCTGGCTGTCGCGCTCGACGTAGATGACCGCGTGCACGTCAACCAGATCGTCGCGGTCCTCGCGCGGGCTCACCTCCTCGATCACCACGGCCAGCGAGTGCGGCAGCTCGTCGCGCACGCCTTCCAGCGCGGCCTCGCGGATCAGCTCGGCCATCAGGACTTCCTCAGGCTCGTCGGTGAGTTCGCCGTCGGGATAGAACGCGGGACCGGTGGGCAGCTTGGCGGCGAGCACGTCGACGAGCACGTCCATTTGCTCGCCGGTGACCGCGGACACCGGGACGATGTCGGCGGCGGTGTCTCCGACGAGCTCAGCCGCCGCGGAAAGTTGTTGCACCACTTTGGCTTGCGGCACTTTGTCGATCTTGGTGACGACGACGACGAGGGTGGTCTTGGGCGCGATGGCACGGATCTGGTCGACGATCCAACGGTCACCCGGGCCGATCGGTTCGTCGGCGGGGATGCACAGGCCGATGACGTCAACCTCGGTGTAGGTATCGCGCACCAGGTCGTTGAGCCGCTTACCCAGCAGCGTGCGCGGCCGGTGCAGACCCGGGGTGTCGACGAGCACGATCTGGAAGTCGTCACGGTGCACGATGCCGCGGATCGTGTGCCGGGTGGTCTGCGGCCGGTTCGACGTGATCGCGACCTTCGCGCCTACCAGCGCGTTCGTCAGCGTCGACTTTCCGGTGTTGGGCCGGCCAACGAAACACACGAAGCCAGAACGGAACTCAGCCATCATGCGGCCGCGTCATGGGACGACGTTCCCGGTGCGGTCCGTGACGATGACCGCCGCGTCCGGCGAGAGCTCGTGCACCGCCGCAACCCCGGGGTCGTCGAGGTCACCGCCCACCAGCACCGCCGCCTCCAGCCCGACCGCACCGCTGGACACCGCCGCGGCCACGGCTGACTGCAGCGCGGTGAGCCGCAGCACCGACAGGTCCACGGGTGCACCGGCATACGTGCGGCCGTCGGCGTCGCGCACCGCCGCGCCGGTGGACGTCTCCGCGCGAGCCATCGCACCGCGGGCCAGCACCACCAGCTTGTTGTCCTCGTCGGTCATAACCTGATTCTCTTCGCGCACACGCTCACTGGTCCCCGTCCGCCTCGCGCTTGGCGGGGCTTACCAGCACCGTGCCGATACGCACCCGGCCGCGGTGGTCGTGGCCGCCCTCGGCCCGCAACCGAAGCCCGTGCGACACCACCTCGGCGCCCGGCAGCGGCACTCGGCCCAACTCCAGCGCCACCAGCCCGCCGACGGTGTCGACGTCGAGATCCTCCTCGAACGTCACGTCGAACAGCTCGCCGACGTCCTCGATCGGCAGGCGGGCCGACACCCGGAAGTTCCTGCCGCCCAGGTCTTCTATCGGCGCGACCTCGTCGGTGTCGTACTCGTCGGCGATCTCGCCGACGATCTCCTCCAGCACGTCCTCGATGGTGACCAGCCCGGCGATTGCCCCGTACTCGTCGACCAGCAGTGCCATGTGGTTGCGGTCGCGCTGCATCTCGCGCAGCAGCGCGTCGAGCGGCTTGGAGTCGGGCACGAACACCGCCGGCCGCATCACCTCGGTCACCTTGGTGTTGCGTCCGCCGTCGCGTGAGTAGTAGGTCTGCTGCACAAGGTCTTTCAGATAGACGACGCCGACGACGTCGTCGACGTTCTCGCCGATCACCGGAATTCTGGAGTGCCCGCTGCGCACGGCCAGCGAGGTGGCCTGTCCTGCGTTCTTGTCGCTTTCGATCCACACCATCTCGGTGCGCGGCACCATCACCTCGCGCGCCGGTGTGTCGCCCAGCTCGAACACCGACTGGATCATTCGCCGCTCGTCGTCGGCCACCACCCCGCGCTGCTGCGCGAGGTCGACGACCTCGCGCAGCTCGATTTCCGACGAGAACGGTCCGTTGCGGAAGCCGCGGCCGGGAGTCAGCGCGTTGCCCAGCAGCACCAGCAGGCGGCTGATCGGGGTCAGCAGCACCGAGATGGCTTGCAGCGGAACGGCCGACGCGAGCGCGATCGAGTAGGCATGCTGGCGACCGAGCGTGCGCGGGCCGACGCCGATCGCGACGAAGCTGATCACCACCATCAGCGCGGCGGCGACCACCAGACCCCACTTCAGCCCGAGGTCGTCCCACAGGAAAGCCACCAGCAGCACGGTCGCGGCGGCCTCGCAGGTAATGCGAAGCAGCACAATGAGATTGATGTACCGCGGCCGTTCGTTCATCACCCGGGCCAGGCGTACGGCGCCCGGGCGTTCGTCGCGAACCAACTCTTCGACCCGGGCCATCGACACGGTGCTCAGTGCGGCGTCGATGGCCGCGAACAAACCCCCCAGAGCGATCAGCACGATCGCGCCCACCAGGGCGCCGATACCGGTCACGGCTCGTCGAAGTACCGCGACTTGTCCAGCAGCCGGCGGTCCCTCTCGCTTTGGCGGTCGAGCTGGTAGGCCTGCACCTGTTCGGCCACCCACTGTTCGAGGAGCTGCCGCTGCAAGGCGAACATCTCTTTCTCTCCGGCGGGCTCACCATGGTCGAAGCCCAGGAGGTGCAGCACGCCGTGGATGGTGAGCAGGGCCAGCTCATGTCCGAGTGAATGCCCGGCGGCAGCGGCATGTTCGGCGGCGAACTCGGGGCACAGCACGATGTCGCCGAGCACCGCCGGTCCGGGCTCCGGCGCGTCGGGCCGGCCGCCGGGTTCCAGCTCGTCCATCGGGAAGCTCATGACGTCGGTGGGGCCCGGCAGGTCCATCCACCGCATGTGCAGGTCAGCCATCGAGTTGCTGTCCAGCAGTACCATCGACAGCTCGGCGCCCGGGTTGACGTCCAGCTTGTCCAGCACGAACCGGGCGACGCTGATCAGCTCCTCTTCGGAGACGTCGAGGCCCGACTCGTTGGCCACTTCAATCGACATCAGCGTGTCCGGTGGGCGCGCCGCTGCGCCCGGTTCATCGACAGCGACGGCTGCTCGGCACGCGCATACGCGTCGATGATGTCCGAGACCAGCCGGTGCCGTACCACGTCGGCGCTGGTCAACTCGGCGACGTGGATGTCGTCGATGCCGTCGAGAATGTCCACCGCGGCCCGCAGTCCCGAGGTGGCGCCGCCGGGCAGGTCGACCTGCGTAACATCACCTGTGACAACGATTTTCGAGCCGAACCCGAGACGCGTGAGAAACATCTTCATTTGCTCGGCGGTGGTGTTCTGTGCCTCGTCGAGAATGATGAACGCGTCATTCAACGTACGTCCGCGCATGTACCCCAGAGGCGCTACCTCAATGACCCCGGCGCTCATCAGCTTGGGGATCACCTCGGGATCCATCATGTCGTGCAGCGCGTCGTACAGCGGCCGAAGGTACGGGTCGATCTTCTCGCTCAGCGTGCCGGGCAAGAACCCAAGGCGCTCGCCGGCCTCCACCGCCGGCCGGGTCAGGATGATGCGATTGACCTGTTTGGTCTGTAATGCGTTGACCGCCTTGGCCATTGCCAGATATGTCTTGCCTGTGCCGGCCGGGCCGATGGCGAAGACGATCGTATTCGCGTCGATGGCGTCGACGTAATGCTTCTGATTGAGCGTCTTGGGCCGAATTGTCTTGCCGCGCCTTGACAGAATGTCGAGGCTGAGCACTTCGGCCGGTGACTCGTTCGCGTTGCCCGTCAGCATCGTGATGCTGTGACGCACCATGTCCGGCGTGAGCACCTGGCCGCCGGCCACCAACGCGATCAGCTCGGTGACGACCCGCTCGGCCAGTGCGACGTCGGCCGGTGAGCCGGACAGGTTGACGGTGTTGCCACGGGCGTGCAACTCGGCGGAGAGCATGCGCTCCATCGCGCGGAGGTTTTCGTCGGCGGAACCCAGCAGGCCCACGATGAGATCGGGCGGAACATCGATGCTGCTTCGAACGGTCGGGGCAGCGCTTGTCTCGCGGGGTGTCACGTGGTTACCAGAGCCTGCTTTCTTTCATCGCCAACAAGAAACCAGTCTACCGCCGCGCTCGACATCAGCCCAGCGCACTGGAATCCCACCGCGGCGTCAGCACGCCCAATGCGCCCAGCGTCACCGCCGCCGCCGTCGACGTGCGCAGGATCGTCGGCCCCAGCCGCACGGCAGCCGCGCCCGCGGACATCAGCTCGTCGAGCTCGTCGTCAGTGATACCGCCCTCGGGCCCGACGACGATCACTATCGAATCAGCTTGCGCCACATGCTTTTCCGCCAGCACCTCGTGCGCAGACTCGTGCAGGATCAGCGTCGTATGGCCCCCGATGCGGCCAGCGAGCTCCGGCGTCGACACCGGACCCGCGACCGACGGAAGGTATGCCCGTCGCGACTGGCGGGCGGCGGCCCGGGCCACCGCCCGCCATCGCCGCAGCCCCTTCTCCGCTCGCGCGCCCTCCCAGCGGGCCACGCAGCGGGCCGCCTGC
>JBLNEK010000144.1:0-10453 GCA_050262635.1 Candidatus Sericytochromatia bacterium | reverse complement strand
GTGTGGATCAACACCCACATCCCGATCGTCGCGGAGATGCCGCACGGCGGGTTCAAGTCCTCGGGCCACGGCAAGGACCTGTCGATGTACGGTTTCGAGGACTACACCCGCATCAAATACGTGATGGCAAAGATCTCCTAACGGACGGGTGGGACTAAATCCCCTATTTCGGGGTCCAGCCGACCCTTCGATTTCGCCTCGCGCGTGACTACTTTCGTAAGCGTAGAGACGCGCAAGGGGCGGCCTATGAGGATCGTGGATTCCACCGGCAGTGCGCGGTCTTCTGGCGCCATCTGCGTCAAAACCAAGCGCTGAAGGGGATCAGCTGATGACCACGACCGTCGGGCTGGATCGGGACACCCTCGAGATGATGCTGTCTTCGCTGGACGAGTTCGTCGCCGAGACACTGCCGGATGAGCGCCGGCTCGATCTCGACCACGAGGACGTCTGCCCAGAGGACGTGGTCCGCGAAATGTGCAGCGAGGAACTGGGCGTGCAACTGGTGTTCGTGCCCGAGGAGTACGGCGGGTTGGGGGGTGGCGCGTTCGACTCCTACCGGGTGTGCGAGCGGCTGGCACGGTTCGACATCGGGTTGGCGACGGCCGTGTTCGCCACGTTCCTCGGCAGCGACCCGATCCTGGTCGGCGCGACGGACGAGCAACGCAAGGAGTGGCTGGGCCGCATCGCCGAGCAGGGCATCATCTTCGCCTACGGCGCCACCGAGCCCGACGCCGGCAGTGACCTCGGCGCGATGAAGACCAGCGCCCATCCCATCGAAACCGACGGAGAGGTCACCGCCTACCGGCTCAACGGACGCAAGCAGTGGATCAGCAACGGCTCGATCGCCGACGTCTACTCGATCCTGGCGCTCGCCCCCGGCGGGCCGTCGTGGTTCGTCGTCGAGAAGGGCACCCCCGGGTTCTCGACGGCCCCGCCGGAGGACAAGCACGGGATCCGGCTGTCCAACACCGCCGCGCTGTTCCTCGACGACGTCGTGGTCCCGGCCGAGAATTTGGTGGGCCGCGAGGAGGGCCGCGGACTGGTGCAGGCCCAGCAGGTGTTCGGGTACACCCGGGTGATGGTCGGGGCGTTCGGCCTCGGCGGCGGCTGGGATGCGCTGGACCGCGCAATCAGCTACTCGGAGAACAGGGTTCAGGGCGGTGCTCCGCTGTCGACGAAGCAGGGCTACAGTCACAAGCTGATCGTCCCGCACGTCGTACGACTTGAGGCCGCCCGTGCGTTCCTCGAGGAGACGGCGACGCGGATCGACGCCGGTGAGGGCGCGGGCGGGGCGCTGAACACCGAAGGCGCGATCGCGAAACTGTTCGCGACCGAGTCCGGTAACGCCGCCGCCGAGGCGGCGATCCAGGCGCATGGCGGCTACGGGTACACGCGGCCGTATCTGGTTGAGAAGGTCAAGCGCGACGTGCGGATCACGACCATCTACGAAGGAACGTCGGAGATCCTGGAGATGACGATCGCCCGGGACCGCTGGCAGCAGCACCTCAAGACCTCCGGCGCCTACTATCGGGACGCGGCTCGCGCGCTCAGTGGTGTGGCCGACGAATTCGGCGGCCCCACAGCCGCATTGGCGCTCGAATGCCTGGCATCGGTGTTCGACGCCTGCCGGCAAGGCCGGCTGACCCGCAATCAGCACGTGCTGCTGCGGCTGGGCGAACTGGCGTCGTGGGCCGAATGCGCGGGCGCACTGGCACGCCGGGCCGCAGCGGCGGCCGCGGGCAGCCTGCCCGAGAAAACGGACAAGCGCTTCACACCGGCGGCACTGGCCGCGGTGAGCCGGGTGTTCGCTCGGGAGGCGGCACAGAAAGTCGCCGAGGAGGGCCTGCGCTGGGTGGCCGGCGCCAGCAGCGGCGGCGACCTGGCCGCTGCGCTGCCCCTGGACCGCGTGCGCACCGCGCAGACCGGTCTGCTCGCCGACATGGACCAGGTCGCTGACGCGCTCTACCGACGGGAGGCCACCTCATAATGACGACCACGATGGAACCGGTCGCGGTGGTCGGCGTCAGCGCGGTCATGCCCGATGCCCCGGACGCGAAGACGTTCTGGGACAACATCAAATGCGGCCGCTACAGCATCAGCGACGTGCCCACGGAACGCTGGGATCCCGAGCTGTACTACGACCCCGACCCGCACGCCCCGGACAAGACCTACTCGCGCATCGGCGGCTGGGTCCGCGACTTCGTGTGGGAGCCGTTGAAGTGGAAGCTGCCGATCCCGCCTGCGGTCAGCACGCAGATGGACGTCGGTCAGCAATGGGCGGTGGCGTGCACCCGGGCGGCGCTTCTCGATGCCGGCTGGCCGGACTGGGCCGTCGACCCCGAGCGGGTGGCCGTGATCATCGGCAACGCGATCGGCGGCGACAAGCAGCAACGCAGCAATCTGCGAATCCAATTCCCGGCCTTCACAAGGGATCTCGCTGCCGCGCCGTCGTTCGCCGCGCTGCCCGCCGACGTGCGCGACGCGGTGCTCGCGGAAACCCGTGCGTCTTTTCTGAGCCACTACGAGGAGATCACCGAGGACACCATGCCCGGTGAGCTTGCCAACGTGCTCGCAGGGCGAGTGGCCAACCTGTTCAACTTCCGCGGTCCCAACTTCACCGCAGACGCCGCCTGCGCCTCCGCGCTGGCCGCGATGTCGGCCGCCGTGCACGGCCTGCAGGCCGGCGACTTCGACGCCGTGATCACCGGCGGCGTCGACCGCAACATGGACGCCGCGGGGTTCGTCAAGTTCTGCAAGATCGGCGCGTTGTCGGCCACCGGCACAAGGCCGTTCGACGCCGGCGCCGACGGGTTCGTCATGGGTGAGGGCGCCGCGCTGTTCGTGTTGAAGCGGCTGTCGGACGCCGAGCGCGACGGTGACCGCATCTACACGGTGCTGCTGGGCATCGCCGGTGCCAGCGACGGCCGCGGCAAGGGCATCACCGCGCCCAACCCGGTCGGCCAGCGGCTCGCGGTGGAGCGGGCCTGGCAGGTCGCGGGTGTCGACCCTCGGCTGGCGGGGTGCATCGAGGCGCACGGCACGTCGACGCGAGTGGGCGACGCCACCGAGCTGGCCAGCCTGACCGACGTGTTCCGCAAGGCCGGCGCGCCGAACGGCTCGATCGCGCTGGGATCGGTGAAGTCCAACATCGGCCACCTCAAGGGCGCGGCCGGAACCGCCGGGCTGTTCAAGACCGTGATGAGCCTGCACGACAAGGTGCTGGCGCCGAGCCTGCATTTCGAGCATCCCAACGAAAGCGTCGACTGGGACGACATCCCATTCAAGGTGAACACCGAGCTGCGCGAGTGGCCGGCGCACGAGGACGGCGTGCGTTACGCAGGTGTGAGCGCATTCGGCTTCGGTGGAACCAACTTTCACGCCGTGCTCGAGGAGTACGTGCCCGGACAGCACCGCTCCGAGCAGGCGCCCCGGTCATTTGCGAGTGCGGCCGTCCGGCAACAGGCGTCGGCACCGGGGCTCAAACCGCCGTTGCGTGGCGCCGCCGTGGTCGGCGGCGCCGACGACTCCGAGGTCACCTCGAAACTGGAGCAACTCGCCGCGGATGCGTCTGCGGGCCGTGTGCCACCCATCGCTCCCCCGGACCCCGCTCTGGCGCATGCCGTGGTGCGCGTGGCAATCGACTACGCCGATGCCGCCGAGCTGGCCACCAAGGCCGGCAAGGCCGTGCAGGCACTGAACGCCGGCAACCCCGCCATGTGGAAAATTCTTCGCGCACAGGGGGTTTTCGTCGGACGCGGCGCCCCGGGCAAGGTCGCGTTCCTATACACCGGCCAGGGCTCGCAGTACGTCAACATGCTCGCGCAACTCCGTCAACGCGAGCCGGTGGTGGCAGCGACGTTCAACGAGGCCGACAAGGTGATGGCACCGCTGCTGGGTAAGCCGCTGACCGAGTACATCTTCGCCGACGACTCCGACGAGGCCACCGCGCAACGGCTGGCCAAGCAGTTGATGCAGACCGAGATCACCCAACCCGCAGTCCTCACCACCGACCTCGCACTCACCCGCATGCTCGGCGAGTACGGCGTGCGGCCCGACATGGTGATGGGCCACAGCCTCGGCGAGTACGGCGCGCTGGTGGCCGCCGGAGCGCTGTCGTTCGAAGCCGCACTGGAGGCGGTCAGCGCCCGCGGGCGCGAGATGGCGAACCTGTCGGTGGGCGACAACGGCGCAATGGCAGCGGTTTTCGGCCCACTCGCCGAGATCGAGCGCGTGGTCGCCGAAACCGACGGCTACGTCGTCGTCGCCAACATCAACAGCACCGGGCAGGCAGTCATCGGCGGCGCCACCGACGCCGTCGACCGCGCCGTCGCGGCGTTCCAGGCAGCCAACATGAATGCGTCGCGCATCGCGGTGAGCCACGCATTCCACACCGAGATCGTCGCGCCGGTCAGCAAGCCACTGAAGGAGGTGCTGCGCCGCCTCGACGTGCGGCCGCCGCAACTGCCCATCGTCGCGAACGTGACCGGCGACTTCTATCCGGCCGACGCGGACGTCGGCACCATGCTCGACCTTCTGGGCCGGCAGGTCGCCTCGCCGGTGCGGTTCGTCGACGGGCTGCGCAGCCTCTATGCGGCGGGGGCCCGAGTGTTCGTCGAAGTCGGCCCGAAGAAGGCGCTGCACGGCTTCGTCGAGGACGTCCTCGGCGATGACGTGCTGGCGCTGTTCACCAATCACCCCAAGCAAGGCGATGTGGTGGCGTTCAACCAGGCGCTCTGCGGGCTGTACGCAGCGGGGCTGGGCTACAGCGAAGAGGCGCCGCAAAAGCCTCTTCCCACAACGGAGGTCGTGATGACTGACGCGCAGTACGCCGAACTCGGCCGGCACCTCGTCGACGTCGTGCAGCACGGCGTCCATCCCGGGCCTGCGGCACCGGCGACCACCGAGCCGGTGGTCATCACCGGGGCAGCACTGGGCCTGCCCGGCGTCGAGCGGGTCTTCGACGACGACAACATCACCCGCATCCTCGACGGGCAGCAGTTCATCGACTCGATCCCGCACAAGCTGCGCCGCGAGATGCTCGACCGCCACATCACCCGGCTGGTGAAGCGGGAATCCGGCGACCCGACGTTCGAGACCATCGACAGCGAGGACGAGGTCATCAAGCTGGCCGGCCGCGCCGCGCCGCTGGACGTGGTCAGCGAGTTCGGGGTGGACACCGCCCGCGACGCCGCGCTGGACACCACGACGCGGCTGGCCATCGGCGCCGGGTTCGACGCGCTGCGCGACGCCGGAATACCGCTGGTAATGCATTACAAGACAACGACATTGGGAACCAAGCTGCCCGATCGCTGGGGACTGCCGGAGTCGATGCGCGACGACACCGGCGTCATCTTCGCGTCGGCTTTCCCCGGCCTGGACAACTTCGCCAAGGACCTGCAGCGCTACTACACCGACCGCAGCCACCGCGAGCAACTGGCCGCACTGGAGGCGGTGCGCGGACGGATCAGCGACGACGAGCCCGCCGCCGCGGAGGTCGACCGGCGCATCCACGAGCTTCGCCACACCATCGAGACCGACCCGTTCGTGTTCGACCGCCGATTCCTGTTCCGCTGCCTGGCGATGGGGCATTCGCAGTTCGCCGAGATCATCGGCGCGCGCGGACCCAACACTGCGGTCAACGCCGCATGCGCCAGCACCACCCAGGCGGCGGCGCTCGCCGAGGACTGGATCCGCGCCGGCCGCTGCCGCCGGGTGGTCGTCGTGTCGGCCGATGATGCCAGCTCCGACGCGCTGCTGCCCTGGCTGGCGTCGGGATTCCTGGCGTCGGGCGCGGCGGCCACCGACGACCTCGTCGAGGATGCCGCCATGCCGTTCGACCAGCGTCGCCACGGGATGATCCTGGGCATGGGCGCCGCGGCGTTCGTGGTGGAGTCCGCCGACTCCGCCCGGGAGCGCGGGCTGGCACCGATCTGCGAGGTGCTGGGCGCGGTCACCGCGAACAGCGCGTTCCACGGCACCCGGCTGGACGTCGAGCACATCGGCGCGGTGATGGAGAAGCTGCTGGAGCAGGCCGAAGCCCGCGGCGTGGACCGGCACGCGATCGCCGCCAGCACGGTGTTCGTTTCGCACGAGACCTACACGCCAGCCCGGGGTGGCAGCGCGTCGGCCGAAATCCATGCGCTACGAAGGGTTTTCGGCTCCGATGCCGACTCGGTGGTGATCACCAACACGAAGGGCTTCACCGGACACGCGATGGGCGCCGGGGTGGAGGACGTCGTCGCGATCAAGGCGCTGGAGACCGGCGTGGTGCCGCCGGTGCCGAACTACAAGGTGCCCGACCCGGAGCTCGGTCATCTGAATCTCTCGAAGGGCGGCAGCTATCCGGTGCGATATGCGCTGCGACTGGGTGCGGGTTTCGGTTCGCAGATCGCGATGACGCTGATGCGCTGGACCCCGGTGCCCGACGGGCGGCACCGGATGCCCGACGAGTTGGGCTATCAGTACCGGATCGTGGACCCGGCGACGTGGCGGCGGTGGCTGGCGCAGGCCGCCGGCACCGATGACCCGCAATTGGAGGTCGTCCAGCACCGGCTGCGCATCGTCGACACCGGTGTGCCGACTCGCCCGGCGCCGGTGGCGACGGAGACGGTGCTGGTCGGCCCGGCCTCGGCCCCGGTGGCGTCGACTACCGCGGCTCCCCCGCCGACCGAGCCCGCGGCCGCGCCCGAGCCGGTAGCTTCGGCGCCGGCCGGCGACGAGATCACCGACACCGTGGTGGGCATCGTCTCGGGGCTGACGGGCTATTCCCCTGACCTGCTCGACGTCGATCTCGACCTGGAGGCCGACCTAGGCGTCGACACCGTCAAGCAGGCCGAGATCTTCGCCGCCATCCGCGAGCACTACGGCGTCGCCCGCGACGAGAACCTCAAGCTGCGCGACTTCCCCACCCTCAGCCACGTGGTCGCGTGGATCCGCGAGAAGGCCGGAATCGCTTCCCCTGCAACGAAAGCCGCGACTGCGGCACCAGCGGCGCCCCCGCCAATGGCTGCTCCGGCACCCCAGGCAGCACCCGAGCGGGAGGCGCCCACACCGACGCCGGTGGCGGCGGCCGGCGACGAGCTCGTCGAAACGGTGCTGCGCATCGTCACCGAGCTGACCGGCTATCCGCCGGAGTTGCTCGACGTGGATCTCGATCTGGAAGCCGATCTCGGCGTCGACACCGTCAAACAAGCCGAGATCTTCGCCGCGATCCGCGAGCACTACGGCGTGCCGCGTGACGACACCCTCAAGCTGCGCGACTTCCCCACGCTGACGCACGTGATCGCCTGGATCCGCGCCAAGACCGGCACGCCACCGCCCGCTGCGGCCCCGGCCGACGCACCGGCCGCCGCGGCGGCCGCCGTTCCGGTGCCCGCCGAGGCGCCGGCGGCGGACGAAGACGTGAAAGACGATGACGTCAGAGGCGTCGTCGTCGGCATCGTCTCCGAGCTCACCGGCTATCCGCCCGACCTGCTCGACGTCGACCTCGATCTGGAAGCCGACCTCGGCGTCGACACCGTCAAGCAGGCCGAGATCTTCGCCGCCATCCGCGGCCACTACGGCGTCGCCCGCGACGACACCCTCAAGCTGCGCGACTTCCCCACGCTCACCCATGTGATCGGCTGGATCCGCGACAGAATTGAGGCGAGTCCGAACCCAAAAGCATTGCGTGACACCGCTGTTGATGCCCCGGCGGCTGTCACGTCGACTGTCAGGGGCGACCTCGCCGCCACCGACCGCATCCCGCGCCGAGTACCTCTACCAGCCCTGCGCCCCGATCTGGCCGCTTGCGCACCGACCGGGGTCACGCTCGGCTCCGGCACCCGGGTAGCGGTTATGCGCGACCACGGCGGCATCGGCGACGCGCTGACCACCCGGCTGCGCAGGCTCGGCGTCGACGTGGTCGAGGTGCATCCGTACGACGACGTCGCCGCGGTGCTTGCCGACGCCGCGGTCGACGGCGTGTACTGGCTGACGGCGCTGGACGACGAGGGTCGTCTGGATGACATGGACCTCGCGGATTGGCGGGAGGCGCTGCACCGCCGTGTCCGCAACCTCTATCTCGCGATGCGGACGCTGTACGAACGCCGGCCGTTCCTGGTGGTCGCCACCCGCCTCGGCGGCTACCACGGCTACGACACGGCGGGGGCGACGTGCCCGCTCGGCGGCGCGGTGACGGGGTTCGCCAAGGCGTACAAGCGTGAACAGCCAGAAACGCTGGTCAAGGCCGTCGACTTCCCCGCCAGCCGCAAGACCTCCGCGCTGGCCGAGATTCTGATCGACGAAACGCTGCGCGACCCCGGCTGCGTCGAGGTCGGTTACGCCGACGGCCGCCGCTGGGGCGTCGGGCTGGCCGAACGCCCGTTCCCGCAGGCGGGCGAGAACGTCGTCCCCGGCGACCCCGTGTTCGTCGTCACCGGAGCCGCCGGCAGCATCGTCGCCGCCATCACCGCAGACCTGGCCGCCGCCTACCGCGGCACGTTCCACCTGCTGGACCTCACGCCCGAACCCGACCCCGCCGACCCAGATCTGCGCCGCTACACCGAGGACCGGGACGGCCTCAAGACCGAGATCGCCGACCGGTTGCGGCAGGGCGGCCAGCGCCCCACCCCGGTGCTGATCGAGCGGGAGCTCGCACGCCTCGAACGCCTGCAAGCGGCGCTCGCCGCGATCCAGGCCGTCGAAAGGGTAGGTGGCACAGCGTATTACCACAGCGTCGACCTCACCGACGCGGACGCGGTCAGCAAGGCACTGAACCAGGTGCAGCGCGTCGACCTGCTCGTGCACGCGGCCGGCGTCGAGGTCAGTCACACCCTGCCCGACAAGGAACCCCGCGAGTTCGACCTCGTGCTCGGCGTCAAAGCCGACGGGTTGTTCAACGTGCTGCGCGCGCTCGGCGAGATACCGCTGGGAACCGTCGTGGCGTTCAGCTCGGTGGCCGGCCGGTTCGGCAACGTCGGGCAGACCGACTACAGCGCGGCCAACGACCTGCAGGCCAAGGTGCTGTCCGGGCTGCACCGCACCCGCCCCGACGTGCGGACGCTGACGATCGATTGGACGGCGTGGGGCGGCATCGGCATGGCGACCCGAGGCTCGATCCCGAAGATCATGGCGGCCGCCGGCGTGGACATGCTGCCGGCCGAAGCGGGTGTCGCATGGATCCGCCATGAACTGAACACCGGCGTGCCCGACCGCGAGGTCGTGGTGGCGGGCGCTCTGGGCGCGCTGGCCGCCGAGTTCTCCGGCACCGGGGGCGTCGACCCGTCCGCGCTGGCTGCCGACGGACCGATGCTCGACCAAGTGGCGCGGATGAGCGTGCACGACGGCCTGGTGGTGCACAGCATGCTCGACCCCGCACAGCGGCCGTTCCTGGACCACCACCGCATCGACGGCACCGCCGTGCTGCCGGGCGTGATGGGCATCGAGGCGTTCGCGGAGGCCGCCCGGGTGCTCGCGCCCGACTGGCATGTCGCCGCCGTCGAGAACGTGGACTTCCGTGCGCCACTGAAGTTCTACCGCGACGAGCCGCGCACGATCACCGTCACTGCGCTGCTGCACCCCGACGGCGACGACCTCGTTGCCGACTGCCGGCTGTCGGCCGAGCGAAAGATACCCGGCACCGACGAGCCACAGCGCACCGTGCACTTCACCGGTTCGGTGCGGCTGACCGCCGACCCGCCGTCGCTGGACACCAATTCTGCTGCAGCCGAGGGTCATTCAATCCTCGTCCCCGAGCAAGTGTACCGGTTGTACTTCCACGGCCCGGCCTATCAGGTGGTCGGTTCGGCCTGGAAGGACGACGACGGCGCCGCCGCCCGGTTCGCCGAGGATCTGCCGCCCCAGGTCGACGGGCCGGTGCTGACGGGCCCGCGACTGGTGGAGCTGTGCTTCCAGGCGGTCGGGCTGCTCGAGGCGGGTACCGACGGGCATCTGGCCCTGCCGCTGCACGTCGGCGCGGTCCGACTGAACGGACAACCGACGGAACAGGACGGGCTCGTCGCCACCGTGCGCCGCGACGGCAGCGGCGGCTTCGACTGCGTCGTGCACGATGTCGACGGCAACACCGTGGTGAGGCTCGACGCATACCGAACCATTGCGTTGCCCGACCCGCCGGCCGAGGACGTCATCGCCCCGATCCGCACCGTCATGGGCGGGTGACCAAGGTGGACAACCGGATTCGGCGGCTCGGCATCGTCAACCGCGGCGAGCCGGCCGTGCGTGCGCTCACCGCCGTCGCCGAACTCAACGCCCGAGGGCCGGGGGTGCCGCCCGCTTGCGGAGCAGAGCGAAGCGACCGGGGAGGAACGGGCAACGAACGCATCGAGACGGTAGTCCTCTACACCGACGCCGACGCAGACTCGTGGTTTGTCAGGGAGGCCGACATCGCGGTGCCGCTGGGGCAGAGGCCGTCTGCATGCCGTTTGCTGGAAGCGGTATGTGTCGAACATTTGTA
>JBLNEK010000143.1:0-22349 GCA_050262635.1 Candidatus Sericytochromatia bacterium | reverse complement strand
GATGCACTTGTTCGGGTCATAGCTGGGATCCGGCCGCGCGCTGTAGCACTGCGCGCTCGTCAGGCCTTGGCCGATCTGGAAGTTCGGAAAGATCTGCCACGCGGTTCCGCTCTGACCCAGGATGTCGGGCGGGATGGTCGGCCAGATCACGCCACGGGCCTCGTCGTCGCGGCGCGCGGAGGCCAGCCAGTGTTCGAGCACCTTGTCGGCCGGAGTACCTTCGGGCAGTTCGTCGACGAGCCGCTTGGCCGCGTTCACCAGTGTCTGCGTGGTGGTGGCGTTGGTCTCCTCCATCGTGTAGATCTGCATCTCCGCAGTCGACACCCGCGGATCGGTGCCGGTGCCGAGCCGGATCTTGGACTGGGTCGCTTCGAGATCCTTCGGCGCGTCGTAACCGATGTTGCTGTGCTTGCCCTGCGCCTTCGCCCAGCCTTTGAACTCACCGAACCTGTTGAACTCCGGATGTGTCGTGTAGACGTGGTAGGTCTCGTTGAACGCCTCCAGCGCAACTTTCCAGTTGCAGTCGAAGTTCAGCCATTTGCGCCACTTGTAGCGCATGTTCTCCAGGCCGAACGGGTCGAGAATCTTTGCGGCCGGGAACAGGTAGTCCATCAGCGGCTGGCAGTCGAGATCCATGTTGATCCACAGCCAACCGCCCCACGTGTCCACGTTGACCGGCGTCAGGTGGGTGTTCTCCGGTGTCAGCGCGCCCTTCCAGTCGTCCTGTTCCCGGATGTGCGTACACGCACCGTCCAATCCGTACGCCCAGCCGTGGAATCCGCAGATGAAGCTCTTTCTCGTTCTGCCGCAGGCGTTCTTGGCGCCAGTCGGAATGTCGACGAGCCGACGGCCCCGGTGCATGCAGACGTTGTGATGGCCTTTGAACTCATTGGGTCCAGTGCGCACGACGATGACCGAGTCGTCGAGAATGCCGTACGTGAGGTAGCTGCCAACCTCGGGCAGCTCCTCCACGCGTCCGACCTGTTGCCAGACTTTCCGCCAGAGTCTGTCGCGTTCTGCGCGAGCGTATTCCTCAGAAATGCTCGCGTTCTGCGCGAGCGTATTCCTCAGAAATGTACGCCTCTACGCCGATCGTCAGCGGCTCCGAAAGCTCCCCTGCCGCTTCGATTCCGGTATCGGTCATCAAAACTCCTTTATCGCCGCGCGGAACGATTCGTCTTTGAGGAACAGCGAGGTATTGTCGGCGGCCAGATGACTCCACTTGAGGTCCAGTCCGCCGTCGACGAGCAAGGTCTGGCCCGTGATGTAGCTCGACAGGTCCGATAGGAGGAACAGGATCACCGCGGCCTGTTCCTCCGGCCGTCCGCGCCGGCCCATCGCGATGGCTCGCCGGTCCCGGTCGGGATCATCGTCGACATAGGTACGCGACGCGGCGGTCTCGGTGACGCCGGGCGCTACGGCGTTCACTCGAATGCCCGGCAGCGCCAGTTCGAGGGCCATGGTGCGGGTCATCGCCGCAATCGCGGCCTTGGCAGTACCGTACGCGATGTGAAACGGTGCGGTGTTCATGCCGCTGATCGACGAGATCGACACGATGGACCCAGGCAACTCTTGTGAAATGAGTTCCGCGGCGACGGCCTGGCTCACGAAGAACGCGGTCTCGAGGTTCGCTGTGAAGATTTCGCGCCAGTCGGCGCGACTGACCCGGGTCGACGGCATCCAGGTCGATGGTGCTGCTCCACCCGCGACGTTGACGAGTCCGTGCAGCGTGCCCTTTGAGTGGCGGACGCGTTCGATCACTGTGCCGATGCCGTCGTCGGTCGACGCGTCGGCGGCAACCGGCACGACCGACAGCCCTTGCTGAGCAAGTGGGGTGACGTGCTCGTCGAGGTTCTCCTTCGACCTGCTGACCGCGACGACCGTCGCGCCTGCCTCGGCAGCCATCCGTGTGACGGTGGTCCCGATGCCGCCACCGCCCGCGCCCGAGACCACGACGATGCGGCCGTCGAAATCCAGGAGTTTCTCCTTCATAACCCGCTTTCACCGGGTACTGATATATTGTCCGGACAAAATATTGCACTCTACAGGGTAGAGAACATGATTCCCCAGCGCTTATAGCTGAGTCAAGTGGGAGCATGGCGTCAGACAAAGCTATTGTCTGGACATGAATACGGCCGACCTCGATGTACTCACCGCTCGGAGATTTCCGCAACTGCCTGGCCCGGCTGAGCCGCGGGGATCGCCGCTGCACACCCTGGGCAGATGGCTTTTCTCGCAGATAATTCGATCGGCTCGACGCGCGACGACGACAGCGAGACGTTTTCAAGTAGGCCTGCGCTTGTTGGTTAGCGGCCGTTGATAGGAGGGATCGTTTCTGTTCCGCGATGGAGCACCGTTGAGGTGGATATCTGGAACATCCGCGAACGGAATGGGCATCGTCGGAAGCAGGCCAGACCATTCGATGACATTGGTGCGCAGGGCGATTCGCCATGTCCCATGACGCCTCTGGAGGCGGTCGATGTAGCGTCCGCCGGCCAGCCAGTTCGTTTCGTCGCGATTGCGCGCGGCGAACAGGAAGTAAGTTTCGGTGTGAGCGACGTCGCCGTCGATGTCGCAGGTGTGGTTGAGCAGGTTGTGATGGGTGGCCGACTGGCCCTCATGCATGGCAAACGCCCAGTCGCACAACGCCTCAGGCGCACCGACAAAGTCACCCGCGGAGATGACGGCATCGGGATGGAATGCCGACAGAACGAGCGCCCGATCAACGCGGTCCATCCCGCGGCTGAACCGGATCAGGCAGTCGAGTATTTCCTGGCGATCCAGCAACTGACGAACCCTGCTATGGCTGTCGGAATCGATAGTCATCGGCTTCTCCTAAACCGGCGGCCAAATCGGCGAGCCCCGTTGTCCGCGGAGGGAAGGCGGAACCGATCCGTCGACGTCGGTCACGCCGTACTCGCATGCAAGTTCGGCGGCGATGAACGTACCGCCCGATCGCCTGACGATGTCCGGATCATTGGCGAGGGCCGCGATCACACGCCCCGGAAATTCAACGGATGAGCCGACATCGGGGTCGGTGACCGTCTGCAAGGTCATCTCCGGGTTTCGCCCCAGGCTTCGTTCGGCGCGCTCGGTGAAGGTCAAACCGAGCCACAACGATAAGGAGGCGACATTGTGCGGCTTCAGCTCGACGGCCATATCGTGCGCCATCCGATCTACCGCGGACTTCGCGGTGCCGAAGACGACTCCGTAGGTGTAGGTGACCCCGACGTAACCCGACGTCGCGACGATCAGGCCCGACCGTTGACGCACCATCAACTTCGCGGCGTGCCACGCAGCGACGAAGTTGGAGCGCACGCCGACGTCGACCATCTCCCAGTCGGAGAGCGGCTTCTCCCAGAAAGGTGCGGGTACCGTGAGGTCCTCGGGCAGCGAGAACGCGTTGTTGACCAGGATGTCAAGCCGGCCGTGTTCCCGCTCGACCCGCGTGAATAGCGCCGCGACTTGATCGTCGTTCGCATGATCGACCCGGACCGCAATGCCGGTGCCACCACGGGCGTCGATTTCCGCTGCTGTGTCGCCAACGGTGCCGGGCAGAGAATGGAGACCGGACGTGACCGTCCGACCGGTGACGTAGACAGTGGCGCCTTCGTCCGCAAGAGCCAAGGCGATGCCCTTGCCCATGCCTCGGCTGGCGCCCGTCACCACGGCGACCCGGCCAGAAAGCGAAGCCATATATTGTCCGGACTAAATTTCGAGGTCTAGCAGACAGAGAACATAATTCCGCAGCGGTTTCAGGTACGTCAAGAGAAAGACGAGCGCTTCGGCGAACTATTGTCTGGACAACCGCAGCTTGATAACGTCCGACTGTGTTATTGCGTGAAAGCCGGTACACGGCAGTAACGTCACCCAACGTCGCCGCCGGATGGCAAGTCCAGCGGGTTGTGGGACCCAGCCGGCTGTACGGCGCCAACGGTCTGCGTACCGGACCCGACGGGCGGGTGTACGTGGCGCAGGTGACGGGCAGCCAGATCAGCGCACTCGACTTGCAAAGCGGTCGGCTGGACACCGTGAGCGCCAAGGGCGGCGACATCATCGCGCCCGACGACGTAGCGTTCGACCCTCAAGGCAACCTATATGCCACCGAGGTGATGGACGGCCGGGTCAGCGTGCTGGACACCGGCGGACGCGCACGTGTGCTGCGCGACGACGTTCCGTCCGCTAACGGCATCACGTTCCACGACGGACGGCTTTTCATCGGCGAATGCCGCGAGGGTGGCCGCCTGTTGGAGATGGACCTGTGCGGCGGCCCGCCCCGTGTACTACTCGAGGACGTCCCGTCGCCAAATGCGATGGATGTCGGTCCCGACGGTCTGCTCTACTTCCCGGTGATGGGCGCCAACGCAATCTGGCGAATCGACCCGGATGGTGGCGAACCACATTGTGTCGCTGGCGATCTCGGAGTTCCGGACTCAGTGAAATTCGACTCCAAGGGATTCATCGTGTCGACCCAGGTGGCCAGCGGTCAGGTCCTGCGGATCGACCCACGCAGCGGCGACCGGACGGTGCTGGCTGCGCTCACTCCCGGGCTGGACAACTGCACGTTCGTCGGAGACCGGCTGTTCGTGTCCAACTTCACCGGCGAGATCACCGAGATCTTGCCCGGCGGTGACACGCGAACCGTGCTCCCCGGCGGCCTGAACTGGCCGCTTGACCTTGCGATCGGCGACGACGGCCGCCTCTACGTCGCCGACGGTACGTATTTCTATGTCGCGCAACCTGACTCGACGCTGCGAACAGTCGGCATGCTGTTCTCGCCCGGGTATCCCGGCTTTCTGCGGGGCGTGACGGCGGCCGGCGCCGGCGAATTCGTCGTGACGACATCGGGCGGGCAGGTCGCGCGCTACCGGCCTGATGTCAACGAAAGCGAATACCTGGCAACCGATTTCGACCAGCTGTATGGAATTGCCATCGGGCCTGGCGGGGCGATCGTCTTCGCTGAACTCGGCACCGGACGTCTGCACTGTCTGCGGGCGGGCAAGGTCGACACCCTGGCGTCTGGACTGTCCGCTCCGGTCGGTGTGGCCTTCGATCTGGACGGCACACCGCTGGTGGCCGAATCGGGCGCAGGACGGGTAGTACGGCTTGCCGGTGGCGCCGCGGACACGGTGCTCGACGAACTTGATTGCCCCCAAGGGATTCTCGTGGCCGACGGGCAGCTCTATGTCGTCGACGCCGGCGCCAGAGAACTGATCCAGTTCGACCTGACCACGCGCACACGGCACACCATCGCCTCCGGCTTGCCGGTCGGACCACCGCCGGGCGTCGTTCCCAAACCGCTGAAAGGAATGCCGCCCTTCTCCGGCCCGCAGGGCCCGTTCGCCGGCATCGCGATCGGACACGACCGCACGCTGTACGTGTCGGCTGACGGCGACGGCAGCGTACTGGCAGTACGCCGGGCCTGATGACCATCACAAACGCTGACCACCGCTACCTACAGGTGGCGCGTACGTTGCGCAAAGAAATCGTCGACGGCGTCTACCCGGTTGGGTCGCAACTACCCACCGAACACGAGCTCTGCGAACGGTTCTCGGTCAGCCGTTACACCATTCGCGAAGCATTGCGGCGCCTGCGAGACGACAACCTCATCGCGTCCCGGCCACGGGCGGGAACCCTGGTGGTACCGCGGCCCGCGTCGAATTCCTATGCACAGGACGTGATGTCGATCAACGACCTGCTTGCGTTCGCCGTCGGGGCGCAGCTCACCATCGAGTCCAATGCGATGGTCACGATCGACGAGGAGATCGCGGCCCGCACGGGCCTCGCGGTCGGCACGGAGTGGTTGGCGGTGCGCGGCTACCGGCAAATTGACGGCGCGGCGGCCCCAGTGTGTCGGACGGAGTACTACGTCAACCGTTCGTTCGCGGCGGTGGGCCGCCTGCTACAACGCCACACCGGCCCCATTTTCCCACTCATCGAAGACCTGTTCGGCGTCAGCGTGGTCGAGGTGCAACAGGAGATCGACGCCGTCGTGCTCTCCCCCGAGTTGGCCGATCTTCTCGACGCAGACGCGGGGTCCGCCGCCCTACAGATGCGGCGCACCTACAAGACATCCGACGGGGAGATCGCACAGGTCACTGTCAACACTCATCCCTCGTCCCGGTTCCGGCATTCGATGACACTGCGACGGGTGAGGACGTGAGCGCGCGGCTCGACGAGAAGCGGTCAACCGACGCCTACGCTCGTGGGCTGTGGGTCCGCTCCACGCTGGCGGACTCCCTTCGCGACGCAGCGCTGAGGACGCCGACGCGTGTTGCCATGGTCGACGGCGACATTCGTGTCGACTGCCGCACCCTGCATGCCCGCGCGACTGCGCTGGCTCACCAGATGATCTCGCGGATGCCTGTGGGCAGCGTCGTTTCCTTCATGCTGCCGAACTGGCATGAAGCAGCCGTGGTCTACCACGCCGCGACGCTGGCCGGAATGGTGGTCAACCCGATACTGCCATCGTTGCGGGACCGCGAACTGACCTTCATCCTCGCCGACGCCGACAGCCGAATGATCTTCGTGCCGGAGAGGTTCGGCGCTTATGACTACGCGTCGATGCTGGCGCGCGTGACCGCGCAGATGAAGTCACCGCCGCAGGTGGTGGTAGTGCGCGGCGCGGCCACGGATCACCTGCCGTATACCGTGTTGCTCGACGAGCAGGACATGCACGAGTTGCCCAGCCTCGATCCCGACGCCGTGCGAATGGTCCTGTACACGTCGGGGACGACAGGCCGACCCAAAGGCGTTCTGCATAGCCATAACTCGATTCATGCGCTGATCTGCCAGATCCGCGACCACTGGCTGGTTGAGCCCGGGGCCCGGTTCCTGGTGCCGTCCCCGGTCGCCCACATCGGGGGATCCATCTACGCATTCGAATGCCCGCTGTTGCTCGGTACGACGGCGGTGCTCATGGAGCGCTGGAACGCCGAGGACGCCGTCGGGCTGATGGAGCGGGAACGCTGTACCCACATGGCAGGGGCCACGCCGTTCCTCGCGCAGCTGCTCACGGCCGCTGAGCACGGCGGAACACGCCTCCCTGATCTCAAGGTGTTCATCTGCGGTGGTGCATCCGTATCGCCCTCGCTGATCCGCAGGGCCGCATCGTATTTCGCCCCGGCCGTCGTGACCCGTGTCTACGGTTCGACCGAAGTGCCTGTCACCACTGTTGGCGCGCTCCAACCCGGGGATGTCGACCACGCGGCGGATACGGACGGCCGCGCCGGCATCGCCGCCATCAAGCTCGCACCGCACCCCTGGGCACCGGAGGGCGAAGGCGAGATCTGTACCAGCGGTCCGCAGATGCTGGTCGGTTACCTCCACCCAGAGGACGACACCGACGCCTTCGACGCCGAAGGTTACTTCCGCACCGGTGATCTCGGCCGCTGGGTCGACGACGAATACCTCGTCGTAACGGGCCGCGCTAAGGACATCATCATCCGGCACGGCGAAAACATCTCGCCGAAGGAGATCGAGGACATCCTCGCCCGCCATCCCGGAATCGCGGAGATCGCGATCGTCGGACTGCCGGATGCCCGCACAGGCGAGCGGGCCTGTGCCGTGATCGTCCCCAGGGACACTCTCGCGCCCGACACCGCCGCACTTGCGGATTTCCTCGCGGCTGAAGGCGTCGCGAGGTTCAAAACACCTGAGCAAGTGGTGGTTTGGGAGTCACTGCCGAAGAACGACGCGGGCAAGGTCTTGAAGCACGAGATTCGAGCGAGACTGATCGGCGATGAGCGCTCGCGCGAAGAGCAGAGTTGAGGGGCAAGCATGAAGGTAGCGATCGTGACGGGCGCCAGCAGCGGCATCGGGTTCGGGTGCGCCGTCAAGCTCGCAGGAACGGGCATGGCGGTCCTAGGCGTCGGCCGCGACGAAGACAGGCTCGCGGATTTGCGGGCTGCGGTGCCGGACCAGATCGCGACGCTGGCGATCGATCTGACCGCCGACGACGCTCCCCGGCGCATCGTCGACGAGGCCGTCGCTCGATGGGCCCGGATCGACTTCCTGGTCAACAACGCCGGCGTGGGCAGCCCGAAGCCGCTGCACGAGACCGATGACGACACGCTGGACTACTTCCTCAATCTGATGCTGCGGGCACCGTTTCGCCTGGCGCGCGACGTCATCGGTCACATGGAAGCAGGCTCGGCAATCATCAACGTGACGTCGACGTTCGCGGTGGTCGGGGGTCTGCGTGGTGGCGCCTACTCCGCCGCCAAGGGTGGTCTGACCGCACTCACCACCCACATCGCCTGCCAGTACGGACCGCAGGGCATCCGGTGCAATGCGGTGGCACCCGGGGTCACACTGACACCGATGGTGGCGCAGCGCCTCGAGGACGAGCGGTTCCGCAAGATCAACAAGGAGATGACACCTTACCCACGGCTCGGGCGAGTCGAGGATGTCGCGAGCACGATCGCGTTCTTGTGTTCGGACGGAGGCAGTTTCATCAACGGCCAGACGATCGTGGTGGATGGCGGTTGGAGTTCGACGAAGTACCTGTCGGACTTCGCGTTGAACTCGGAGTGGGTCGCCCGTTGAACCTTTTCTCGTTGCTGACCCAGGCGGCCTCGCGGTTTCCCGATCGCGGCGCGGTCTACCACGGCGAACGCCTGTTGCTCACGTGGCGCGAGTTGCGCGACCGCGCACTGTGTCTCGCGGCCTCGCTACTTCGGCTCGCCGGCTCGGGCGCAAGGATCGCGATCGCCAGCGAGAACCGCCCAGAGATCGTCGAGCTGATGTTCGGGATCTGGGCGGCGGAATGCGTCGTCGTCCCGGTCAACTACAAGCTGCATCCGCGAGAGATGTTGCAGATCATCGACGATGCCGGCGTTGCGCAGGTCTTCGCATCACCCAAGATCGCCCCGGGCCTCGCTGCTGTCACCGGCACCGCGATTGAAACCATCGGCTCCGAATCGTATTCGCGGTGGTTCGACGCCACGCCCTGCACTGCCCCGACCACGGATCCGTCGACGCTGGCATGGCTCTTCTATACCAGCGGAACCACGGGCCGGTCGAAGGGCGCGATGCTCTCGCATCGGAACCTGATGGCGATGACCGTCGCTCATCTCGCCGACTTCGACTCACCGGACGAGATCTCCAGCCTCGTCCACGGCGCACCGATGTCGCACGGCTCGGGGCTGTACATCCCGCCCTATGTGTTGCGCGCCGCGCGACAAGTCATCCCGGAGTCAGGGGCTTTCGAGCCCGACGAGTTTCTCGACCTGTGCGACCACCATCCTGGCTGCAGCGCGTTCCTGGCACCGACGATGGTCCAACGTCTGGTGCAGACGGGCAGGCCGCGACCGCGAAACCTCAATACGGTCGTCTACGGCGGCGGCCCGATGTACGTCGAGCAACTGAAGAAAGCGATGGCCGCGTACGGGCCGATCTTCACGCAGCTTTACGGCCAGGGCGAGGCACCGATGACGATCACCGGCCTTCGGCGAGCTGATCATCTGACCGACGACGATGCGATCCTGGGGTCGGTAGGTTACGCCCGGTCAGGGGTGGATGTCGCAGTGCTCGGCCCCGACGGTATATCGGCCGATACCGACGAGATCGGCGAAATCGTCTGCCGCGGAGACGTTGTCATGTCGGGCTACTGGAACAACCCCGAGGCCACCGCCGCCACGCTGAAAGACGGTTGGCTGCACACCGGCGACATGGGCTCGTTCGACGCGCGCGGCTATCTGACACTGCGCGACCGCTCGAAGGACGTGGTGATCAGCGGCGGCAGCAACATCTACCCCCGCGAAGTGGAAGAGGTGCTCATCAAGCACCCCGCAGTCTCCGAGGCGGCTGTCATGGGCGCACCAGATGACGAATGGGGGGAGATCGTCGTCGCGTTCATCGTCGGAGCAGTGGACCCGGCCGATTTGGACGCGCACCTGCTGGAGCGCATCGCGCGGTTCAAGCGGCCCAAGCGCTACGAGTTCGTCGACGAATTACCCAAGAACAGCTACGGCAAGGTGCTCAAGCGTGAGCTGCGCGCGCGATTTCGGCGCGAGGACCTACGGTGAGCGTCACTACGGTGAGCGTCGACTTGCGCGCCGAAATCGCAACGTTCTAGAGCCGCGACTTCTCCTTGATCACGGTGTCGCTGGTCCGCAACGGACGGATCATGGCGTCCTGCGAGAAGGAGGCGAGGAGTTCGCCCTCCTCGGTGTGCACCGCGCCCCGAACGTATGACATGCCCGCGCCCACCTGCGTGCTCTCGTGCGTGTACAGCAGCCAGCCGGTCCACCGCACGGGTTCGTGAAAGCTGACCGAGATCGTCATCGGAGCGGTGGACACGGTCAGGTGTGCCTGGCTGGTGCCGATGCCCTCGTGCGCCCGCATCGTGGTCGAGATACCAAGGTGGCCAGTGAAATATGCGATCAGCGCCTTAGCGAGGTCGTCACGCGCCGGGATCGGCTCGTAGTGCAGCCACGCGTACAGCTCCGGCGGCCCGACCTCGTCGGGGCTGTTCACGTCGACGACGTCGACGAGTCGCAATTCACGCCCGACCATCGGCATCTCCGAGTAGTTGGCGTCGGCCGGCGGAGCGACCTGCGGCCGCGGCAACTGATGGCGGATCACGTCTTCCGATGGCACATCGGTGAACAACGTCATCGTGATGCAGCGCTTCCCGTTCTGCTGGGCCGTGACCAGGGCGGTGGCGGTCGAGCGTCCTTCGTGGACGACATCGATGAGCAGTTCGACCGGGGCCGTTCCCAGCACCGCCCGGGAGAACACCGCGTGGGCGGATCGCACCGACTTGTCCGGAAACCGCTTGGCCACAGCGACAATCGCCTGAGCGAGCACCTGGGTGCCTTCCACCACCTGACGCTCGTCGTCACCGGCGATACCCGTGGCTGCGGTGTAGTGGTCCGGGCCGTCCGACTGCACATCGAACAACCCGAGCAAGCCCTCGACCGTCCATTGGGTCTGTGCGGAATTCGTCGTCACGAAGCAACACAGTACCTACGCCTCTGCAAAACCGGTAACGTCATTCTCATGGCGAAGCCGACTGGACGCACTGCAGACCTCGACACCGAGTCGCGAGCCAGCCGGTTCATGAAGTCGGCATTGTCGATCCTCGGCGAAACCGGACGCTCGGACTTCACCGTGCTCGAGGTGGTGGAGCGCTCGAAGACCTCACTGCGGTCGTTTTACCAGCACTTCTCCACGAAGGACGAACTGCTGCTGGCGCTGATCGACAAGATCATGGCCGAATCGACCAAGAAATGGCGCGAGCAGACCGCGGGCGAGGACGCGGCGGCGGCGTTGCGCGTGTTGATCGACCGCATCTGCGCCCCAGCGGAATCCACCACTCAGGACAGCATCAACCGTGGGCTGACGTCGTACAACGACCGACTGGCCGAGATTCTGCCCCGTGAATACGCGCGCGTGCTCTCGCCGCTGCACCAGTTGATCGCAGACATCCTCAACCAGGGCATCGCCGAGGGCAGCTTCCGCGCCGATCTGGAAGTCGACACGACGGCCGCGCTGATCCTGCAGACGGTGCTTGGGGCGATGCGGCTGCGAGCGCTGGGCGCAGAGCTCAACGGCGTGCCGATCGACGCCAACCACATCTACGAGTTCTGTGCGCGGGGGCTCGCCCACGAGAACCGCTGACCCCCGGTGACGCACCCGCAACCAAGCGTGGTAACGTCATTACCACTTCGGAATAACGCGACTCTCAGGAGACGGTCATGCCATCACGCGAGCTGCCCTTCCCGGTTTTCGACGCCGACAACCACATGTACGAGACCAAGGACGCGCTGACCAAATTCCTGCCCGACAACCGCAAGAACGTCATCGACTACGTCGAGGTCCGCGGCCGCACGAAAATCGTCGTCCGAGGCCACATCAGCGACTACATCCCCAACCCCACGTTCGAGAAAGTGGCCCGACCCGGCGCCCAGGAGGAGTACTTCCGCCACGGCAGCGGCGGCAAAACCTACCGCGAAGTGCTGGGCAAGCCGATCGAGTCCATCCCCGCCTTCCGCGAGCCGGGCCCCCGCCTCGAGGTGATGGACGAACTGGGTATCGACTACGCGCTGATGTTCCCGACGCTGGCCAGCCTTGTCGAGGAGCGGATGAAGGACCAGCCGGAGATGACGCACGACGTCATTCATGCGCTGAACCAATGGATGTACGAGACGTGGTCGTTCGACTACGAGGGCCGGATCTTCGCCACCCCGGTGATCACACTGCCGATCGTCGACCGCGCCCTCGAAGAACTCGAATGGTGTTTGGAGCGCGGAGCGAAAACCGTGCTCGTGCGCCCGGCGCCGGTACCGGGTTACCGCGGCAGCCGCTCGTTTGGCCTCGAGGAGTTCGACCCGTTCTGGCAGGCGTGCGTCAAAGCCGGCATCCCCGTGTCGATGCACGCCTCCGACAGCGGGTACGCCGAGTTCCTCAACGTGTGGGAGCCGGCCGAGGAATACCTGCCGTTCAAGCCGACGGCGTTCCGCATGGTCGCGATGGGCAAGCGGCCGATCGAGGACGCGATGGCCGCGTTGGTCTGTCACGGCGCGCTCTACCGCAACCCGGATCTGCGGATTCTGTCGATCGAGAACGGCGCCGACTGGGTGCCGTACCTGTTCAAGCAGTTCAAGGACGTTTACGCAAAGATGCCGCACTCGTTCCCGGAGGATCCCGTCGAGGGCTTCAAGCGATGCGTCTACATCACCCCGTTCTGGGAGGACAACTTCATCAACATCGCCAAGACGATGGGCACCGACCGGGTGGTGTTCGGCTCGGACTGGCCGCATCCGGAGGGGATGGCGGATCCCATCAGGTTCGTCGACGACCTGGAGGGCCTGCCTGAGGAGGACAAGGCAAAGATCATGGGCGGCAACATGATGAAGCTGTTCAAGATCCCGAGCCCGGTACCGGCGTGAGCCACCCGTCGCCGGAGAGGTTGCTCTTCGCGTCGACGGCCCAGGCGTTCCTGGACAAGGAGGCGTCGCTCGGCAGGGTCCGCGAGCTTCACGCTGCCGGCATGTCGTTCGAGCCCGAATGGTGGCGGCGCGCAGCCGAATTGGGCTGGGGCAGCCTGCTGGTGCCCGAGAAACTTGGCGGCGGAAGCGTCTCGGGCAATGGGCTCGAAGACCTGGCGCTGATCGCCGAGCTGATCGGCAAGTCGGTGGCACCGGGGCCGCTGCATCCGGTGAGCATCGTGCTCGCGGGGCTGGTTGAAGCAGGCGGTGCGCACGCGACGGTGATCGAGACGCTGATGTCCGGCGAGTCGGTGGCGTCGTGGGCGGTATACGAGCCTGGAAAGGCCTGGGCGCCTGCGGAACCCACGGTGACGGCGAGGCCCACCGGCACGGGTTTCCGGCTCGACGGCGTCAAGGACCGCGTGGAGGCCGGTGCGGAGAGCGACGTGTTGCTCGTTGTCGCCCGTACCGACGACGGGATCGGCCAGTTCCTGGTGCCGACGGGCGCGTCCGGCGTAACCGTCGAGGCACAACCCTCTGTTGATCTGGTAAAGCGTTACGCTCGAGTCGGTTTGGATGGGGTCGAGGTCGACGCGTCGGCGGCGGTCGGCACAGCTGCGCAGACGCCCGCGTTGATCCAACGCCAGAGCCACGTCGCGTCGGTGCTTCAGTGCTCAGAGGTGGTTGGCGTCCTCGAAACGGTCGTGGGGTTCACGATTCAGTGGGCGCTCGACCGGTATTCGTTCGGCCGGCCGCTGGCGTCGTACCAGGCACTCAAACACCGCTTCGCCGACTTGAAAATTTGGCTGGAGGCCTGCCGGGCCACTACCAGAGCCGCGGTTGCGCAGGTTGCCGCGCGGTCGCCGGATGCCGACATGGCGGTCAGCGTGGCGAAGTCCTACGTCGGCGAGCACGCCCCCGCCATGGTGCAGGACTGCATCCAACTGCACGGCGGCATCGGCGTCACATGGGAGCACGACCTTCACCTGTTTCTGCGCCGAGTCACGTTGTACCGCTCGATGTTAGGCACTCCCGAAGACCACAACCTGCGTGTGTACGCGCTGACCCAGGAGTTGGAGCCCGCCTCATGACCGAGACGGAATCTGATTCTCTTCGCGCAAGCGGCTCATCGACGTCGCCGCCGACGACGGAGTCGGTGGACGAGTTCGCGACCCGGGCCCAGTCGTGGCTGGCCGCCAACATGCCGGCTATCGATCCGGCCAAGCCGCCCGGTGTCGAGCGCGGCGAAGAGGGGCCCTGGCTGCGGGCCCGCGAGCTCCAGAAGCGTCTTTACGAAGGCGGATTCGCCGGCATCTGCTTCCCCCGCGAATACGGCGGCCAGGGACTGCCCATCTCGTACCAGAAGGCGTTCGACGCCGAGAGCCGAAATTACGAGATGCCGATCATCCTGAACACACCGACCTTCACGATCTGCTGCGCGACGATCCTCGACACCGGCACCGAAGAGCAGAAACGCCAACACGTTTCGGCTGCCATCCGCGGCGACGAAGTGCTCGTGCAGCTGCTGTCCGAGCCGAGCGGCGGATCGGATCTGGCCGGCGTCATCACACGCGCTGACCGTGTCGGGGACAAATGGGTGATCAACGGCGCGAAGACGTGGAGTACCAGTGCCTTCGCCGCCGACTATGGACTCCTGCTGGCCCGCACCGACTGGAACGTGCCCAAGCACGAAGGCTTGACGATGTTCCTGGTGCCCATCGACAGCCCCGGCATCACGTTGCGACGGATCAAGCAGGTCAACGGTTCACAAGAGTTCTGCGAAGAGTTCTTCGACAATCTCGAGGTCGGCGACGACGCGGTCGTCGGCGAGGTGAACAAGGGCTGGGATGTCGCTTCGCGGCAGCTCTACCACGAACGTCGCGCGGTCGGCGGCGGCTCGGAGTTCGCCAGCGGGATCGGCGCCGAAGGGACCACCGACGTACCGGTGAACTTTGCGGCGCTGCTGCAGGCGCTGGGACAACCCGACAACGAACGACTGCAGGAGATGGCGGGCCGCTCGCTGGTGCACCGTGCTGTGCAGGAGCAGCTGATCGACCACGTCTACCACGGCGTCAACGACGGCTCGCTTCCGCCGGCCGCGGGCTCCATCATCCGCATCACGCACGCCGAGACCCATCAGCTCGAGATGGACACCGCGATGACGATCGCGGGTAGTGGCGGCGTCGTCGACACCGGTGACGGGCTCATCCGCTACGGTGAGCGCTTTCTGTCGCGACAGACCGCGTCATTGGGCGGTGGGACCACCGAGATCGCCCGCAACATCATCGCCGAACGGGTGCTGGGCTTTCCGCGGGAGTATGCGGCTGACCGGGGTGTGCCGTTCAAAGACGTACGCCGCAATAAGCGATGAGTTGCGCCGCGGAGAGCAAAAGGGTCAGCAGGTCGCCACGATCTTGAACTTCGCCGTTGCGGGTTCGCTCGGCTGGTAGGTGTTGTAGCCGTTGGCGGTGCCGGTGATGGTGAACGTGTCGGCGCTGAAGCTCGCCGAAGCATCGTGGCCGTCGCCGTTGGAGTAGGTGCCGGTGAACCCGCCCAAATTCGTGATGTGCACGGATTGCGCAGTGAACGTGTCATCGGTCTTGTTGACCATCGCCTTGACTCCGGAGACCTGTTGGTCGCCGATCGAAATCGTCCAATACCAGTTTTGTTGGGCGCACCTGACCGACTTTTGACTCGCGACGGTGTTGCCGTTGATGGTCACCGACGCCTGGCTCGGATGGTTCGGCTGCTCGTCCGAGGAACACGCAGCGGCACCGGCAGCGAGCAATGCCGCTGCAGCAAGCGCAACGTTTCGATTCGGCACTCCGGCAGAATACGGCGTCATCGGTCGACTGTTAGCGGATTTCCGTCGACGACGGTGGCGACCACCATGTCAGAGGCCAACGTTCGTAACGCCTCGTCCGGCGGCACCGACAGCACGCACACGTCACCCGGCTGGCCGGGCTCGATGCGGCGTGGTTCTGCGGGGTGATCTGCCGCACCCACGAACATCCGGACCGCCTGACGGGCATCGACGCGCTCGCGGGGTCCGATGACATGGCCCGACGCCGTGGCGCGAGTGACGGCGGCGCGCATCGCGGCCCACGGGTCGAGTGCACCGAACGGGGCGTCGGTGCTGCCCGCTACGGGAATGCCGGCCCGGATAAGCGACGCAAGCCGCCACAGCTGTTCGTGTTCGCCGGCTGGGACGTCCTTGAGATACTGCTCGCCGCGTTCGCCGACGAAGTTGGGCTGCGTCACCACCGTCACGCCGAGTGCCGCGAGCGCGCTCACGTCCGGCACGATCGCGGCGTGCTCGATCCGGTCGCCCGGATGCACGCCGGCTGCACGCGACGCGGCGCTGGCAACGACGAGTTGTGCGGCGGTGACGCAGTGGATTGCGACCGGCACGTCGGCGGCATGGCATCCAGCGATCCATCCGGTGAGCCCGTCAAGGTCGAGGGTATCGTCATGCAGGATCTTCTTACCGGGGGCCAGGCAATGCACGTGCTGTCCGAAAGCCGCTGTGAGAGAGCTGATCTCGTCGGGCTGCAGGTCCGGCGTGGCATCGGTGACGCCGGTGACGCCGTAGCGGGCCAGCTCTCGGCTCAGCGCCGGCAAGTCGGGCTGACGGCGCGGTATCGCTTCGCTCAGCCGACGATCGTCGCTACGGATTCGTCCGTCGGGGTGGTCTGGATGACCGATGTGCGCCAGCGCCGCCGAGTTGAGAATCCACAAGGCACCGCTGCGATGTTGGATCCGCAGCGGCGTCAGCGCCTGCAGCGCGTCGAGTCTCGTGCGGTCCAGTTCCCCCGCAACTGACTCGTGGTACCCGACGGCGCGAATCCAGCCGTCGTCGGCTGGCTGAGCGGCGGAAACGACCGTCTCGAACTGGCCCTCGGTGCGCACCACAGGAGGGCCAACCATCACCGATCCGAGTGCCGCGGCGGCGGCTCGAAGGTGCAGGTGATGGTCGTGCAGACCCGGCAGCACGGTGCCGAACCGGGCGTCGAGGGCGGTTTCGCCCGGCTGGCGTCTGAGAACTGGGGCGACCTCGAGGATTCGTTCGGCAAGGCGGATGTCGGCGACACGCCCGTCGAGCAGAGTGGCATGCCGAATCAGCATGCGGCGAGCCGTGATTCGACAATGTCCCCGACACGCAGATTGTCCGCGCCGAGCCCCTGAGCGCGCGCAGTGATCGTCGGGAGTCGGCTCTCACAGTCGACGACCCCCGTGTCCGGCAACGCCGCGTAGGTGGCCGCGACCGCAGCCATCGACACGTCGATGAGTACCCCGCCCCCGCTCACCAACGCGTCGAGCACGGCTGCGGTGGCCGTCAATCCGGACAGCGGGTCGGCGATCGCGTCACCGCAGAACACTGGTTCGTCGTCTCCTCCCATCACCAGTCCGCCGGCCACCGCGGCGTCGTCGCCGAACGCGATCCTCTCCGGATGGGCGGGCCCATATCCGCTTACCCGCAACCAGATCCGGCCCGGGCGGGCAGGCACCTGGTTGGCGGCCAGCCCACGGCGGGCGAGCGACGACGGCCGCGACCCTTCGATCACCACATCGGCAGCGCGCACGAGGGGAGCAAAATCGCCTGCATAGCAGAGCTTCTCGGCATTCATCCAGTCGAAGAAGTCCCGCACACCGCCACGGGTACCATCGGGACGGGCCGGTGTTTCGACCTTGACGACTGTCGCTCCGGCAGCGGCAAGCAGGCGACCGCACAGCGGACCGGCCCACATCGACGACAGGTCCACCACCAGAAGATCCCTGATCGGCCGCTTCGACGGCGTGGTCTGACGCTCGACTTCCGGCTCGCCGGCAGCGATTTCGCCCAGAACAGCGGCGGGCAAGTCGAGCAGCCGGGCACGGGCCACGATCTCTGCCGCGCGACGGCCGGCGATACTTGCAGCCAAGTGTTCCCAGGGATCGCCGGCGATGTGGGGCATCTCCAGCAGCGCGGGGAGGGCGTCGAAGTCGTCCGCGCGGCTCAGTGTGAACGCACACCATCCGTCGGCCGCGGCGAGCAGTCTGCTGGCCCCGCCCGCGGAAGCGCGCGACGGTGACGGCAGTCCCAACAGGGCGGCCCGTCCGGTGAGCAGTTCCTCGGCGTCGACGCGAAAATCGCGGCCACCGAGCGAAGCGATGCGACGCTCAACGACGGCGGCTACTTCGCGCGCACGGGCCAGCACACCTGCCGGAAGCGTGAGCGAACCCATGTGGTCATTCTGTGACAGCATCAACCAGGCCCCACGCCAGGGCCGTTTCCGCAGTGATTGTCCGGCCCGACAGCACCAGATAGGCGGTGCGCCACCGGCCCATCCGCCTGGTGATGCTGACGGTGCCGCCAGCACCGGGAATCAGGCCCAGGGCGAGTTCCGGCAGCCCGAACCGGGAATGCCGATCGGCTTCGACCCGCCCGCAGAAGGCTGCCATCTCGAGTCCGCTGCCCAAGACTTGGCCATGCACACGGGCTTTGAGATGCTCGCCGAGCCGCGCCGCGAGTTCGTCGAGTGCGTACGCCGGGCTGTGGCGGGTGCGGGCGAAATGTGCCGTGACCGGGTCGTCGAATGACCCGAACTCGGCGAGATCACCGCCGCTGCAGAAGGACGGACCACTGCTGGCGAGCGTCACGCCGTGAATCGAGGGATCGACGCGAGCGATCATCAGAGCGTCGAGCAGGGCTTGCCGCATGTCGGTGGAGAAGGCGTTGTGCCGGTCCGGCCGGTTCAGCCAGATCGTCAGCGAATCACCCTCGCGCTCAACGAGAACCGGTTCGGCGTGGCTGGGGACGGATGCCGGACCCCGCCTGGCCAACCAGTCACGGAATTCGCTGCCGGACTGCAAGGTCGAGTAGGCAAGCGATTCGGTGACGAGTCCGTTCCAGGCCGGCGCGGCCGGGTCCGTTACCCGCAGCACGTCGTCGCAGACACCCGCCGCCTGCGGCCACTTCTGCACGCGCTCGGAAATCTCGGCGACCGCGTCGTGCACCGACGGCACGGTGACGACACGGCGGTCGTCGACCTCGTCGTCGGTCAACGTGAATGTCGCTCGTTGCAGCCACCGCTGCGCCAGTTCCGGCGCAAAGTCATCCGCGCTGCCGACCGCGACGGTCGGCGCCGCAGGCACATCGAGGTCTGCGTGCGGCGCGGCCAGATCGATGACCTTCAGGGCGGGCGAAGCAGCGGTATCGGGGTCGAAGCTCATTGCCGCGAACATACGACGTGGCGGCGCCGAATGTGAGGGGATCACCTACCCCACATGAGGCCACGCGTGGTCGCGGAAACCGGAATCTCCTCGACGGAGATCAACCCGCTGGGCGCGCCGCACACCCAGTCGATCGCATTGACCACCCGAGCCGCGGTTGCTATGCAGCCGGCATCGGTCGAGTCAAGCAGTGGATGGGAAACGTGCGTGTTGAGCTCCACCCGCGGTTCGCCCTCCACCACGACGCGGTGTACGCCGATGTGACCCCCGGGCGGGAATTCCCAGTCGGGCGCCGCGGCTGAGGTGAGCCTGGTGACGTGTTCGAGGGTGATCACCGGTTCGCCGTCGCGAATGCCTTCGGTGGCGAATCGAACCGCGGCCATCTGTCCCGGCTCGACCGTCATCATCGTGCAGTCGATGCGTTGCGGGGCGAACCACCGTTCGGAGCGCTCGCGCACGTCGTCGAGGGTGATTCCGAGGTTGTCCGCGAGGCCTCGCACCTGCCCGCCCCACATCGACGTGATGACCCCCGGCAGAAACAGCATCGGCGGATCGTCATCGGGTGTAGTGCCGAAACCCATTGCTTTGCCGGTAAACTCGGCGTCGTCATAGTTCCCGTAGTCGAAGATCTCCTGCACGGTGATCGACGTGACGCTGGTGGCAAGGCTCAGCGCCGTGTGTACGAGCGTGTCGCCCGAGTAGCCGGGATCGATCCCGTTGACATACAGCGAGCTGTTGCCGGCCTCGCACGCACGCTGCAACGGCTCGCGCAGCCAGTTGTCGGCATGGCGCGGCGCGACCAGCCAGACCAGTGACGTGCCAACCACGTTCGTGCCAGCCGCCAGGAACTTCGTCATCTGCTCGATGGCCTCCATCGGCCGCGTTTCGCCCTGAGTCGTGTAGACCACGCAGTCGGCATCGAGGTCGACCAGTGCGTCGATATCGTCTGTGGCGATGACGCCCGTTGGTTGCTCCAGCCCGCATAGTTCGCAAGCGTCGCGCCCGACCTTGCCGGGGCTTGAGGCGTGTACCCCAACCAACTCCAGATCTGGCCGCCCGATGATCGCCCGCAACGAATGCCGGCCCACGTTGCCGGTGGAGAACTGGATGACTGTGCGCATCATTCTTCTCAGTAGTCGGGTATCGGAAGCGGTGAGTTGTTCGAGTCGATGCCGCCGTCGACGTGAAAGACCGCGTTGGTGGCATAGCAGTCACGCGTGGACAGATACACCGTCAGCCGTCCGAGGTCCTCCACGTCGCCGAGGCGGTGAAGCGGGGTCGCCTCCATCATTTTCTCCAACGAGCCGGGCATCAGATCCAGACTGCGCCCTTGCCGCCTGCCTTCTCGATGCCCGCGATGGTCGCCACGATGTCAGACTCGGTGCGGGCCGTACCAACCACCGTTGCGCCGGCCTCCGCCAAGACCCGCGCGATGCCCTGGCCGACTCCCTTCCCCGAGCCGGTGACGATCGCGACCTGGCCCGTCAAGTTGAACTGCTCCAGCGCCATCTCAGCTCCTCAGGACAGATAGCCGTTGGTGTCATCTAAGGTAGGAATCTGACTGAAGTCAATTACCTTGGCGGTGTTGGCGATAGTGTCGCCGTCGTAACATCAAGAGGGACAGAGGGTATGGCAACGTTGGACAGGCCGTCAGCGCGGGACGCCAAGCGCCTGCAGACCAAAGAACGCTTGATGGGCGCCGCCATCGCCGAGTTCAAACGGTCGGGCATCGCCGCTGCGGACGTCAGCGCGATCGTGACGGCCGCCGGAGTCGCACACGGCACCTTTTTCTTTCACTTCCCCACCAAAGAGCACGTGCTCCTGGAACTGGAGAGGCGGGAAGAGGACCGGATCGCCAAGCAGATACGCCGCTTCCTGGACTCGCAGCCCGACCTGACATCGACACTGAGGGAAGCGGTACGACTTGTGGTGGGCTTAGAGCGGCGACTCGGTGATGCACTGTTCAAAGACTTTCTTGCACTGCATTTTTCGCAGACACGCCCACCAACCGAGAACGAGAAGGACCACCCGCTCATCGTCGCGGTGGCACAGGAGATAGAGCGCGGCCGGCAACGCGGCGTCGTCGATCCCGACGTCAATCCCATGAACAGTGCGGTGTTTTTCCTGCTGGGTCTCTATGGGTTGTTGACCACCATGCACGAGTGGCCGACTCGCGCCGAGATACTCGACGACTACGTGACAAGAACGCTGCGCAGCATGGAGGCCCGCCACCCGGAGTGACAGCCGGTGCGAGAGCAAACTTTTTATTGACTTAAGTCAGTCGATAACCGATTGTAGTGCACGTGAACCTGCCAACATTGCGTCGGCACGATCGCAGCGATGGCGTGGGCTTCGACGAGCACATGGAGCAATCCCGGCTCGCGCAGAGACAGGCTGACAGGTGGCTGGTGTCGGGCAGCATGCTCATCGGCACCACGGCGCTGGGCATCTTCGGCCTGCCGCTGTTCCTGCGAGGAGTGTGGTTGCAGCGTCAGGCGCAGCGGCACGGTTTGTCAGTCCGGCCCATGCTCGTCACGCTGCTCGGCTATCTGGTCATCATCGACGCCGCGATCAACACCGTCGGCTGGGCACTCGACATGGTGGCGAACCACTCACTTCTGGCCCGCGTGCTGCTCACCGGATGGGGCAACATGTTCGACGCCGGCTACTTCTGGCATTTCAACGAGCTGTGGATCGGCGGCGCAGCAGGCCCCGGCGAGAAGGGATGGGAGATCGGGCTGATCTTCACCGTGTTCACGATGCGGATCGCGGCGGCGATCGGGTTCCTGCAGATGAAGCGGTGGGGCCACCAGTGGATGATCGTCACCTGCTGGATGGGCGTGGTCATCTGGATCGGCTACGTGTTCAACATGACCATGTACGCCGACGTACGATTCGCCGGCGTCGTGCTGCCGGTCATCGGCTGGTGGCTCTACGACATCTTCTACATCACCCCATTCCTCGCGATCCCCTACCTACACACCGTCAACCGCGAGATCTTCTCTGACTGACTCGAATCAACATCAACCGGGAAAGAGGTTCGGATCATGGCCTGGCTCTGGGAGATTCTTCGTTACGTCGCAGCGTGGGGCGGAACGTGTCTGATCATCGCGTTCTGGTACTGGATGTTCTCGAGCATCGGAACGTTCTGAGTGCACCCACTGGCGATCGAGCGAAGTTGCGCGCTGACGGCGGTCACAC
>JBLNEK010000142.1:0-102065 GCA_050262635.1 Candidatus Sericytochromatia bacterium | reverse complement strand
ATCACGGTGAGCAAGGCGTTCCCACCGGTCGCCGACGTCGCAAGACGTGCAAGCTGGTCGATAACGCCGGTCTTGACCAGAGCACCGACCATGATGAACAGCCCGGCGAAGAACAGCAGGGTCTCCCACTCGACTCCGGAGAGGTAGTCGGACCTGTCCATCCGCGAGATCAGCACGAGCACACCGGCGCCGAGCAACGCCACGATCGACGGCTCGATGTGCAACGCGGAATGGGCTACGAAGGCCGCAAACACCGCGACCAGCACCACTGCGCACTTGACCAGTAGGACGGGGTCGCGGATGGCTTCGCGCTCGTCGAGCGACATCACGTCTGCGGCCCGCTCTGGGTCGACGTCAAAGGAACCGCGAAACAACCGCGGCAGCATCGCCACGAACACCACCATCACTACCACGACGATCGGCAGCATATGTAGCAGAAAGTCGTTGAAGGACAGACCTGCCCGGCTTGCGATGATGATGTTCGGCGGGTCGCCGACCAATGTCGACGCGCCGCCGATGTTGGATGCGAACACTTCGGCCATCAAGAACGGGGAGGCGCGCACGTCGAGCCGATCGCACACCAGCAACGTCACCGGCGCGACGAGTAAGACCGTGGTGACGTTGTCAAGCAGCGCCGATGCGAATGCCGTGACCAGCACCAGCAGGATCATGATGCGCAACGGAGATCCGTTGGCGCGCTTCGCCGCCCAGATCGCAACATACTCGAACACGCCGGTCTGACGCAGCACCGAAACGATCACCATCATGCCCAGCAGCAGGAAGATAACGTCCCAATCGATCCCGGTCTCCCGGGAGAAGAACACGTCGTCGGAATGCACGACACCGAGGGCGGCGACGATCGCGGCGCCGGACAAGGCGACCAGAGTCTTGTTCACCCGATCGCTCGCGATGAACACGTACGCGACCACGAACACCGTGATCGCAACGACGGTCATCGGATACCCCCGGCAGCAAGTTCTATGACGCCGACCAGGCTTCCCGGCACACCTGGCATAAACCTATCAGTAGGTACCGAGCGCCGCCGCGAGCAGGCGTGACGCCGTAATGACCCCCCGCAGCCGCCCGTCAGTCATCACCGCAAGGAGCGGACTTCGATGCCGTGCCATCAGCGCGGCCACCTCGATGATCGTGTCGTCCGCGTCGACGCTCGGCACGTCGAGCAGGTGCTCGGGCAGCACGTCGCGAACCTTCTTCCCGTCCAGCCGTTGCGCGCACTTGTCGGCCATTGATTCGTCGAGCACTCCGGCCAGTGAAGGGTCGTCCTGCACATAACCAGGCACGATGAACCGCACGACTTGAGAAGCAGGAAGCACCGCATACGCGCTGCCGGAGGCGTCGGTGACGACCACGCCGGGCAGCCGATGCTCGGCAAGCAACCGCGCAGCATCTAGAGCAGACGTGTCGGTGGTGACGACCGGGAAATCTTCGGCGATGTCGCCTGCATGCACACATGCACGATACGACGCGGGCGCTCAATGGGATGCGTCAATCAGGCGGCAGCACCAACACCGTTCGGCACACGTTGGCCACCGGATCCCAATACGAGCCGAAATCGCAGCCCAGCGGCGCACTCGCTAAGGGCCGGCAGGTATTTCCGACGGGATCCCACCAGTTGCCCCCACCGCAATCCGGAGCGAGCAGCGGCCGGCACACACTCGCCACCGGGTCCCACCACTGGGTGCCGTCACAGTCCGCCGAACTCGTCGGCGGTGAGGTGACCGTCACAAACCCCGTCGTCGCCAGCGCCGCTGAAAATCCGATTGCCAGACGCAGACCGAGCTTCATCACGACCTCCTTACTGCGACGTGGTAACCAACACGCCGACGCCGTAAACCGATCTAGCCCGGCTCCGCCACCCTCCCAGCCAGCCACACGGCCAGCGGCGCGGTCAGGCTGTGTAATGCCAGGCTCACCTTGACGGTGACGACGACGGCCTGCCCCATCACGTCGGCGTGCGCGATCTCACCCTTGTCGACGACCAGCAGACCCAGCACGAGCGTGCCGATACCGCGCGGCCCGAACCATCCCATGAACAGCGTGTGGGCGGGCGATACGCCGGAGCGGATCATCGCCAGCGCCACGGCGACGACACCGACAGCTAACAGCACTGTGAGCGCGAAAACCATGACGCACCAATCGGCTTCGTGGCTGCGTCGGTATCCCGATGGCCAGCAACCGGACCGTCAAATGTCCGCGCAGACGCTCGCCGCGCAGATTGAGCCGCGACGCCTGGTTGAACAGAATCAACGTCAGGGCGAGCTGCGCGAGCACCGTGAAGCTCGCCGCGTCGGCGTTTTTCACGTCGATGACGCCGAGGGCTGACGGGCCCAGCGCCATCCCGAGCACGACGAAGATCAGCGCGGGCGCGACGTACCACCGGTGGACCAGGCCCGAAACCAGTGCGTAGGCGAGCAGCATCAGGGTCAGCGCAAAGACGGTCCAGGACTGCATCAGCCGTAAGGTTCGCACAGCGCGCAACTGCGACCCTTTAAGCTGCCCGGGTGGCCGAGCCCTTGCTGCCCCCGACGCTGCCGCTGAAGACGCAGGTGCTGCGGTTCCTCATCACCGGCGGGTTCGCCGCGGTCGTGGACTTCGGGCTCTATGTCGTCGGGCTCAGCGTGGGGCTGCACGTCAACTTGGCCAAGTCGCTGAGCTTCATCGCGGGAACCATCACCGCCTACCTGATCAATCGGCGCTGGACGTTCCAGGCACCGCCCAGCAAAGCGCGTTTCATCGCGGTGTGTGTGCTCTACGCGGTGACCTACGCCGTTCAGGTCGGGATCAACTACGTGTTCTATATGGAGTTCGAGAACCAACCGTGGCGGGTGCCGGTCGCGTTCGTCATCGCCCAGGGCACGGCGACGGTGATCAACTTTGTCGTGCAGCGCGTGGTGATCTTCCGCTTGCGCTGAATCACCGGACACGCTCTCGCTGCGCAGAGGCGCCACTGCGCACAGCCTTTCCGCGCGCGCAGCACGGTACCCTCGTCACGATGTCCACCGACTCGCTCACCTCCGCCAAGCGGCTGACGGGGTGGGGCCGCACTGCGCCGTCCGTCGCGCAGGTCCTGGCTACGTCCGATCCGGAAGTTATCGCGAAGGCGGTCGCGCAGGCCGGGCCGCGCGGCGTGATCGCCCGCGGGCTGGGCCGCTCGTACGGCGACAACGCGCAGAACGGCGGCGGCCTGGTGATCGACGTGACGCCGTTGAACCGGATCCACTCGATCAGCGCCGACACCCGACTGGTCGACGTCGACGCGGGCGTGAACCTCGACCAGCTGATGCGCGCCGCGCTGCCGTTCGGACTGTGGGTGCCGGTGCTGCCCGGCACCCGGCAGGTGACCGTCGGCGGTGCGATCGCATGCGACATCCACGGCAAGAACCACCACAGCGCAGGCAGCTTCGGCAACCACGTCCGCTCGTTGGACCTGCTCACCGCCGACGGCGAAATCCAGCGCCTCACCCCCCAGTCGGAGCTGTTCTGGGCGACGGTGGCCGGCAACGGGCTGACAGGCATCATCCTGCGGGCCACCATCGAGATGACGCCGACGGAGACCGCGTACTTCATTGCCGACGGCGACGTGACCGCGAGCTTGGACGAAACCATCGCGCTGCACAGCGACGGCAGCGAAGCCAACTACACCTACTCCAGCGCGTGGTTCGACGCGATCAGCCCGCCGCCCAGGCTCGGCCGCGCCGCGGTGTCGAGGGGTTCGCTGGCGCGGCTCGACCAGCTGCCGGAGAAGCTGCAGCGCGACCCGCTCAAATTCGATGCGCCGCAACTGCTTACGTTCCCCGACATCTTCCCCAACGGGCTGGCGAACAAGTACACGTTCGGCCCGATCGGCGAGCTGTGGTACCGCAAATCCGGAACCTACCGCAGCAAGATCCAGAACCTGACGCAGTTCTACCACCCGCTGGACATGTTCGGCGAGTGGAACCGCGCCTACGGGCCGGCCGGGTTCCTGCAGTATCAGTTCGTCGTCCCCACCGACGCGGTCGAGGAGTTCAAGAGCATCCTCGCCGACATCCAGGGCTCGGGTCACTACTCGTTCCTCAACGTGTTCAAGCTGTTCGGTCCCGGAAACCAAGCGCCACTGAGCTTCCCGATCCGCGGCTGGAACGTGTGTGTGGACTTCCCGATCAAGCCCGGGCTGGCCGAACTGGTCAGCGAACTGGACCGTCGCGTGCTCGATTTCGGCGGCCGGCTGTACACCGCCAAGGACTCGCGCACCACCGCCGAGACCTTCCACGCCATGTACCCGCGCATCCACGAGTGGATCGCCTTGCGGCGCAAGGTCGATCCGCACGGAGTATTCGCCTCCGACATGGCCCGACGCCTGGAGTTGCTGTAAATGCTTGACGCCGTGGGTAATCCACAGACGATCCTACTGCTGGGCGGCACATCCGAGATCGGCCTGGCGATCTGCGAACGGTACCTGCGCACCGCCTCGGCGCGGATTGTGCTGGCCTGCCTGCCCGACGACCCGGGCCGCGACAGCGCCGTCACGCAGATGAAGGCCGCCGGCGCGCGCGAGGTCGAGGTGATCGACTTCGACGCCGTGGACACCGAGAGCCACCCGAAGGTGATCGAGCAGGCTTGGGGCGGGAAAGACGTGGACGTGGCGATCGTCGCGTTCGGGCTGCTCGGCGACGCCGAGGAACTCTGGCAGAACCAGCGCAAAGCGGTGCTGCTGGCCGAGGTGAACTACACCGCCGCGGTGTCGGTCGGCGTGCTACTGGCCGAGAAGATGCGTGCGCAGGGCTTCGGGCAGATCATCGCGATGAGCACGGTGGCCGGCGAGCGGGTACGGCGGTCCAACTTCGTCTACGGCTCCACGAAGGCCGGTCTCGACGGCTTCTACCTCGGGCTCGGAGAAGCGCTGCGCGAGTACGGTGTTCGCGTTCTGGTCATCCGGCCGGGTCAGGTGCGCACCAGAATGAGCGCGCACATCAAGGAAGCGCCGCTGACCGTCGACAAAGAGGACGTCGCGGAGCTGGCGGTGAGGGCGGCGGCCAAAGGCAAGGAGCTGGTGTGGGCGCCGCCGGCGTTCCGCTACGTGATGATGGTGCTGCGCCACATCCCGCGGCCCGTCTTCCGAAAACTGCCCATATAGTGCCGATGTCGGTCCCCTCCCTGCCGAGCAGGACCGCGCTCGTCACGGTCTGCCACATGCTGGTGGCCGCCGTCGTCGCGGTCGTCGTCGCCGTCGTGGCGCTGACCGCGATAGCGCGCGTCGAATGGCCGGCATACAACTCGTCGAACCAGCTGCACGCGCTCACCACGGTCGGCCAGTTCGGCTGTCTCGCAGGCATCTTGGCCGCGGGTCTCTTGTGGCGGCGCGGACGGCGGCTGCTCGCGCACGGCGCCGCGGTGCTCTTCCTGGCCGCCTTCTCGGTGGTGACGCTGGGCATGCCGCTGGGCGCCACCAAGCTGTACCTGTTCGGCATCTCCGTCGACCAGCAGTTCCGCACCGAGTACCTGACCCGGCTGACCGACACCGCCGCGCTGCGCGACATGACCTACTTCGGGCTGCCGCCGTACTACCCGCCGGGCTGGTTCTGGCTCGGCGGCCGAGCCGCCGCGCTGACCGGCACCCCGGCGTGGGAGATGTTCAAGCCATGGGCGATCACGTCGATCGCGATCGCCGTGGTGATCGCATTCGTTCTGTGGGCGAACATGATCCGCTTCGAGCTGGCGCTGATCGTGACGACGGCGACCGCCGCGGCGACGCTGGCCTACTCACCGGCCGAGCCGTACGCGGCGGTGATCACGGTGTTGCTCCCGCCGGCGCTGGTGCTGGCCTGGTCGGGGCTGCGCGGGGGCGCGCGGTCGGGCGGCTGGGCGGCGGTCGTGGGCGTCGGGGTGTTCCTCGGAGTCGCGGCGCTGTTCTACACGCTGCTGGTGGCATACACCGCATTCACAGTGGTGATCATGGCCGCCGTCGCGGCGCTGATTCCTCCCGCCGAGCAGACGCAAAAGCCCCCCAACTCACGACGAAAAGGGGGCGTTTTCGTCTTCTCGCGGCGGGCCGGGTTCGGCGCGATAGCGATCGTCATTGCGTTGGTCGGCTGGCTGCCTTACCTGGTCGCGGCGGTCGCCGGGTCCCCGGCCGGTTCGGGCACCGCCCAGCACTATCTGCCCGCCGACGGTGCGCAGCTGTCCTTCCCGATGCTGCAGTTCACGCTGCTGGGCGGGTTGTGCATGGTCGGCACCATCTGGCTGGCGGTAAGGGCACGGTCGTCAATGCGGGCGGCCGCGCTTGCGATCGGAGTGCTGGCGGTCTACGCCTGGTCGCTGCTGTCGATGGTCACCACGCTGGCCCGCACCACGCTGCTGTCCTTTCGGCTGCAGCCCACTCTGGCGGTGCTGCTGGCCGCCGCTGGGGCGTTCGGGTTCGTCGAGGCGTCCCTGGCCGTAGCGCGTCGCTTCCAGCCGCCGGCGTCACGGCGGGTAGTGGCCGCCGCCGCGGTTCTCGGAGCGGTGGGCGCGTTGGGGTTCAGCCAGGACATCCCGAACGTGCTGAAGGGCGACATCGTCGTCGCCTACACCGACACCGACGGCTACGGGCAGCGCGCCGACCGCCGCCCACCGGGCGGCGAGAAGTACTACGCCGAGATCGACGCGAAGATTCGTTACGTCACCGGCAAGGCGCGCGACGAGATCGTCGTACTCACCGCCGACTACAGCTTCCTGTCCTACTACCCTTACTGGGGCTTCCAGGGGCTGACGTCGCACTACGCAAACCCGTTGGCGCACTTCGACAAACGGGCCGCGGTGATCGAGAGCTGGGAAGACCTGGAGACCGCCGACCAGTTCGTCGCGGCGCTCGACGCTCTCCCCTGGCAGCCGCCGACCGTGTTTTTGATGCGCCGGGGCGCCGACGACACGTACACCCTGCGGCTGGCCAAGGACGTCTACCCGAACCAGCCCAACGTGAAGCGCTACCAGGTGGCGCTCGGCGAGGCGCTGTTCGACGATCCGCGGTTCAGCGTCAGCACGATCGGGCCGTTCGTGCTGGCAATCCGCAAGTAGTCCCGAGGGTGACTAGCATCTAGCGACGTGACAGGCCGCGCGGGCAACTACCGGACCGCGCGCATCGTTGCGATAGTCACCGGCTTGCTCGGCGCTGCGCTGGCGCTGGCCACCCCGCTGCTTCCCGTCAAGCAGACAACCGCGCAACTCAACTGGCCGCAAAACGGCGTGTTCTCCTCGGTCACCGCCCCGCTGATCTCGTATGTGGCCACCGACCTCAACATCACTGTGCCGTGCCGCACGGCGGCCGGGCTGGACAACACCAAGACAGTGCTGCTGTCCACCGTGCCGAAGCAGGCACCGAAAGCCATCGACCGCGGGCTGCTGATCCAGCGCGTCGGCGACAACCTGATCCTCATCGTGCGCAACACGCCCGTCGTCACCGCACCGCTGAGCCAGGTGCTCAGACCCGCCTGCCGGGAGCTGACGTTCACCGCGCACGCCGACAAGGTCACCGGCGAGTTCGTCGGCCTGGTCAAGGGGCCGGAGAGCGACGACCCCGGAGCGCCTCTGAAAGGTGAGCGGAGCGGCTACGACTTCCGCCCGCAGATCGTGGGCGTGTTCACCGACCTGTCCGGTCCCGCGCCGCCCGGCCTGAGCTTCTCGGCCACGCTCGACACCCGCTACAGCAGCGCCCCGACGGTGCTCAAGCTGCTCGCGATGATCCTCGGCGTCGCGCTGACGGGGGTGTCGCTCATCGCGTTGCACGTGCTGGACACCGCCGACGGAATGCGCCACCGCCGCTTCCTGCCGGCCCGCTGGTGGTCGCTGACCCCACTGGACGGGGTGGTCGCCGCGGTGCTGGTGTGGTGGCACTTCGTCGGCGCCAACACCGCCGACGACGGCTACATCCTGACCATGGCGCGGGTGTCGGAGAACGCCGGCTACATGGCGAACTACTACCGGTGGTTCGGCACGCCGGAGGCGCCGTTCGGCTGGTACTACGACCTGCTGGCCGTGTGGTCACACGTGACCGCCACCAGCGTGTGGGTGCGGCTGCCGACGCTGGTGATGGCGCTGATGTGCTGGTGGCTGATCAGCCGCGAGGTCATGCCGCGACTCGGACACGCGGTGAAGACCTACCGGTCGGCGGCGTGGACGGCGGCCGGCCTTTTCCTGGCATTCTGGCTGCCGCTGAACAACGGCCTGCGCCCGGAAGCGATCATCGCACTGGGCATCCTGCTGACGTGGTGCTCGGTGGAGCGCGCGGTGGCCACCAACCGGCTGCTGCCCTTGGCGGTCGCGTGCACCATCGGCGCGCTGACCCTGTTTTCGGGCCCCACCGGCATCGCATCGATCGGTGCGTTGCTGGTGGCGATCGGCCCGCTGCGCACGATCCTGCACCGCCGCTCGGCGCAGTTCGGATACCTCGCGATGCTGTCGCCGATCATCGCGGCCTGCACCGTCACGACCATCCTGATCTTTCGCGACCAGACCCTCGTCGGCGAAGTCGAGGCGAACTCGCTAAAATCCGCGGTGGGCCCGAGCCTGTCGTGGTTCGACGAGCACATCCGCTACGAGCGCCTGTTCATGGCCACGCCGGACGGCTCGATTGCCCGCCGGTTCGCGGTGCTGGCGTTGCTCGTCGCGCTGGCGGTGGCGATCGCAATGTCGTTGCGCAAGGGCAGAATTCCGGGCACCGCCGCCGGACCAAGCCAGCGGATCATCGGCATCACGATCATCTCGTTCCTCGCGATGATGTTCACGCCCACCAAGTGGACCCACCATTTCGGCGTCTTCGCCGGGCTCGCCGGGTCGCTGGGTGCGCTGGCCGCGGTCGCGGTGACCGCGGCAGTGATGCGGTCGGCGCGCAACCGGACGATGTTCGCGGCACTGGTGTTGTTCATGACGGCGTTGTCGTTCGCGAGCGTCAACGGGTACTGGTATGTCTCCAACTTCGGTGTGCCGTGGTCGAATTCGTTCCCGGAGTTCCACTTCGGCTTTACCACAATGCTGTTGGCGCTGACAGTGGCAGTGCTGCTGGTGGCCGCATGGCTGCACTTCTCGGGACGACAACCCCACGGCACAAATGGCCGGTGGCAGCGAATCCTGCAGTCGCCGTTGGCAGTTGTGACGTGGTTGCTGGTGGCTTTCGAGGTTTTCTCCCTGACAGCGGCGATGATCGGCCAGTACCCGGCGTGGACCGTCGGGCGCTCCAACATCGAGGCGCTGTTCGGCAAGACATGCGGCCTGGCAAGCGATGTGATGGTCGAGCAGGATCCCAACGCCGGCATGCTGGCCCCCGTCGGCGTACCCATCGCCGACGGGCTGGGCGCCGTCACCGCACAAGGGTTCACGCCCAACGGAATTCCGGCCGACGTGTCCGCCGACCCGGTGATGCAGCAGCGCGGCAGCGACGCGTTCGTCGACAGCTCCACCGGCACGACCACCACCGAGGGGACCGGAACCGAAGGCGGCACGACGGCCGCCACGGGGATCAACGGGTCGCGCGCGCAGCTGCCGTTCTACCTCGACCCGACGCGCACCCCCGTGCTCGGCAGTTACCAGTCCGGCATCCAGGCACCCGCCGCGCTGCGCTCGGCGTGGTACCGGCTGCCATCACGTGACCAGGCGGGGCCGCTGCTCGTGGTGTCGGCAGCTGGACGCTTCGACGCCCGTGAGGTGACCGTGCAATGGGCTGGTGACGACGGGGAGGTGGCCGGCAGCGCGAGCTTCGCCGACGTCGGCTCACCGCCGGCCTGGCGCAACCTGCGGCTGCCGATGTCGGCGATCCCGCCCGATGCAACCCAGATCCGACTCAGTGCCACCGACGACGACCTGGCGCCACAGCACTGGATCGCGCTGACGCCGCCGCGGATCGCGCACCTGCGCACACTGCAGGATGTGGTGGGGTCCGAAGACCCCGTGCTGCTGGACTGGCTTGTCGGCATGGCATTTCCGTGCCAGCGGCCGTTCGGCCACAACACGGGTGTGGTCGAAGCCCCGAAATGGCGCATCCTGCCGGACCGGTTCGGCGCCGAGGCGAACTCGCCGGTGATGGACAACCTGGGCGGCGGGCCGCTCGGCATCACCGAGCTGCTGCTGCGCGCGACGACCGTCGCCACCTACCTGAACAACGACTGGTTGCGCGACTGGGGCTCGCTGCAGCGCCTCACGTTGTACTACCCCGACGCCAAACCGGCCCGGCTCGACCTCGGCACGGCAACACGCAGTGGCCTGTGGAGCCCGGCGCCGATGCGCCATTAGGAACGTCGCATACGATCGGGCCTCGTGCCAGATAGCGAGCGTTCCAATCGAGCGCATCGCATCGCGCGGCTGATTGCTGTGGCGGCGGGTCTGGCGGGCATCCTGCTGTGCGGGCTGGTGCCGATGCTGCCGGTGAAGCAGACCACAGCCACGATCCTGTGGCCGCAGGGTTTGGGGCCCGACGGTTTCATCTCCGACGTGACCGCACCTCTGGTGTCGGGGGCACCGCGGGCGCTCGACGTCACGATCCCCTGCACGGTCGTCGCCACGCTGCCCAGCTCGGGTGGGCTGGTGCTCTCGACGATCCCGGCGAACGGCACCGACGCGACCAAATACGGGCTATTCGTGCGCGCGAACAGCGACGCCGTCGTCGTCGCGTTCCGCGACTCGGTGGCCGCGGTCGCGCCGAGAGCCGCGGTGGCCGGGGGCGCCTGCGGTGTGCTGCACATCTGGGCCAACGTCGGCGGGGTTGGCGCCGACTTCGTCGGCATCCCCGGCGCGACCGGAACGCTGCCCGTGGAGAAGAAGCCCCAAGTCGCCGGCCTGTTTACCGAGCTGAAGGTGCCCCCGCGAGAAGGCCTGTCCGCGCGCGTCGACGTCGACACCCGGTTCATCACGTTCCCGACGTTGCTGAAGCAGGCCGTGATGGTGCTCGGCGTGATCTGTGTGGTCGCCGCGATCGTCGCGCTGGCCGTGCTGGACCGCTCATCCGGACGGCGACCCCGGGCCAGCCTGCGACGCTGGCTTCGTGTCGGCGTCGGCACGTGGCTGGCGGATATCGGGGTCATCGGCACCCTGCTGCTCTGGCACATCATCGGCGCGATCTCGTCGGACGACGGCTACAACCTGACCATCGCGCGCGTCGCCGGGCGGGCCGGCTACGTGGCGAACTACTACCGCTTCTTCGGAACCACCGAGGCGCCGTTCGACTGGTATCAGAGCCTGCTCGGCGAGCTGGCGTCGGTGAGCACCGCCGGGGTGTGGATGCGGCTGCCCGCCACACTGGCCGGAATCGCGTGCTGGCTGATTCTGTCGCGCTGCGTCCTGCCCCGCCTCGGGCGCCCACTGGCCGCGAACCGGGTGACGGTCTGGACAGCCGGCGCGGTGTTCCTGGCCGCCTGGCTGCCGTTCAACAACGGCCTGCGGCCGGAACCGATCATCGCGTTCGGGACGCTGCTGACCTGGATGCTCGTCGAGAACGCGCTCGCCTCCCGGCGGCTGTGGCCGGCCGCGGTCGCGATCGTCGCCGCCACGCTCACCGCGGCGGTCGCGCCCCAGGGGCTGATCGCGCTGGCTCCACTGCTGGTGGGTGCCCGCGGAGTGGTCCGGATCATCGCCCGGCGCCGCGCCGCCGACGGCCGGTGGGCGCCGATCGCCGCGCTGCTGGGGTCGTTCGGACTGGTGCTCGTCGTCGTGTTCCGAGACCAGACGCTGGCGACGGTCGCGGAGTCGGCCCGGATCAAATACGTCGTCGGCCCGACGATCGCCTGGTATCAGGATTTCCTGCGCTACTACTTCCTCACTGTCGAGGACAGCGTCGACTCGTCGCTGACCCGTCGGTTCGCGGTGCTGGTCATGCTGCTGTGTCTGGTCGGCATGCTCGCGGTGCTGCTGCGGCGGGGCGACGTCCCCGGCGCAGCCAACGGGCCGGTGTGGCGACTGATCGGCACCACCGCCGTCGGGCTGCTGCTGCTGACGTTCACGCCGACCAAGTGGGCGGTTCAGTTCGGCGCCTTCGCCGGGCTGGCCGGTGCGCTGGGCGCGGTCACCGCGTTCACGTTCTCGCGGGTAGGCCTGCATAGCCGTCGCAACCTCGCGCTGTATGTCACCGCATTGCTGTTCGTGCTCGCGTGGGCGACGTCGGGGATCAACGGCTGGTTCTACGTCGGGAACTACGGCGTGCCCTGGTTCGACAAGCAACCGGTGATCGCCAGCCACCCAGTCACGTCGATGTTCCTCGCGCTGGCGATCGCGACCGGGCTCTTGGCCGGCTGGCTGCACTTCCGGATGGACTACGCCGGTCACACCGAAGTGGCCGACAACCGCCGCAACCGGGTACTGGCGTCGACTCCTCTGTTGGTGGTGGCCGTGATCATGGTGGTGCTCGAGGTCGGCTCAATGGCCAAGGCCGCGGCCCAGCGCTACCCCGTATACACCACCGCCAAGGCCAACGTCGAAGCGCTGACGTCCGGCACCAGCTGCGCGATGGCCGACGACGTGCTCGTGGAGCCGGACACGAATGCCGGTCTGCTGCAACCTGTTTCGGGCCAGAAGTCGGGCCGGTACGGACCGCTGGGCGGTGAGAACCCGGTCGGGTTCACCCCGAACGGGGTCGGCGAGAAGCTCGAGCCCACCGAGCCCGTCAGCGCCAACCCAGGAACCGTGAATTCCGACGGCTCGCCGAACAAGCCCAACGTCGCCATCGGCTACCTCGCCGGCACCGACGGCGGGTATGGACCGGTGGGGGTGAACGGGTCGCGGGCGCGGCTGCCGTTTGGGCTCGATCCGGCCCGCACTCCGGTGATGGGAAGCTACGGCGAGAACAATCTCGCCGCGAAGGCCACATCGGTGTGGTATCAACTGCCGCCACGCACACCCGACCGCCCGCTGGTGGTGATTGCAGCAGCCGGTGCGATCTGGTCGTACGACGAGGACGGCGCGTTTAATTACGGACAGTCACTGCGGCTGCAGTGGGGAGTGCAGGCGCCCGATGGCGGCTTTGCGCCATTGTCGATCGTCCAGCCGATCGACAACATGGCCGGAGACGTTGCGCCGCAGAAGGCTTGGCGTAATCTGCGGTTCCCGCTGGCGTCGGCGCCGCCGGAAGCCAACGTCGCTCGCATCGTGGCAGACGATCCGAACCTGAGCTCCGACCAGTGGTTCGCGTTCACGCCGCCGCGGGTGCCGATCTTGGAGACGGCACAGCAGCTTCTGGGATCGCAGACGCCGGTGCTGATGGACATCGCCACGGCCGCGAACTTCCCGTGCCAGCGCCCGTTCTCGGAGCATCTGGGGGTGGCTGAGTTGCCCGAGTACCGGATCGTGCCGAACCTCAAGCAAATGGTGGTGTCATCGAGCCAGTGGCAGTCGGCTGAAGACGGCGGGCCGTTCCTGTTCATCCAGGCGCTCCTGCGAACGTCGACGATTCCGTCCTACCTGCGTAACGACTGGTACCGCGACTGGGGGTCGATCGAGCGCTACGAGCGACTGGTGCCCGCCGACGAGGCGCCGAAGGCGGTGATCGAGCAGGGCAGTTCCACCATCTACGGCTGGGCCCGCGTCGGACCGATCAGGGCGCTGCCATGACGGGTCGTGATCCTCTTCGCCCGAGTGGCTCATCGGAACCTGATCCTCTTCGCCCGAGTGGCTCATCGGACGTATTCGCCAACGTCGACCGAGAACCCTCCCGCGCCAACGAGATCCGGCGCGATGTGACGGTGGCCCGATGGGTCGCCACGGTCGCCGGCCTTATCGGGTTCGTGCTGTCGATCGCCACTCCGTTGCTGCCGGTGGTGCAGAGCACCGCGACGCTGAACTGGCCGCAGAACGGTGCGCTGTCCAATGTGACATCGCCGCTGATCTCGCAGGCTCCGGTGTCGATGACGGTCACGGTGCCTTGCAACGTGATTCGCGGTCTGCCCCCGCAGGGTGGTCTGGTCCTGGGCACCGTGCCGAAGGACGGCAAGCAGGCCGCGCTGCAGGGAATGCTGGTCACGGCCAACACCAGCCGGGTGGACGTGATCGATCGCAACGTGGTGGTGGCGAGTGTGCCTCGAGCGGATGTTCTTTCGCCAGCGTGTCGGAACATCGAGATCACGTCGACGGCAGCGGGAACGTTCGCGACGTTCGTCGGACTGACGGATCCCACCACAGGCAAGGAGCGGCGCAGCGGCTTCGATGACCGGAACCTGCGCCCGGCGATCGTCGGGGTGTTCACCGACCTGGCCGGTCCCGCACCGCCGGGGCTGAGCCTGTCCGCCGAAATCGACACCCGGTTCTCGACGCGACCAACGGCTGTGAAACTCACGGCGATGATCGTCGCGATCGTCGCCACCGTCGTCGCGCTGCTTGCGTTGTGGCGACTGGATCGCGTGGACGGCCGCCGAATGCACCACCTCATCCCCGCGCGGTGGCGCTTCTTCACCAGCACGGACGTGGTGGTGGTCGGCGGGTTCCTAGCGTGGCACATCATCGGCGCCAACTCGTCTGACGACGGCTACATCCTGCAGATGGCGCGCACGGCGGGTGAAGCCGGCTACATGTCGAACTACTTCCGCTGGTTCGGCAGCCCCGAGGACCCGTTCGGCTGGTACTACAACGTGCTCGCGCTGATGACGCACGTCAGCGACGCCAGCATCTGGATGCGGCTGCCCGACCTGGTGTGCGGGCTGGTCTGCTGGCTGCTGCTGTCCCGCGAGGTGCTGCCGCGACTCGGGCCGGCGGTGGCGTCAAGCAAGCCTGCGATGTGGGCGGCGGGGCTTGTGCTGCTGGCGGCGTGGATGCCGTTCAACAACGGACTGCGGCCCGAGGGCCAGATCGCCACCGGCGCGTTGATCACCTACGTGCTGATCGAACGCGCGATCATCTCCGGTCGGTTGACCCCGGCGGCGCTGGCGATCGTCACCGCTGCGTTCACGCTTGGCATCCAGCCGACGGGGCTGATCGCGGTCGCCGCGTTGATCGCCGGAGGCCGTCCCTTGCTGCGCATCCTGGTGCGGCGTCACCGAGTGATCGGCACCTGGCCGCTGGTGGCGCCGCTGCTGGCGGCCGGGTTCGTCGTCCTCACGGTGGTGTTCGCCGACCAGACGCTGGCAACGGTGTTGGAGGCCACCAGGATTCGCACGGCGATCGGGCCGAGCCAGGAGTGGTACACCGAGAACCTGCGCTACTACTACCTGATCCTGCCGACCGTCGACGGCTCGCTGTCGCGCCGCTTCGGGTTCCTCGTCACCGCGCTGTCGCTGTTCGTGTCGATGTTCATCATGTTGCGCCGCAAGCGGATTCCCGGCGTGGCCCGCGGTCCGGCATGGCGGTTGATGGGCGTGATATTCGGCACGATGTTCTTCCTGATGTTCACCCCCACCAAGTGGGTGCACCACTTCGGGCTGTTCGCCGCGGTGGGTGCGGCGATGGCGGCGCTGGCCACGGTGCTGGTCTCGCCGGCGGTGTTGCGGTGGTCACGCAACCGGATGGCGTTCCTGTCCGCGGTGTTCTTCATGCTGGCGCTGTGCTTCGCCACCACCAACGGCTGGTGGTACGTGTCGAGCTACGGGGTGCCGTTCAACAACGCGATGCCCAAAGTCGCCGGGATCACTGTCAGCACGGTCTTTTTTGGGCTGTTTGCAATCACCGCACTGTATGCGCTGTGGCTGCACTTCGTCTCCCGCTCTCACGGCGAGGGCCGCGTCGCACGCGCGCTGACGACCGCGCCGATCCCGCTGGCGGCCGGCCTGATGGTGGTGGTGTTCGCCGGCTCGATGCTTGCGGGCGTGGTCCGCCAGTACCCGACGTACTCCAACACCGCGGCTAACCTGCGCGCGTTCGTCGGCGGGTGCGGGCTGGCCGACGATGTCCTCGTCGAACCTGATCCGAACAACGGCTTCCTGCGGCCGGCGCCGGGCAATTACGGGCCGCTGGGTCCGCTGGGCGGCGACAGCCCCGTCGGCTTCACCCCCAACGGCGTGCCGGAACACATTGTCGCCGAGGCAATTCACGTGAACAATCCGCAGCCGGGCACCGACTACGACTGGGACGCGCCGACGAAGCTGGCCCGGCCGGGTGTCAACGGCTCGACGTTGCCGCTGCCCTACGGTCTGGACCCTGCCCGCACGCCGGTGGCGGGCAGCTGGGCGGAGGGCCCGCAGCAGCAGAGCCGGCTGTCCTCGGCCTGGTATGAGCTGCCGCCGGCGGACGACGCGCACCCGCTCGTGGTGATCACCGCGGCGGGTGTGATCAGCGGCTATAGCGTGCTCGACGGGTACTCGAAGGGGCAGACGGTCGAGCTGGAGTACGGCCGTCGCGGCCCCGACGGCGGTTTCATGCCGGCCGGACGGCTGGTGCCTTATGACCTCGGGCCCACCCCGTCGTGGCGCAACCTGCGGTTCGCCCGCTCCGACATTCCCATCGATGCGGTGGCAGTCCGGATAGTGGCCGAGGACAAGTCGCTGACGCCCGGCGACTGGATCGCTGTGACTCCGCCGCGGGTTCCGGACGTGAGGTCGTTGCAGGAGTATGTCGGCTCGCAGCAGCCGGTGTTGATGGACTGGGCTGTGGGACTGGCGTTTCCGTGCCAGCGACCGACGTACCACAACCTCGGCGTCACCGAAGTTCCCGCATTCCGCATCACCCCGGACTACAGCGCGAAGATGCACGACACCGACACCTGGGAGGACGGCCGCAACGGCGGGCTGCTCGGTATCAACGACGTGTTGCTGCGGGCGCATGTGATGGCGACCTACCTGTCGGAGGACTGGGGCAGGGACTGGGGGTCGCTGCGCAAGTTCGACACCATCGTCGACGCCGAGCCCGCGACACTCGACGTCGGCACCGCCACCCGCAGCGGATGGTGGAAGCCAGGCAGGATCCGCATCGGAGCGTAGGCCAGCTTCGCCGAAATAAGGCTGCTTGCAAATGTTTTCGCGGTTCCGTACGCCTACCCTAATCTCGGTGACGCGCCGGGATCACCGCACGTCGATGTAGATCGTCGTATACAGCACCTTGTCGATCGAGTCGCCGCCGCTGTCTGTGACCCGCTTCGTGATAGGCCGGCCCGGGCGGATACCGACCACTGCCGCCTGATCCAGCGGAACGTCGCTGAGCTTGTTGATGATCACCTTGTAGCCCTGCGCCATCAGCGAATTGATTGCTTCCGCCGCGTTGTCTGGAGCCGTCGGCGCGGCGTGCGCGGGACTGGCGACCCCGACGATGAGTGCGGCCAGACCGCTAGTCAGCATTCCCGTGACAGCGAACTTCCTCATGTTGTGTGCCTTTCGGGTGGAACTCCTAGGGCCGCTGCTGCGGCCGATACACATCGGTGTCCTCGCGGCGGCACGGCGTTACACGCTGAACTCGGTGTAACGCTCACCTCGGATCGCGACACTTATCCGGCATGGAGGACCGCCAACTGGATTTCACCGGCCTGCGCGCACTCTTCATCAACTGCACGGAGGTTCGCACCTTCTCAATGACAACGGGCAGTACCTCTACTACGGCCGCGTCGGAGGATGCTTGATCACCGGCAACGAGGACGGCGTCAAGCACTGTGCCCAAAACGTGCTGTACACCTTGGAGCACATTGGCTACACCATCCCGCACCATCCCGCAACATCCCGCCCTAAGCCGACGCCGGATGGATCGGTGAAGCGGGCCCCGGCCCGTCCTACCTGGATCCCGGATCTGGTGGACCGGCAAACGACTTCACCAACCGCAACACGACGTTCATGGCGTGGAACCTGATGCATCTCGCCCGCATGCTGCGCACTGCCGGAGGGTTTCCGGCATACGGCAACATCCGGTCCGGATGGGATGCGGGATGCAGGTACGACTTCGCCAATCCCGAATACCGCTGAGGAGATAGCATTGCGTCCCGATGACCGGGACCGTCGAAAAGGACTCTGCAGGAGAGGCCGCACTTGTCGCCGCGCTGCGCGACGGTGACGAAGCGGTGTTCGCAGACCTCGTCGACCGGTACACTCCGTCGCTGCTGCGTGTCGCCCGCGGATACGTTCCCAGCCATGAGATCGCCGAGGAAGTTGTTCAGGACGCGTGGATCGCGCTGCTGAAGGGCATCTCGAAGTTCGAGGGCCGATCCTCCTTGCGCACTTGGCTTTTCACGATCATGATCAACATCGCAAAGGCGCGAGGAATGCGCGAGCGTCGCAATGCCGACGCAGAGATCGCCGCCTTCAGTGGCGGCACGGTTGATCCGTCGCGATTCCGTCCGTCAGGCGACAGATGGCCGGGCCATTGGACGGACGAGGCGGCACCGGCTCCCTTCCCTGACACTCCCGAGGGATCCCTACTCGGGGCTGAGCTGCTGGCGGTGGCGCGCCGGGAGCTCGACAAGCTTCCTGAGCGCCAGCGGATGGTGGTCACCCTGCGCGACATGCTGGGCTTCGAATCCGGCGACGTGTGCGAGTTGTTGGAGATCAGCGTGGCGAATCAGCGCGTGCTGCTGCACCGCGGTCGTGCGGCCGTGCGCCAGGCTATGGAACAGTACTTGGCGGAGGTGCCGTGAGTACGAGACCGATGGACTGCAACGAGCTGGTCGAGCTAGTCACCGCGTACCTCGACGGGTCACTGGACCCGGACACGCGTGCCCGGTTCGATCTGCACCTGCTCGAGTGCGACGGGTGCGAGAACTACCTTCAGCAGTTCCGCGTCACCATCCAGACGCTAGGCAGTGTGAAGGACGACGAACTCGACCCGCCGTACCGCGACAAGCTGCTGAGTGCCTTCCGCGAGTGGCGCTAACCTGTGCCGCCGCGCCGAAATCAGGTCACCGGCACGCTTTTCGGCGATTTGCCTACTTCAACCCGGATATCGGCGGCGTGACCTGCGGACTACTTTCCGGACAGCGGCCAGGCGGTGCGCCGGTCTTCCAGCGGCTTGACGGCCGTCTGACCGAAGTCGCCGGGCGTGCGGTGCTCCTTGACGGCGGTCCCCCGCCGGAGCCGGACCGGCCCATGGTGTTGCAGATATCTCGTCGGGACCGCCTCAAAGACCATCTGGGCGTCATGCAGGGCTTCGTGAACCGCGTGGCAGATCGTGCCGACGCCGAACTGATGCTCGCGAGGGGTCCGCGGTGCTGACCGAACTCTGCGCGGCGCATGCGGCCCTGCGTGAGCGAATTCGCCGGCGCATCCACATCGTGTCGCTGCGCCTCGGCGATTCTAACGAGAATGCGGTGATCGTCCGGACTCACAGTCACCGAGGCCATGTGGAATTCCCGGCCCATGGTGGTTTGGACGGTCGGCGGTATTCGGGAGCAGGTCACCAGTGAAACCGGTGTGGTGCTGTCCGACCCAAACGACCTCGACACGTTCGGCGACGCCGTCGTCGACCTTTTGAAGGACCCCGCGCGCGCCCACACTCTTGGTGCCGCCGGCAGACGATTCGTGTTCGAGAACTTCTTGCACGATCGGCATTTCCGACAATACGTCGGGCTCATGGCGCGCCTGGAAAAGTACTTCACCCGGGAGTGAGCGGCTAGTAGAGGGCCCACGCACCGCGAATCAAGGCCGAGCGTAGACGACTCGGCTGCCGAACATGATGTCCTGCAGGGACCTGCGCCGGCGGTCGACGGCAACCCACAGCAACCCGACCGGAAACAGCACGCAGGTGAGCGCCCTCAGCAGCGCGACCACGAAGCCGAGCCGGTCGCGTCGGCGGCCGACCACGCGCAAGCCCATCAGGACGGCTCCGGCGGTGCAACCCGACACCGACCAGCAGCCGACCAGGTACAGCACGGAGACGGCGAAGGCCACCGCGCTGGAGAACACCGCGTTCAGCGATGGGAACGTGAACGCCGTCGAGTGCAGTGCGACCGCCGTGAGCACCAGGCCGAGATACAGCGCGGCGAGCACCACACCGACAACGAGGAAGTCGACGACGGCGGCCACGCCTCTGCTGACAATGCCGGCCGTGCGCTGCGTGGTCTGGCGATCGGTCACCGGGTTTCCCGGTCACGTCCCAGCATCCGGTCGACCAAGCCCGACACCATGTCGTCGGCACGCTCGCTCTGCGTGCGGACGTCCGTGATCACCTCGGCGGTCACCGTGTCCGTCGACTCCCGAATGATCGCGGGCAGATCCACGCCGTCGATAACCTGGTTGGCCAGGCCGATCAAGTCGAGTCGGTCGACGATCGCGTCGATGTCGACATCCGACACGATCGCGTCGATGTCGACCGCCTCTCGGACGAGCTGTGTCAGGTCAAGTTGGGCCAAGACGAGTCGCACGAGGTCGGTGGCAACGGCGGCGACGAGCGTCTTCAACGGCTCGGTGCTGCGTGTGATGGCTTCTTCGCCGCGCCGGGCCAGCTCCGACCGGGCGCGTCGCAGGATAAAACCGACCACGGGCACTTGTTCGCATGCCCGGTAGGCCGTGACGGCCCCGCCGCCGACGGTCGCGGCCGCTCCGGCAGCCACCACGACGACGGGCTGCTTGCGCAAATCCGCGAGTTGGGGCACCACCGCATCGTAGTTGCGGCGGCGGGGTGTCCGGGCCCCTTCGGTCAACCGCGAGCGTGCAGGTTTGTACATAGTTTCACGGCGTGCCGACGTACAGACGCGCACGCTCGCGCTGCGGGAACTACATTGGCAGGAGGCCGTGCTTGCGTTGCACACGCTGAATCTGCTTGTCGCGCAGCAGATGCAGCGACTTGCGCAGCAGCAGCCGGGTCTCGTGCGGCTGGATCACCGCGTCGATGAACCCGCGCTCGGCGGCGATCCACGGGATCGCCATATTCAGGTTGTAGCCCTCGATGAAGTTGCGTTTGATCTCCTGCGCCTCGGGCGCCTTCGGGTCGGGGAAGCGTTTCATCAGCAGCTGGGCCGCACCCTCGGCGCCGATCACCGCGATCCGCGCGGTCGGCCACGCGAAGTTCAGGTCCGCGGAGAGTTGCTTGGAACCCATCACCGCGTACGCGCCGCCGTAGGACTTGCGGATCGTGATCGTCACCTTGGGCACGTCGGCCTCGACGACCGCGTTGAGGAACCGCCCGCCGCGCTTGATGATGCCGTTCTTCTCCTGCTCGACGCCGGGCAGGAAACCGGGGGTGTCGACGACGAAAACCAAAGGGAGGTTGTAGGAGTCGCAGAACCGGACGAACGAAGCCGCCTTGTCGGATGCCTCGATGTCGATCGCCCCCGACAACACCATCGGCTGGTTCGCGACCACGCCGACCGGGCGTCCGTTGACCCGGGCGAAGGCGGTGATCATCGCCTGTCCACGCTGGGCGGCGACGTCGAACACGTCGCCGTCGTCGAAGATCCGCAGCAGGATCTCGTGCATGTCGTAGGCCGCGTTGTCGTTGTCCGGCACGATCGAGTCGAGCTCGAGGTCGTGCGGGGTGATCTCCGGCTCCATGCCGGGGTTGACGATCGGCGGGTCGTCAAAGGTGTTGGCGGGCAGGAAACTCAGGTAATCGCGCGCGTACTGGAACGCCGCGGCCTCCGACTCGACGACTTGGTGGATGTTGCCATAGCGGGCTTGGGCGTCCGCACCGCCGAGTTCGTCGAGGCTGACGTCCTCGCCGGTGACGTCCTTGATGACGTCCGGGCCGGTGACGAACATGTAGCCTTGGTCGCGCACCGCGATCACGAGGTCGGTCTGAATCGGTGAATAGACCGCTCCCCCAGCGCATTTGCCGAGAATGATGGAGATCTCGGGGACCAGGCCGCGGAGCAGTTCGTGACGGCGGCCCAGCTCGGCGTACCATGCCAGCGACGTCACGGCGTCCTGGATCCGCGCGCCCGCCGAGTCGTTGATGCCGATGATCGGGCAGCCGACCATCGCAACCCACTCCATCAGCTTGGCCACCTTGCGGCCGAACATTTCGCCGACCGAGCCCTGGAACACCGTCTGGTCATGGCTGAACACACCCACCGGACGGCCGTTGATCCTGCCGTGACCGGTGACCACGCCGTCGCCGTAGAGAGCATTGGGGTCGCCCGGTGTGCGGCACAGCGCACCGATCTCAAGGAATGTGCCCGGGTCGAGCAGCGCGTGAATGCGGGCCCGCGCGCTGGGGATGCCCTTCTTCTCGCGCTTGGCGACCGCCTTCTCACCGCCGGGCTCCTTGGCCAGTTCCAGCTTCGCGCGCAGCTCGGCCAGCTTCTCGGCGGTCGTGTGCGCGCGGGAGACGGAGGCCTCCGGGTGGTGGGCGGGAGCCACTTCAGCGGTCATTTGGCTACCTTGGTCTCGTTTTCGATCTTGGCCAGCACCTGGCTCATGTGCGCGCCGACCTTGGCGATGATCGGCTCGTCGATCGCCTGGATGTGCTCGCCACCGATCGGCACGATCTCCAGGTCGGTCACGTAGTCGCCCCAGCCGCCGTCGGGCTTGCGGGTGGCGTAGCGCGGCTCGAACATGATCGCGTCGTCGTGGTAGCGGTCGGCCATGTAGAGCGTGACGTGCCCGTCGTACGGGCGGATCTCGGCGGTATCGATCGTGCGCTGGTCCAGATACGACGTGCGCTGGTGCTCGATGATCCCGCCGGGGATCTGCACTCCGCTCTCCTTGACCGCGTTCAGTACGAACTGCACCTGGCCGGCGTCGTCGAGCTTCTCGAGCTCCTCGTAGGGGATCTCCGGAATCTGCACGTTGAAGGTGCGCTCGGCGAACCTGGCGTATCGCTCCCAGCGCTTGCGGGTCTCTTCCCTGGTCTGCGGTATCTCCTCGCCGGGACGGACCGCGTCGATCAGCCCGACGAACGGCACGTCGCAACCCTGCTCCTTCAGACCGATCGCGCATGCGTAAGCGAGCGCACCTCCCAGCGACCAGCCGGCGAGGACGAACGGCCCGTCGCCCTGCAACTCGCGCAGCTTCGGAAGATATTGCGCCGCACGCTCTTCGATGGTTCCCTCGACCCGCTCGAATCCATACATCGGAGTGTCCGGCGGCAGCCGGTTGAGCAGCGGCTCGTACACCACCGTGGACCCGCCCGCGGCGTGGAACACGAACACCGGGACCTTTTTCGAGCCCTCTTCGCGCGCACGGATCGTACGGACGAAGCCGTCCATCTTTCCGGCCTCGAGGTACTCACGAACCTTCTCGGCGAGTTCCTCGATGGTGCGCGACGCCTTCACATCCTCGACCGTGATCGGCCCGTCCGCCCGCTCCGACAGTCGCTGCGCCATCTTATCCGCGGTCGCTTCGTCGACGTCGGGGAGCGGGTTGAAGATGCCCCCGGGGGACTTGCCGGTCACGATCGCCCACGTCGCGAACGTCACCCGCTCCGAGGCGTCCCGCGGCGGGACGTCGGAACCCAGCGCTTCGGTGACGGCCTGTTGGTTCAGCGCTGCCGCCGCGCCGGCCAAGTTGGGTTTGTCGCCACGCGGAGCGGCGTCGACCGCGGCGTCCAGCCTGGGAGGACCGGCGGGGTTGCCCGACGGCGGCGGCGGCGGGATCTCCTGCGACGCTTGCGTTTCCGGCGGAGCCTGCGGGTCCGGCGTCGGCGCCGTCACCGTCTGGGCCGACGCGCCGGACAGCAGGCGCGCCTGCTCTTCAGCGATCTCGTCGGCGGTCTTGGTCCTCTGGTACTCGTGCAGCTGCTCCACCTCGTCGCGATGCTCGATCGCATACTCGATCAGCTTCTCGACGGCGTAGAGGTTAGCGTCGCGCACGGCCTGCAGCTGGATCGGTGGCAGGTCGAAGTCGTACTCGACGCGGTTCTTGATCCGCACGGCCATCAGCGAGTCGAGGCCGAGCTCGATCAGCGGCACCTCCCACGGCAGGTCTTCGGGCTCGTAACCCATTGCGGCGCCGACGATCGTCGCCAACCGGTCGTGCACGGGCTCGCTGGAGTCCGGCGACCACTTCGCGAAACCGGCGCCCAGGTTCGCACCCTGAGTGAGGTGGTCGTGCAGGATCTCTGCATCGGGCTGTTCTTCCTCGGCGGGCGGCGCCTGTTCGGTAACCGGTTGCGCGGCAACGGTTCCGACGGCCACCGCGGCCGGCAGAGCGGCAGCTTGCCCACCGCGCGACACGATGGCGTCGTAGACGAGCGTGAACGACTCGTCGATGCGGGCATGCACCTGCACGGACGCTCCGCCCGGATGCCGCGTCAACGTCGTCACCAGCCGCGCGCCCTCACCGGGCATCGCGCGCTGTTCGCTTGCCGTCAGCTGCGCATCCGGAAGCACCTGCGCTGCAGCGGCTTTGACCAACGCAGCCAGGTCGGTCGCGCCGCGCGGACGGTACTCCCAGACGTGGCGACCGTCGGGAGTGGCGACGTGGTTGCCCGTCATGATCACCGACGCATCACCCGAGAAGTGCGCGTCGAGCCAGTGCTCCTTGCGCTTGAACCGGGTCGGCGGGATGTTCGCGTAGTCTTCGGGCTTTTCCGCTGGTGTGAACAGGGTGCGGATGTCGAGGTCGTGGCCGAAGACGAACAGCTGCGCCATCGCCGCGATCATCGACTCGACCTCGTCCTGCTTGCGCGCGAGCGTGGCGATCAGCTGTGCGTCGTGCAGGCCGGTCGCTGCAGTCGTGAGCCCAACCTGCATGAGCGCCACGGGGTTCGGCGCGAGTTCCAGGAATGTGGTGTGGCCGTTGTCGACGGCGTTGCGGATGCCGTGGGTGAAGTAGACGGAGTGACGCAAACCCTTCTTCCAGTAGTCGACGTCGTGGATGGCCTGGCCGGGCTTGATGAAGTTGCCCTCGTGCACGGTCGAGTAGTAGCCGATGGTCGTCGGGTGCGGCTCGATGCCGACGAGCTCTGCGGCCAATTCACCGAGCAACGGATCCATCTGCTGGGTGTGGCTGGCACCCTTGGTCTGGAACTTGCGGGCGAACTTGCCTTCCTTCTCGGCGCGCTCGATGATCGCGTCGACCTGCTCGGGCGGCCCGCCGATCACGGTCTGCGTCGGCGCGGCGTAAACGCACACCTCCAGGTCCGGGAAGTCCGAGAACACGTTCGTGATCTCGTCGGCGGAGTATTCGACCAGCGCCATCAGCCGGATGTACTCGCCGAACAGCATCGCCTCGCCCTCGCCCATCAGGTGCGAGCGCGAGCAGATGGTGCGGGTGGCGTCGGCCAGCGACAGCCCGCCGGAGAAGTACGCGGCGGCGGCCTCACCGAGCGACTGGCCCACCACCGCAGCGGGTTTCGCGCCGTGGTGCTTGAGCAGCTCACCGAGGGCCACCTGGATGGCGAAGATGACGATCTGGGTGGTCTCGATGCCGTAGTCCTGGCTGTCGTCGAGGATCAGCTCGACGATTGAGTAGCCCCGCTCGTCCTGCACGAGCGCGTCGACCTTGTCGATCCACTCGGCGAACACCTCGTCGCGCAGGTACAGGCTCTTGGCCATCTTGCGGTGCTGCGCGCCGAACCCGGCCAGCACCCACACCGGACCGTTGGTGACGGGGCCGTCGGCGGTGAACACGTTGGGCCGCTGCTTGCCTTCGGCGACCGCGCGCAGTCCCTTGATCGCCTCGTCGTGGTCATGGGCCAGCACCACCGCGCGGGACCGGCCGTGGTTGCGCCGCGACAGCGCACGGCCGATCGACTCCAGCGATGCCGCCCGGCCCTCTTCGCTTTCCATCCAGTCGGCCAGCTCGGCGGCCGCGGCCTTCTTGCGCGAGGTCAAGAACGCCGATACGGCCAGCGGGACGGCAGGCGCCGGTGGGGGCGAGGTTTCCAGCTCTTCGAGCGCAATCTCCTTGAGCCGCAACGCCTCGTCGGTGAGGCCGGGCAGTTCGTACTCCGGTTCTCCCGTGGCCAGTGCCGCGGGCAGGATGTCGTCGGCCTCGTCGAGGAATTCACCGTACTCGTCCAGCCGCACCCCCCCGACGTATGTCGCAGGCGCTTCGGACTCGGTCTTGTCCTCGACCTCCGGCTCCGGCTCGGACTCCTTCTCGATCACGTCGCGTGGCAGCACCTCGCGCAGCACCAGGTGCGCGTTCGCGCCGCCGAAGCCGAACCCGGAGACGCCCGCGATGGCATAGCCGCTGTAGCGGGGCCAATCGGTGACGGTGTCAGCCACCTTCAAATGCACCGCGTCGAAGTCGATGTACGGGTTGGGCCCGGCGTAGTTGATCGACGGAGGGAGCTTGTCGTGCGCCAGCGCGAGCGCCATCTTCGCGAGGCTGGCCGCGCCGGCGGCCGACTCCAGGTGTCCCACATTGGATTTCACCGCGCCCAGCAGCGCCGGCTTGTCGGCGGGCCGGCCTCTGCCGACGACGCGGCCGAGCGCCTCAACCTCGATCGGGTCGCCGAGGATGGTGCCGGTGCCGTGCGCCTCGATGTAATCGACAGTGCGCGGATTGATGCCCGCGTCCTTGTAGGCCTTGCGCAGCACGTCCGCCTGCGCGTCGGGGTTCGGGGCGAGCAGGCCGTTGGAGCGCCCGTCGTGGTTGACCGCACTGCCTGCGATCACCGCGAGGATCTGGTCACCGTCGCGGCGGGCGTCGTCGACCCGCTTGAATACGAGCATGCCGCCGCCCTCGGCACGGGAGTAGCCGTCGGCGTCGGAGCTGAACGACTTGATCCGGCCGTCGGCCGCCAGCACGCCGCCGACCTCGTCGAAGCCGATCGTGACCATCGGCGTGATCAGCGCGTTGACGCCGCCGGCGATCGCGACGTCGCACTCGCCGGCCCGCAGCGCCTGCACGGCCTGGTGCGCGGCCACCAGCGAGCTCGAGCACGCGGTGTCGACCGAAACAGACGGGCCCCGGAAGTCGTAGAAGTAGGACACCCGGTTGGCGATGATGCTGCTTGCAGTGCCCGTGATCGCATACGGATGCGCGACCGTCGGGTCGGACACCGCGAGGAAGCTGTAGTCGTTGTTCGAGGAGCCGACGTACACTCCGACGCTCCGGCCGCGCAGACTCGACGCCGGGATCCGCGCGTGTTCCAGTGCTTCCCAGGTCAGTTCGAGCGCCATCCGCTGCTGCGGGTCGAGGTTGTCAGCCTCCATCTTCGACAGCGCGAAGAACTCGGCGTCGAAGCCCTTGATGTCGCTCAGGTAGCCGCCACGGGTGCGGGCCCTGGCGACGCGCTCGGCGATGCGCGGCTCCTCGAGGAACTCCGACCAGCGGCCCTCGGGCAGGTCGGTGATCGCGTCGCGACCCTCGAGCAGCGCCTGCCAGGTTTCGTCGGGCGTGTTCATGTCGCCGGGGAAGCGGGTGGCCAGCCCGACGATCGCGATGTCGGCAACGTCGCGCTCGCGCGACCAGTCCTCGTCCTCGTCGATGCCCTCGGGCTCCGGCTCGCCCTCGATGATCCGCGTCGCCAGCGACTCGATCGTCGGGTGCTGAAATGCGACCGTGGCCGACAGCGTGACCCCGGTGAGGTCCTCGATGTCGGCGGCCATCGCGACCGCGTCACGCGACGACAGCCCAAGCTCGACCATCGGCGTGGTCTCGTCGATCGCGTCAGGTGACTGACCGGTGGCGTTGGCCACCCAGTTGCGCAGCCAGGTGCGCATCTCCGCGACGGTCAAGTCGCCCTTCGCTGGTGTGCTTTCGACCTCGTTGTCTGCCATGCTCTTTCGCGGTTGTCAGTCCGTCGCGTCGGGGAAGGAGTTCGGGGACGCGGTGCCGCCGCGCAGGCTGCCGTCGATGTAGGCCGCGCGGCAGGCGCGCCGGCCGATCTTGCCGCTGGACGTGCGCGGGATCGTGCCCGCCGGCATCAGCAGCACGTCGCGCACCGTGACACCGTGACGCACCGCTATCGCCGCGCGGATGTCGTCAGCCACCGGCTCGACCTCGAGCTTGTGCGTGCCCGGAGCGCGCTCGCCGACGATCACCAGCTGCTCGGAGGTGTCCTCCGGGTCGTACTTCAGGCCGGCGTGCGGGTTGTCGAACACCGACTGCGGCAGCTGGTTGGCCGGCACCGAGAACGCCGCAGCGAAGCCCGGACGCAGCGCACGGGTGGCTTCCTGCGCGGTGTACTCCAGGTCCTGCGGGTAGTGGTTGCGGCCGTCGATGATCACGAGTTCCTTGATCCGGCCGGTGACGTAGAACTCGCCGTCCAGGAACGCACCCAGGTCGCCGGTGCGCATCCACATCGCGTCCTCGGGCGCGCCCTGCGCATGCGACGGGTTGGTCCGCGACTTGAGGATGTTCTGAAACGTCTCGACCGTTTCCTCGGGGCGGTTCCAGTAGCCCGTGCCGACGTTGTTGCCGTGCACCCAGATCTCGCCAATCTGGCCGTCGGGCAGCTCCTCACCGGTGTCGGGGTCGACGATCACGGCCCATTCGTCGTAGCCGATCTTCCCGCACGATGCCTGCGGCACCGCCTTCGGCGAATCGTCGGCGACCTTGACCAGCCGGTCGTTGACGAGTTCATCGCGGTCGACGTTGATGATCACCGGCGGCGAATCGGGCTCGGTGGTGGAGACGAACAGCGTCGCCTCGGCCATGCCGTACGACGGCTTGATGACGGTCGGCTTCAGCCCGTACGGCGCGAACGTCTCGGTGAACTTGTGCATCGACGCCTGCGACACCGGCTCACTGCCGTTGAGGATCGCGCGCACATTGGAGAGGTCGAGTTCGGGCTCGCCTTCCTTGGGCAGGCCGCGGCGCGCCGCGTGCTCGAACGCGAAGTTGGGCGCCGCAGAGATCGACGGCCCGCGGTCGTCGCCCTTGACGCCGAGTTCACGCAGCCACCGGATGGGCCGGCGCACGAACGCGGCGGGCGTCATGAACACCACGTGCCGGCCGATGATCGACGGCAGCATGATCGTGATCAGGCCCATGTCGTGGAAGAACGGCAGCCAGCTCACGCCGCGGTGCCCCTCCTCGGGGTCCAGCGCCGTCATCACCTGGGTGATGTTGGTGGCCACCGACAGGTGGGTGATCTTCACGCCCGCCGGGGTGCGCGTCGAACCCGACGTGTACTGCAGGTAGGCGATCGTGTCCTCCTTGGGGGTGGGCGGATTGACCCAGGTGTCGGCTACCTCGTCGGGCACCGCGTCGACGGCGATGATGCGCGGCCGCTCCTTCGCCGGGCGGTTGCGGAAGAACTTGCGGACGCCCTCGGCCGAACCGGTGGTGGTGAGAATGACCGACGGCGTGCAGTCGTCGAGGACCGCGTGCAGTCGGCCGACGTGCCCGGGCTCGGCCGGGTCGAACAACGGCACTGCAAGGCGGCCGGAGTACATGGCCCCGTAGAACGCTGTCAGGTAGTCAAGACTCTGCGGGCACAGGATCGCGACCCGGTCGTCGGGTTGGGTCACCTGCTGCAGGCGGGCGGCGATCGCGCGGTTGCGGGCGGAGAACTGCGCCCAGCTCAGGTCGCGCTCGACGCCGTCGCGTTCGGTGGAGAAGTCCAGGAACCGATAGACCAGGTGGTCGCCACGGGTTTGTGCCCATCGCTCCACGTGGCGCACGATGCTGGCGCCTTCCGGGAATGTGATCCGCCCCGTCGTCTTGTCGATGAACGGGTTGACCCAAATCGGCACGGTTTTCTCTCCTGTCGAAGCGCTGGGGCGTGCTCTCGCATCGAGCGCACTGGCCGCTGGCCGGCTGCCTATCGCCGCGAAACCCCAAACCTCACAGATCGTACAGAGGTTCGGCGGTCCGCTGCCGTTGCGTGCCGCCGCCACGCACCGCCAGCCGAACAAGACCTGCCGCTCTTAGTTTTTTCTTAATGTATAGGCGACCGCTGGTCTGGGTCAAAAGAGGCCGCCCGCAATAGGCGCAAATGTTGCTGACGTGTTATAGGCGCGGTGCGTTCCTGATCACATCCGCCGCCCAGTTGCGGGTCCAGTCGGTCGCGGGCATACCTTCCACGCTCCAGAACTCCGTGGTGTTGTATTTCGCATGCACCGGCTCGCCGGCGGCACCCAGCAGCGTCTGAACCGTGGTCGGCAGGTTGAGCAGATTGAACGCCGCCGTGGGCGACGCGCAGATCAAGTCCCCCCGGGCGCAGATCTGAAACGTGCGGTCGTCAAGGTCGCCGAACCCGCCGTCGCGGGCCCCTGTCATCGTCATGCCGGCCGGGATGAACGGCATGTTCTGCAAGGCCACCTCCGCACCCTGGCCGGGCGGGTTCGGGCCGACGTCGCGGCCCACCCCCTCCTGGCGACGGCCGTCGGCGATGAGCGTCACGCCGAGCACCCGGTCGGCGGCGACCGGACCCCGGCCGTTGCCGATGTCGCTGGCGATGTCGCCGGCGATCACCGCCCCCTGCGAGAAGCCGACGATCACGTAGTTGGTCAGCGGGCACCGAGCCGCTATGTCGGTGATGGCCTTCCTGGCCACCTCCGTGCCCTGGCGGCGGCTGTCGTCATAGCTCACCTCGTTGTCGTTGGCGAGCGGGCGATGGAACTGCGCGATGTAGGGGACGGTGTAGGCCCGCAGCCGGTCGGCGCCGAACTGCTCGGTCAGCGGCCGAGTCACGTTGAGCAGCAGCGCATTAGGGAACTGCGTCGGATTGGCGGGATCCTGCTGCGGTGACGACTCCCAGGTCCCCGGCACCGACAGCAGTTGCACGTCGGGGCAATCGGCGCCCTGCACCTCGGGCCGCGGCTTGCGCAGCACGAAGATGGCCGCCAGGACGGCGGCCACCACGAGGACGCCGACGATCGCGAGCAGGAACCGGCGGCGGTTGCGTGTGCGTTTGCTCGCCACGGTCAGCCGTGCTTGGGGTGCGGCGCGTTGTCGACCGTGGCCGCGGCCCAGTTACGGGTCCACACGGAAGCCGGCTGGCCGTCGGCATTCCAGAACTGCGGGGTCGCGTACAGCGCGTGCACCGGCTGACCTGCTCCGCCGGCCAGCACCTCCAGTGTCTTGGGCAGGTTCACGATGTTGAACGCCTCTTCGGGTGCGGCGCAGATCAGGTCGTCCTGAGCGCAGATTTCGAAGACGCGGTCGTTGAGCGCACCGAAGCCGCCCTGGCGGGGACCCGTCATGGTCAGACCCATCCCGGACATCATCGGCACCTCGTGCAGGGTAATCTCTGCGCCCTGTCCCGACGGCGTCGGCGGCACGTCCTGTCCGACCCCCGTCTGTCGGCGCCCGTCGGCGATCAGTGTCACGCCCAGCACCAGGTCCTCGTCCACCGGTCCCCTGCCGTTGCCGATGTCGCTCGCGAGGTCGCCCGCGATCACCGCGCCCTGAGAGAAGCCCACGATCACGTAGCTGCTCAGCGGGCACCTGTTGTTCATGTCCGTCAGCGCCTTCACCGCGGCGTCGGTGCCTTCTTTTCGGCTGTCGTTGTAGCTGATCTGGCCGTCGCGGGCGAACGGGTTGTGGAACTGGGCGGTGTAGGGAACCGTGTACGTCTGCACCCGCTCGGGGCCAAACTGCCCGGCCAGTGGCCGGGTCACGCTGAGCAGCAAGGCATTTGGATTTACCCCGGGATTCAGGGGGTCGTCGGTAGGCGACGACTCCCAGGTGCCCGGCACCGACAGCACCATCACATCGGGACAGCTGGCGTCCTGGAACTCCGGCCGCGGCTTCTTTGCGGGCATCGACGTGGAGGGCGGCTGCGCGCTCGGCGGAGCGGTCTTCGGGGGAACCGACGGTTTGGTCGCGCGCTGCATGACCACCATCAGGACTAGTCCGAGCGTGACGACCACGGCCACCGCTCCGGCCGCTACGAACGCCAGGATGCGATGGCGTTTCCGCCGAGTGTTGTTCGCCATGGTCTCCTGCTAGCAGAGTCGCTCGGTCGCGATGGTGATGTAGCTACCGGTCGCGGCGTCAACGTCCGCGTCTGTGGGAGGCACGGAGCGCATGTGGGCGTTGTGCACGTCGGTGGACACCAGCGGATGAACGTAGTCCCACACCGCTCGCGGACTCTGCCCGGCGGCGTGCGCCTGGCAGACGTAGGAGCCGATGGACAGCGCGAGCAGCTCACTCGACGGGTGCACGCCGGCGGAGGCCAGCGCGTCGAGGTAGGCCCGCTGCGGGCCGGTGACCGTCAGTTTGTTCACGGTCTGCGAGCCGTTGCCGCCGGCGGGCGGCGGGGGCAGCGGCGCGTCGGGATCGTGGATGCCCGACGCGAGCGTCGTGGTCTCGTCAGCCGGCAACTCGACGCTCGACAGCAGGCCGTCGGAGGCCGAGCATCCGGCTATGGCGGCCGCCGCCAGCGTCAGGGTCGCGACGGCCAGACAGCGCGATCTGCGTGTGGACGTCGTCGGTTGCACGTTTCCACGGTACCGGCTGGGCCTAAGGGGAACCCGTGAGCAACATCGCAGTTCGCTCACACGTCGGAAACGGGCTCAGGCGATCGTGGCCACCAGTTCGCCCGCCATTGCGCCCAGCTGCGGACCCCACGTCGACCAGTCGTGATTACCTCCGGCCGGGAAGTCGAAGTGGCCGTTGTGGCCGCTGACCTGCCGGTAGTGCTGATAGAACTGCCGGTTGCTGCCTTGCGCCTGGTCGCAGTACCCGATCATCGCCGGGGGATCGCTGCACGTCAGCGTCTGTGGGCTGAAGATCCACAGCCGGGTGTTGTTCTGCGCCAGCAGCGAGATGTGCACGTCGGGGTCGTGCCACTTCCAGCGGCCCAGCTGCGGCAGCCCCCACATGTTGCGGCTGTCGACGCCGCCGAAGGTCATCAGGCCGTCGGTGATCGCGCCGTTCATGAACGTGGCCGACGGCGTGAGGAAGCCCGACAGCGAACCGGCGAACCGGAACCGGTCGGGGTAGAACGCCGCGAGCGTCACGGCGCCGGTGCCGCCTTGCGCGGCGCCGACGATCCCGTGGCCGGTGGGTGCCAGGCCCTTGTTGGCGGCCAGCCAGTCGGGCAGCTCCTGCGACAGGAACGTCTCCCACTGCCGGCTGCCGTCCTGCTCCCAGTTCGTGTAGAGGCTGTAGGCGCCGCTGGCCGGAGCGACCACCGAGATGCCCTTGCCGGCAAGGATGTTCATCGCGTTGCCGACGGTCACCCAGTTGCTGACGCCCTCGCCGGCGTTGAACGCGTCGAGCAGGAACACCGCGTGCGGGCCGCCGGCCAGGAACGCGACGGGGATGTCGCGGCCCATCGCCGCCGACGGCACCATCAGGTTCTCGAAGCCGTCGGCTCTGGCGGTTGGTGAGGTGGCCGGGGCCACCCACAGGCCGAGCCCGAGAATTGCGGCCAGCACCGCTCGCATCCAAAGCCGACCGAACCGCATGGCACCCCTCCCAACACTCCGCACGCCGTTGACTGCTCTTCGCGCAAGCGCGGCTCATCGCCAATACCCGAATCCGCAACGTAGTGAACCACATCACGTAGCGAAGGTGCGCATGAACGAACAATGGCGGCGGCCAGAATGGCCGCCGCCGTTGCTCGGTTGCTGCTTTACGCGGTGGGCGTCGCGCCCAGCACCCGCAGGATGTCGGGCTTCATGGCAGCCAGCTGCTGGCCCCAGTAGGCCCAGCTGTGGGTACCGGCTTCGGGGAAGTTGAACACCCCGTTCTTGCCGCCCGCGGCGATGTAGGCGTCCTTGAACGACTTGTTCGTCCGAAGGGTGAAGCCTTCGAGGAACTTCGCGTTGAAGTCGCCGCCGCCCAGCTCGTTGGGCTTGCCGTTGCCGCAGTACACCCAGATGCGGGTGTTGTTGGCCACCAGCTTGCTGATGTTGACCATCGGGTCGTTGCGCTTCCACGCCGGATCGCTCGAGGGTCCCCACATGTCCTCGGACTTGTAGCCGCCGGCGTCACCCATCGACAGGCCGACCAGCATCGGCCACCAGCCCTCGGACAGGTTCAGAAAGCCCGACAGCGACGCCGCGTACGGGAACTGCTGGGGGTAGTAGATTGCCAGCGTCATCGCGGCAGAACCGGCCATCGACAGGCCGACCGCGGCGCTGCCGGTCGGCTTGACCTGACGGTTTGCCGACAGCCACGCCGGCAGCTCCTGAGTGAGGAAGGTCTCCCACTTGTAGGTCAGGCAGCCGCTCTTGCCGCAGGCCGGCTTGTACCAGTCGCTGTAGAAGCTGGACTGGCCGCCGACGGGCATGACCACCGACAGGCCGGACTGGTAGTACATCTCGAACGCGTTTGTCTCGATGTCCCAGCCGCTGTAGTCGTCTCGCGCGCGCAGGCCGTCCAGCAGGTAGACCGCCGGAGAGTTGGCGCCACCGCTTTGGAACTGAACCCGGATGTCGCGGCCCATCGCGGCCGACGGCACGTCCAGGTACTCGACCGGCAGACCGGGCCGAGAGAACGCCCCTGCAGTCGCCGAGCCCCCTACGACGCCCACCAGGCCCGGCAGCAGCGCGGCCGCGGCGGCGGCGACCGTCAGCCGGCGCGCCCATCGGCCGCGCACCTTCTCAACGAACTTCATGCTTATGTTCCATCCCATCTTTGGTGTCCGCACCGCAGGCGCCCGGCCGCAGTGCCCTGGTAGTCAACCACACCTTTCGTGTGGCCTTCTCGCCGCGCATCCGCTGACCTGCCTTTATTCGCCCAGCTGTGGCACAGGTCTCCCATTAACAGGAATCGGGCGGGTCGGCGGACCTCGTCGGGTGCAGAGCTGTCAGTTGTTCCTTGACCATCCGTCGATGTCGTTTACCGCGCCGTTGCGGTCGTACCCGCGACAGGGAGCCCGCCAGCTAACTCGGCTAGGGCCCCGTCGCCGGTAAGCCAGTGTAAGGGGTACCACGTGACGGCGGTTCACTCAAGCCGCACCGGATCAGCTCGTAGCGCGGCACCCGGTCGATGCGGTAGCTGGTGAACTCCGCGGCGTGCACCAGATTAGACAGGAACCGGCGGACGGTTAGCGGGCCCCTGATCGAGCTCATCACCGCGTCGGTGGCCGGGCATTTGAGCGCTTCCTCCGCCTGCGCGATCCAGTCCTCGTCGAGGTAGGTGGGCAGGTATGGGTGCTCCTTCAGCCACGGCCCCTCGGCCACCGCCCAGTCCGGGAACAGGTTTTTGTCGTGGCCGATCCTGCCGTCTTCCAGACGTGCGGTGTGCGCCGCGAGCGGGTTTGCCAGACCGATCTGGTCGACCACCCGCACGTCGAGTCCGACATTCATGCCGAGCATGCCCAGGTTCGTGAAGAACACTGTGTGCGGGCCGGTTTCGCCGTTTTGGGGGCCGACGGCCGCGGGATCGGCCGGGACCACGTCCCACTGCGTGTAGTTGCCGGACGGCAGCAGCAACGCCCCATCGGGCGTGTTGTGCATCGCCTCGATGACAGCGCGCATCCGGGGGTAGTTCAGGTAGTCCGCCGCCGTCAGCGGATGGGCCACACCGGTGGCCTGCGCGTAGAACCGGCGCTCGTCGACGATGCCGCTGTAGGTGACCCGGGTGGCGTCGGCGCCCATGCCCTCCGAGTTGGCCGCCCACAGCGCCCAGCCCGCAACGGCCAGCCACACCGCGGCGGTGACACCCGCCAGGAGCGCGCCGCTGCCCCTGGTCACCACGAGCCGATCGGGCACGACGACCGGGATCACCGCGACCGGCGCCAGCATGCAGAAGACCGGCGTCAGCAAAACCCGCCCGTGCATGAAATCGCCGCCCTGCCGGATCCAGTAGAGCGCTTGCACCAGCCCGCTGCCGACGATGAACACCACGACGGCGGCCGGGCTCTGGACCAGCCGGGCCAGCGGCTTGCGCTGGTTTCGCCGGGCGCGCGGGGGCAGGTTGCGTCGTACGAGCAGCACTGCGAGCACCACCAACAGCACTGCCGGGACCCACAGCCAGTACGGTGCGTTGAAGTTGGCCAGGTACACGAAGCCTTGCGACCACTTGTCGCCGGTCGCGTCCTTGGCGAGCGCCGTCCCGGGCACCAGCAGGCCGTAGTAGCCCATCCGGAAGATCTGATAGCCGACGGGCAGCAGCCCGCCCGCCGCTACGATCAGCAGCCGGAGCCGCCAGCCGCTTACCGCGATCAGCATCATCACGAGTGCCAGCCCGCCGGTCAACGCCAGGTCGGGACGCACCAGCACCGACAGCCCGGCGACGAAGGCCAGTGCGGCGAGAAAGCCGCGGCCCGTGTCGAGTTGCTGCGACCAGCACACCATCATCCACCACAGCAACCCGAGATAGGCCAGCACCAGACAGTTTTCGAGTCCGGAGGTGGCGAAGTCGCGGGCCGGGGGCAGCGCGATGTAGACGAGCACCCCCGCCGGCAGCAGCAGCGCGCGCCGACCCGGCAGGCCGGGCGCGTACAGCCGGGCAGCACCGAGCATGACGAACACCACACCCAGCACGGAGAGCACCAGGGCCAGCGTCAGCGCCACGTACTCCAGTCGCACCGGGCCTCCGATGAGGCTGCCGACGTACACCAGGTACGTCCACAGTGTCGACGTGTTGGCCTCCACCCGTTCGCCGGCGTTGAACACGGGACCGTTGCCGGCCAACAGGTTTCGCACTGTGCGCAGCACGATCAGCCCGTCGTCGGCGATCCAGCGCCGCTGCCACGCGCCCCAGCCGAACAGCGCTGCCGTCAGCAGCACGCCGACCCAGAGGCTTAGCCGTGCGCCCAGATCCAGCCGGCGCACGTCATCCGAAAGCGAAGGCCGCACCGAGAGTTCCAATCGTCGCCAGCGCGAGCAGCTGCAGCACGCGGTCACGCAACGCGATCTCCTCTGGTTCACCGGCCATTCCGCTGTCGACGTCTACTGCGTAGCGCAGAATCGCGATCGTGAACGGGATCATCGACACCGCGAACCAGGTGTTGTCCGCGCGCTCGGCGCCGAACGCCCACAGGCCGTAGCACAGCACCACGGCGGTGGCGGACAGCGTCCAGACGAACCGCAGATACGTGCCGGTGTAGCTCTCGAGGGACTTGCGGATCTTGGCGCCGGTACGCTCGGCGAGCTGCAGCTCGGCGTAACGCTTGCCGGCCACCATGAACAGCGACCCGAACGCCATGACCAACAGGAACCACTGCGAAAGCCGGATGTTCGTGGCTGCGCCGCCCGCGATCGCGCGGATCAAATAGGCCGAGGAGACGATGCAGATGTCAAGCACCGCTTGGTGTTTCAGCCCGAAGCAGTAGGCCAGCTGGATCGCGATGTAGATGGCCATCACGATCGCCAGTTCGCGAGTGACCATCCACGCGATGATGAGCGATCCCGCGCCCAGTGCCACCGCCAGCGTGTAGGCCAGCCATTCGGGCACCACTCCGGCCGCGATCGGCCGGAACCGCTTCGTCGGGTGCTGGCGGTCGGCTTCGACGTCGCGGGCGTCGTTGACGAGATACACCGCTGATGCGCCCATGCAGAACACCACGAACGCGATCGAGACATTGACGAGTACGTCCCGATAGTTCGCCTCGACGTTACTGCTGAGCGCCAGCAACGGCGCGGCGAGCACCAACAGGTTCTTCACCCATTGCCGGGGCCGCACCGCCCGGACGACGCCGACGATCACATTGTCGGGCGGACTGGTGACCTCTGGCGCGTGTTCGCTCATGCGCTTTTCCCGATCTTCTTGAAAACCTGCGCAACGAGCGCGCCGACGGCTACGCCCGTCAGCACGTCGCTGGGATAGTGCACCCCGAGAATCAAGCGCGACAACGCCATCGGCGGCACGGCGAGCAGCGGAAGGGGCAAGTCGATGAGAGGTGCCATCAGCACGGCCGCCGTTGTGGTCGAGGTGGCATGTGCGGACGGGAAACTCAACGCGCTGGGGGTGCCGACGTTCACCTGGACCGCCGGATGCGATGGCCGCCGCCGCTGCACCACACGCTTGATCACGACGGCGGTGGCGTGCGCGGTGAACGCACCGGCGCCGGCCAGCAGCCACTGGCGGCGCTTATCCGGCTGAGCCACCGTGCCGATCGCCGCAATGGCCAGCCAGCCACCGCTGTGCTCGCCGAAACGCGACATCGCTCTCGCGGCGGCGATGACCCACGGGCGCTGCGCGAGAGTCGCCTGAATGGCCACTAGCGCGGCGACCTCGCCCTGGGGCGGCGGAACGTCAGGCATGGCTATCCGCCGAGGCAAGCAGGACGGTCTCCCACTTCTGTGTGCTGGTCAAGACCGGCAGTGCTTCCCGGTACACGCGGCGCATCTCGTCGAACCGCCGCGCCAGCGTGCGCTGCCGGCGCAGCGATTGGCGCAGAAGTGACAACATCTTTCGCCGGTCGCGTTGGCGGTAGACCACTCCCCGGCCGTCCGCGGTCGTCACGGTCACGCCGTCGACGTTGCACAGCAGGAACCACCGGGAATCCTGCGTCGGAACGTTCAACTGCGGGCGCTCGTGGTGAGCGGGGTCTGCCTTGGTGGCGTTGTGCGCGATGCCGCGGAGCAGCCGGATCACCTTGCCGGGCACGCTCCTCGGCTCGCCGACGTTGCCCACCCGCCCGGACGGCGGCGGCAGTGCGGTGGCCGACGGCAGCACCACCGCGTCCGGGTAGTTCCGCCGGATTTGGTGCACCTCAGGCAGCGCGGACTCGAGGATCGAGAAGATGTGCTCAGGGCCGGCCAGGAAGTCGTCGATCGCCTTGTTCTGGATGGCCACCGTCGAATACTCAAGGCACAGAAGGTGTTTCAGAGTCGCCTTGAGCATGCTGCGCAACAGCCCGCGAGCGTCTCCGTCCCAGTGCAGGGCCGCGACCACCAGCCGGTTGCGCAGGTGGAAGTAAGCCTGCCAGTCGATCGCGTCGTCCTTGTCGCTCCACGCCATGTGCCAGATCGCGGTGCCCGGCATGGTGGCCGTCGGGTACCCGTGCTCGGCGGCGCGCAGCCCGTAGTCGGCGTCGTCCCACTTGATGAACAGCGGCAGCGGCTGGCCTAGCTCGTCGGCAACCTGGCGCGGGATCATGCACATCCACCAGCCGTTGTAGTCGACGTCGATGCGGCGGTGCAGCAGTTTGCTGTCGGAGTCCTTGCCGCTCAAAGGTTTGCGTGCGAAGTCGTGGTCATACTTGGCGTTCGGGGCGTGCGTCCACATGAAGTTGGACCGGTCCACCACCTCTCCCATCACGTGCAGGTGCGACGGGTCCTGCAGGTTGAGCATCTGACCACCCACCAGCATGGGCGACTTCGCGAACCGGTTCATAGCCAACGCGCGAAGGATCGAGTCGGGCTCGACGCGAATGTCGTCGTCCATGAAAAGGATCTGCTGGCAGTCGGTGTTCTTCAGCGCCTCGTACATGACGCGGCTGTAGCCGCCGGACCCGCCGAGGTTGGGCTGGTCATGGATGGACAGCCGGTGGCCCAACGGCGCTGCCGCTTCGGTGAACTCAGGGTGGTCGCGCAGCTTGGCGGTGCCCTGGTCGGGCACGATGACTGCGCCAATCACGTGGTCCACCAACGGGTCCGACGTCAGCGCCCGCAATGCGTTGACGCAGTCACCCGGCCGGTTGAACGTCGGGATGCCCACCGCGATGTTCGCGACGCCCGGCGCCGGCACCGGCGCGTACCAGCCCGCACTGCGCAGTGTGACCGCGCTGTCGGTGGTGACGTCGAACCAGATCCAGCCGCCGTCCTCGAACGGCGCAAGCTCGATTTCGACCTCGACCGAAGCTTGCTCGCCGTCGAATACCCTGCCGTCCACGAAGATCCGTGCGCCGGTGGCTTTGGTGCGGTACACGTCAACCCTGCCGGTGCCGCTCAGTTCCGCGTGCAGCACCACCGACGTCAGGGTCGACCAGCGCCGCCAGTAGCTCGCGGGGAAAGCGTTGAAGTACGTCGAGAACGACACCTGCGACTCGGCGCCGATCTGCAACTCGGTCCGGCTGGACGCGTGCGCACGGCGGCTGTTGGTGGCCGGCTCGTCGATGTAGAGCGTGCGCACGTCCAACGGCTCGCCGGGGCGCGGCAGGATGACCCGGGCCAGCAGGCTGACGGCCTTTCTGCTCATCCGGCGTCGCCTTCCGGAGGCGCAGGGCCGTTGGCATCCGGGCCCGTGAGCGGGGCGCCGTCGCGCAGGTGCGGCGCCAGCACGTTGTCGAACATGGAGAGCGCGCTGGCGATCGCCATGTGCATGTCGAGGTACTGGTAGGTGCCCAGCCGGCCACCGAACAACACCTTGGCAGAGGCGGTTTCGGCCTTCGCCCGCGCTCGGTAGGCGGCGAGCAGCGCGCGGTCGGCCTCGGTGTTGATCGGGTAGTACGGCTCGTCGTCGTCTTCGGCGAACCGCGAGAACTCGCGCATGATGACCGTCTTGTCGGTCGGGTAGTCGCGCTCAGGGTGGAAGTGCCGGAACTCGTGGATGCGGGTGTAGGGCACGTCGATGTCGTTGTAGTTCATCACCGGGGTGCCCTGGAAGTCGCCCGTCGGCACCACTTCGAGCTCGAAATCCAAAGTGCGCCAGCCCAACCGGCCATCTGCGTAGTCGAAGTAGCGGTCCAGCGGGCCCGTGTAGACCACGGGCGCGTCCGGGCTGGCGGCACGCAGCTCGTCGCGCACCTCGAACCAGTCGGTGTCGAGCCGCACCTCGATGCGCTCGTCGGCGGCCATCTTCTGCAGCCATGCGGTGTATCCGTCGACCGGCAGACCCTCGTAGGTGTCGTTGAAGTAGCGGTTGTCGAACGTGTAGCGCACCGGCAGCCGGGTGATGTTGCCGGCCGGCAACTCCTTCGGGTCGGTCTGCCACTGCTTGGCGGTGTATCCCTTGACGAACGCCTCGTACAGCGGCCTGCCGATCAGTGAGATCGCCTTCTCCTCGAGGTTCTGCGCGTCCTCGGTGTTGATCTCGGCGGCTTGCTCGGCGATCAGCGCGCGGGCCTCGTCGGGGGTGAAGTAGCGGCCGAAGAACTGCGAGACCAGGCCCAGGCCCATCGGGAACTGGTAGGCCTGGCCGTTGTACATCGCGAACACGCGGTGCTGGTAGCCGGTGAAGTCGGTGAACTGGTTGACGTAGTCCCACACCCGCTTGTTCGAGGTGTGGAACAGATGCGCGCCGTACTTGTGGATTTCGATCCCGGTCTGCGGCTCCGGCTCGGAGTATGCGTTGCCGCCGATGTGCGCGCGCCGCTCGATGACCAGCACCCTCTTGTCGAGTTGCGTCGCCACCCGCTCAGCGACCGTCAGGCCGAAGAATCCGGAACCGACGACGAAGAGGTCGAAGCCGCCGCCGGAGGCCTGAGGGCCGACATCAGGTGAGGTCATCGGCAGCAAGGGTATCCGAGCGTCACCATTTCCCGTCGCTGCGCTCGCCCGAGCCGGGGCTCGATCGTTTTCGCCGCGCGTCGCGCCGCGCCGCCGGAAGGTCGCGATTGCCTCACGATTGCATCTCGTCACTCTGACCACACCAATCCCGTCAGTACCATCAGACGCGTTGGTATTTCGCGGGTCGGCGCACGGCCGTCGTCCGCAGGTGCTGACGCCGAGATGCACCGACTACGCAGACGATTCGTTGTCCAGATTGAGGAGACTTCCGTGCCGAACAGACGTCGACGCAGGCTTTCGACAGCCATGAGCGCGGTCGCCGCCGTGGCCGTCGCAAGTCCAGTCGCAGTGACCGCATTGACCGCAAGTTCGCAGCCCGCTCCCGAGAAGCACGACTTCGTCCAGGCCGCGATGGTGACCGACCTGCCCGGAGAGATCATGTCCGCGCTGCAGTCGAGCCTGTCGCAGTTCGGGATCGTGGTGCCCAACATGCCGTCCGGCATCCTCGGGCCGTCCACGTCGCCCGCGAGTTCGCCGCTGACCTCCCCCGGCGGATTGTCCGCCGCTCCGACCGGTCTGACCGGCACGCCGGGCAGCCTGTCGGCGCCGGGACTGAGCGCAACCACGCCGAGCCTCGGCGCGACGCCGGCGCCTGCCCTCGGCGCGCCGTCGACACCGTTGGTCACTTCGCCTGCCTCGGTACTCAATGATCAGGCCCTGGCCAACCCCGGCCTCACTCCCGGCACCGCCAATCTGACCGCGCCTGGCGCGACCCTCTCGGCGCCTGGCGTGACCGCATCAACGCCGGGTTTGAGCGCCACGACGCCCGGCCTGAGCGCCACGACGCCCGGCCTGAGCACGACGGCGCCCGGCCTGAGCGCCATGACGCCCGGCCTGAGCACGCCGTCGGCCGCGGTTGATCCGGCGCTGCTCGGTGCCACCCCGGGTTTGACCGGGGTCCCGGGTGAGGTGCCGATCAGCGCACCGCTGGGTCCCGATGGGTTGCCGGGTTATCCGGTGGCCGACCCGCTTCTGGCGATGCCGTCGACGACCGCGGCCGCGCCGCAAAGCGGTGGGCTGCTGTCCGAACTTTCCAGCGCCGCGGACAAACTGGGCGCAGGGCAGGCGATCGACCTGCTGAAGGGCGTCGTGGTGCCGTCGATCATGCAGGCGATCAAGTCGGCGGCTCCGCCGACCGCGGCCGCTCCGGCGGTCGAGGCTCCGGCGGTCGTGGCTCCGGCAGTCGCGACTCCAGCCTCCTAGGAAGCCTCCTAGGAGTTCCTTAGACCCGTCGGCCAAACGGCATCGCAGAGAAGGCGAGCTCTGCGGTGCCGTTGCCGGCGTGTCAAGACGGGCATCGTGGGTGTGTCGAACCACTAGTAACAAGAGTCTCATGCGTAACATCGGCTCGTGGGGTGTTGTCGTCCTGCGCCGTCGCTGCTGTTCACCGCGGTCGCCGCGACCGTGCTGCTGCTGCCGTTGGCGGTCGACGGCGCCGTACGCGACCGAAGCGACGCACCGCCGGTCAGCGCCGATGACACTGCTCTGGCCGAGCAACCTCTGCCCGGCCTCGGCACCGGCGAGACGATCCGGGAGGTCAGCCAACCCACCCCGTTCTCACTGGTCGCGCTCACCGGCACGGCGACCGGCTCCACAGCGCGGGTACGCGCGAAGCGCGCCGACGGCAGCTGGGGACCCTGGTACGACGTGGAGAGCAACGAGTACGTCGGGCCGGACCGCAGCGGCCCCCCGCGCGGCACCGAGCCCGTGTTCGTCGGACGCACCACCGCGGTGCAGATCGCGATCAACCAGCCGGCCCCCTCGGCTCCCCCACCCGCACCCAGCGACAACCGCCCCGCGCTCGGCTACAAGCCCGTCAACGTCGAGCAGCCCATCGGTCAGAACGTCAACGCCATCCTGATCACCCCGCCGCAAGCACCAGGCGACCAGTTCGCGATACCGACCGCGGTCACGCCACCCGGGCAGCCGCCCGCGATCATCACCCGCGCACAGTGGGGCGCCGACGAATCCATGCGTTGCGGCCCGACGACATACGACAAGGGAATCCGCGCGGCCGTCGTCCACCACACCGCCGGCAGCAACGACTATTCGCCGCAGGACTCGGCGGAGATCATCCGGGCGATCTACGCGTACCACACCCGCACGCTCGGCTGGTGCGACATCGCCTACAACGCGCTGGTAGACAAGTACGGCCAGGTGTTCGAGGGCCGGGCCGGCGGCATCACGAAGGCGGTGGAAGGCAGTCACACCGGCGGCTTCAACATCGACACCTGGGGGGTGGCGATGCTTGGCCAGTTCGACGCGGTGCCGCCGACGCCGATCCAGCTGCGCACGGTCGCGCGCCTGCTGGGCTGGCGGATGGCGATGGACGGTGTCGACCCTCGCGGAACCGTGACGCTGACCTCGGCCGGCGGCGCGTTCACGAAGTTCCCGGCCGGGGCGCCGGCCACGCTGCCGGCGATCTTCAGTCACCGCGACGTCGGGGCCACCGACTGCCCGGGGAACGCCGCCTACGCGGAGCTGGACCACATCCGCGACATGGCAGCGCGATTCAACGACCCCCCTGGGCCGCAGGACCTCGCCGACTCTCTGCAGGGCGGCGCGATCTACGCCCGCTGGCAGGCGATGGGAGGCATGGGAAGCTGGCTGGGCGCGCCGACGTCGCCCGAGTCGCCGGCCGAAGAGGACGCCCGCTACGTCCGGTTCCAGCACGGCGCGGTGTATTGGTCACCGCGCACCGGCGCGAACCCCGTCGGCGGGGCGATGTACGACGCCTGGGCGCAGCTCGGGTTCGAGCGCAGCGCGCTGGGCCTGCCGACGAGCGCCGAGATCGCCGAGCCCGAGTGGGTGGTGCAGAACTTCGCGCACGGCACGCTGAACTTCGACCGCGAGAATCCCAGGGTGATCCAGGTCATCGACGGGCTGGCCTACGAACTGCCGGCGCCGTCACCCAAGGGGCCGCCGCCGCAGCTCGAGCGGTTCACCTCGATCAACAGCTGAGCGCTATAGCCACCAGCGTTCGAGCACCCGCGCCACCCCGTCGCTGGTGTTGGGCGCGGTCACCTCGTTGGCGACGGCCATGACTTCGGGATGGGCGTTACCCATCGCGACGCCGTGGCCGGCCCAGGCCAGCATCGGGATGTCGTTGTGCATGTCCCCGAAGGCGACGACGTCCTCGGCGGAGAGGCCGAGCGGACGGGCGAGATCCTCGACGCCGGAGGCCTTGCTGATGCCCAGCGGCACGATTTCGATCAGGCCGTTGTCGGTGGAGTACGTGATCTCGCCCTCGACACCGACGTGCTCGGCCAGTGTGGCGGCCATGTCCGCGCTGCGGGCGCCGGCCTTGCGGACCAGCAGCTTCACCGCGGGTGTGCTCAGCACCTCTTCCAGCGACACCTCTGTGTTGTCGGGGTTCAGCCAGGCGTGCTCGTAGCCGGGCGAGCTGACGAACTGCGGCGTGGCTGCGTCGTGCGCGCTGCGACCGACGCGTTCCACCGCCAGCCCGGCGCCCGGGATCGCGCGCGCGGCGATTTCCGCTAGCTCGGCGAGCACGTCGGCGGACAGGGTCCGCGCCGCGATGATGCGGTCGGCGCCGGGGTCGTAAAGCACCGCGCCGTTGGCGCACACCGCCATCGGGGCGAAGCCGAGCGCATCGACCACCTGGCCGATCCACCGCGGCGGGCGACCCGTCGCCAACACGAACGTCGCACCGCCAGCGACGGCTGCCTGCACGGCCTCACGGGTGCGCGCGGTGACCGACTCGTCGTCGTCCAGCAGTGTCCCGTCGACGTCGCTGGCGATCAGCGCAGGGGTGTTCACCGCGAGCGGTTCGCGGACGTCGTCACCGGCGCTCCGCCCGCTTCTCAGCTCGCTTACGGGCCCGCTCCGCCAGTTCCGCTTCGTCGAGCACCTTTGCCTCCGACAGCGTGGGCGCGCTGCCACCCAGTCGCTCCGGCACCCAGTAGGCGCCCGACGGGTGTTCGTAGCCCCGCTGTGCGATCTGCAGGCACTCGGTCATCGCTTCGCGCAGCGCGGCGTTGGTCTGCTCGACGCTGTCGGTGGGGCGCAACGGCTCGCCCACGACCGTCGTGATCGGCACGCGGTTGCGCAACAGCTTGCGGGGATGGTCCTTGGTCCACAAGCGCTGCACACCCCAGGCGATCAGCGGGATGATCGGAACGTCGGCCTCGCGGGCCATCCGCACCGCGCCGGTCTTGAACTCCTTCAGCTCGAAACTGCGGCTGATGGTCGCCTCCGGATACACGCCCACCAGTTCGCCGTCCCGCAAGCGGTCGACTGCCGCCGAGTACGCGCCCGCGCCGGCGCTGCGGTCCACGGGGATCATGTGGCTGTGGCGCATCAGGAAGCCGACTGGCCGCACGTCGAGCATCTCCTGCTTGATCATGAACCGCAGCCGTCGGCCCCGGCGGTATGACGCGATCGCGGCGGGCATCCAGTCGACGTAGCCGGTGTGGTTCATCGCGACCACGGCCCCGCCGGACTCCGGGATGTTCTCCAGGCCGTGGTAGGTGATCCGGGGACCGACCAGTCGGACGGCCGACGTGACCGAGATCTCCAGCATCCGCATGACAGGTTCGGCCATGCGCGCTACTCCGGCTGTCCGGCCCGACCGGACGCAGCGCGGCGGGCCGCTCGTTCGGCAGCCTCCTCGGCGTCCAAGCGGGCAGCCTCGGCCAGCGTCGGCGCGCCGCCGCCCAGCCGGTGCGGCACCCAGAACGCTCCAGGCGGGTGCGGGCCGTAGGCGTCCTGGACCTGCTCGAGCAGGTGCTGCATGCGCGAGTGCAGCAGCCGGGTCAGCTCCGCCGGCGGCAGCGTCGGCTGGATCGGCTCGCCGACCGCGACGCTGATCGGCACCTTCGGCCGCCACATCTTGCGGGGGTGGTCCTTGGTCCAGATGCGCTGGGCGCCCCAGACGATGTGCGGGATGATCGGCACGCCGGCCGCGTGGGCCATCCGCGCCGCCCCCGACTTCAGCTGCTTGATCTCGAAGCTGCGGCTGATCGTCGCCTCAGGGTAGACGCCGACGAGCTCGCCCGCCTTGAGTGCCTCACACGCCTTATCGAACGACTCGGCGCCGCTTTGCCGGTCCACCGGGATGTGATGCAGGCTGCGCATGATCGGCCCGGTGATCTTGTGGTCGAACACTTCCTGCTTGGCCATGAACCGCACCTTGCGGCCCAGGCCCTGCTCGTAGGCCGGCAGTCCCGCGAACGTGAAGTCGAAGTAGCTTGTGTGGTTGATCGCGATGACCGCGCCGCCGGTGGCAGGCAGGTGTTGGACCCCGGTGACCGTGAACTTCAGCCCCTGGATCTTCCAGATCAGACGCGCCGCCTGGATGACAGTGCCGTACACCGGTTCCACGTCCGCAAGACTAATGCGCCTCACCAACAGTGACGCCACCTGCCAGTAAGCTCGAACCGGCACATCAGACGCACCGAGGGGGTTTTGTGCAGATCACCAGCATCGGACACGCTGGCTTCCGCATCGACACCCGCGCCGGTGCCATCCTGTGCGACCCGTGGCGCAACCCCGCCTACTTCGGCTCCTGGTTTCCGTTCCCGGACAACAGCGGACTGGACTGGGACGCGCTCGGCGACTGCGACTACCTCTACGTCTCGCATCTGCACCGCGACCACTTCGACCCGAAGAACCTGCGCGACCACGTCAATAAGGACGCCGTCGTGCTGCTGCCCGACTTCCCGGTCGAAGACCTGCGCCGCGAACTCGAGAAGCTCGGCTTTCACCGCTTCTTCGAGACCAGCCACTCGGTCAAGCACCGCGTCAGCGGGCCCAAGGGCGACCTCGACGTGATGATCGTGTCGCTGCGCGCTCCGGCCGACGGGCCGATCGGCGACTCGGGAATCGTCGTCGACGACGGCGAGACCGTCGCGTTCAACATGAACGACGCGCGGCCGGTGGACCTCGACATGCTGCACGCCGACTTCGGCCAGATCGATGTGCACATGCTGCAGTACTCCGGCGCGATCTGGTACCCGATGGTCTACGACATGCCGCCGCGTGCGAAAGCGGCGTTCGGCACGCAGAAGCGCCAGCGGCAGATGGACCGCTGCCGGCAGTACATCGCGCAAGTCGGCGCGAGATGGGTGATCCCGTCGGCCGGCCCACCGTGCTTCCTGGATCCCGAGTTGCGCGGCCTCAACGACGACCACGGCGACCCGGCGAACATCTTCCCCGACCAGATCGTGTTCCTGGACCAATTGCGGGCGCACGGCCACGACGGCGGGCTGCTGATGATTCCCGGGTCGGTGGCGAATTTCACGGGCTCCCAACTGGATTCGCTGACCCACCCGCTGGCCGACGACCAGGTGAAGGCCATCTTCACCACCGGCAAGGCCGCCTACATCGAGGACTACGCCCAGCGGATGGCGCCGGTCCTGGCGGCCGAGAAAGCCGGCTGGGCACCGGCCGACGGGGAGCCGCTCTTGGAACCGCTGCGGGCGCTCTTCGAGCCGATCATGTGCCAGAGCGACCAGATCTGCGACGGCATCGGCTATCCGGTGGAGCTGCGGCTGGGACCTGAGAGCGTGGTGTTGGACTTCCCCAAACGCGCTGTGCGCGAGCCGGTTCCGGACGAAAAGTTCCGCTACGGGTTCGAGATCGCACCGGAACTTGTGCGCACGGTGCTGCGCGACGACGAGCCGGACTGGGTGAACACGATCTTCTTGTCCACGCGTTTTCGGGCGTGGCGAGTCGGCGGCTACAACGAATACCTCTACACGTTCTTCAAGTGTCTGACGGACGAGCGGATCGCCTACGCCGACGGCTGGTTCGCCGAGGCGCACGACGACACCGCATCGGTGGTTCTGGACGGCTGGGAGATGCAGCGGCGCTGCCCGCACCTGAAAGCCGATCTGTCGAAATTCGGTGTGGTGGAAGGCAACACGCTGACGTGCAACCTGCACGGCTGGCAGTGGAACCTCGACACCGGCCGCTGCCTCACCGCCCGCGGCCACGAGCTTCGCTGCACGAAAGTATGACGGCGCCCTCGCGTTATGACGACGGCCTGGTCGCGCTCGACCGTGAAGCGCTGACATTGCGGCGCTACCACTTCCCGTCGGGCACGTCCAAGGTGATCCCGTTGCGCTCGATTCGCGGCTACCGCGCCAAACCCCTTGGGTTGCTGACTGATCGGTTCCGGCTGTGGGGCAACACCGCGGATCTGATGCGCTGGCTGCCGCTGGACCTCGCGCGCCCGCTGAAGTCCACGATGATCACGCTCGACGTGCCGGGCACGCGCCCCAAGCCCGCGTTCACCCCGAACGATCCGGACCGGTTCATCGCGGTCATCGACGAGCTGCTGAACCGCTAGCCCCGGCGCTCAACGGCCATCCCCTCGATGCGGCGCAGCGCGAGCGCACACACCGCCGCGTACGTTGCCGCCCACCACGGCACTTCGAAGATGGCCCGGCTGCGCTCGCCGAGCGGGTCCACGCGGTGCCGGGTGGCGTCGACGCCGGCCACGCTCCACGCCCAGTGCCTGCCCTCGTCGAACTCCGTGATGACGAACGGCAACGCGACGCCGAGCGGGGTGACGACGCGGCCGGTGGCGCCGAGAGAGATCCTGCCGGCCTGACGGTCAAGCACCGCACTCGAAATCGAAGGCCCCCACACCGGCCACTTCCGCACGTCGACCAGCACGTCCCACACGGCGGACGATGGGGCCGCAATGACCCGCTCGACTGACAGCATGCTGTGCGCTACCCGGCTTTCGGGCCGGCGAAACAGATTCGCCTCAAACCAATCCGGGAGCGCTTCGGGACCGAATACGTGGTAAGCCTGACCGAGAAGGGGTGACGTGTTGCTGACTCGCATGACCACGCTAGCGTCCACATTGTTCGAATCCGTCGCCGCGATTTTCGGGCTGCGCTGGGGAACCGAGGAACCGCACTACGTCGTGGCGGACCGCGTGGGAGACGTCGAGATCCGACGCTACGGCCCGCGCATCGCCGCCGAGACGACGATCCGCGCCGATGACGACGCGGCGCGCAACATCGGTTTTCGCCGGCTGGCCGGCTACATCTTCGGCGGCAACCACCGCAGCGCCAAGATCGCGATGACAGCACCGGTGGCGCAGCAGTCCGAGCGGATCGCGATGACGGCCCCGGTCGCACAGGCCCCGGCCGGACCGGAGGAGTCGGTGATCCGCTTCTTCATGCCGGCCAAGTGGACACTTGACACACTTCCCGAGCCCGACGACGCGAACGTCCGCCTCGTCGAGGTGCCGGGCGAGACCGTCGCGGTGCTGCAGTTCACCGGGGATCGCAGCCCAGCCGAGGTCGACCGTCGCAGCGAATCGCTGCTGACGACGTTGTCGGACAACGGCTACCACGTGGAGGGCACGCCGGTGGCGTGGTTCTACGACCCTCCCTGGACTCTTCCGTTCCGCCGGCGCAACGAGATCGCGGTGCCCATCAGACCGGCGTGAGCACCTCGGTGCCGACATAGGAGACGAGCGCGTCGGGCACCCGTACGCTGCCGTCGGGCCGCTGGTGGTTCTCCAGGATCGCCACCAGCCAGCGCGTCGTCGCCAACGTGCCGTTGAGCGTCGCGGCGACCTGCGGCTTGCCGTTCTCGTCGCGGTAGCGGACCTGCAGCCGACGCGCCTGAAACGTCGTGCAGTTGGACGTCGAGGTCAGCTCGCGGTAGGCCTGCTGCGACGGGATCCACGCCTCGCAGTCGAACTTGCGCGCCGCCGAAGAACCGAGATCTCCTGCCGCAACGTCGATCACGCGGTACGGAACGTCGATCAGCGCGAGCATGTCCCGCTGCCAGCCCAGCAGACGCTGATGCTCGGCCTCGGCGGCCTCGGGGTGGCAGTAGACGAACCCTTCCACCTTGTCGAACTGGTGAACCCGGATGATGCCCCGGGTGTCCTTGCCGTAGCTGCCGGCCTCCCGGCGGAAGCACGATGACCACCCCGCGTACCGCAGCGGCCCGCCGGACAGGTCGAGGATCTCGCCGGCATGGTATCCGGCCAGCGGCACCTCCGATGTACCGACCAGATACAGGTCGTCGGCCTCCACCCGGTACACCTCGTCGGAGTGTGCACCCAAAAAGCCTGTGCCCGACATGATTTCGGGCCTCACCAGCACCGGCGGAATGATCAGCGTGAACCCGTGGTCCACCGCCAGTCGGACGGCCGACTGCAACAGCCCGAGTTGCAGCAGCGCGCCGCGGCCGGTCAGGAAGTAGAACCGCGAGCCGGATACCTTCGCCCCGCGCTCCATATCGAACAACCCGAGCGACTCACCCAGTGCCACATGGTCTTTCGGCTCGTCGATGTGCGGCGGGGCGCCGACGGTGTCGAGTACCGCGTAGTCGTCATCGCCGCCGGGCGGAACCCCGTCGAGGACGACGTTGGAGACGGCCATGTGCGCGACGGTGAAGTTCTCCTCCGCCTGTGCCTGCTGCGCCTCGGCCTGCTTGACCCCGGCCGCAAGTTGCTTGGCACGCTCGAGCACCGCGGGCCTCTCGTCGGCCGCCGCGGCCCCTACCTGCTTGCTGACCGCCTTCTGCTCGGCGCGCAGGGCATCGGCACGCGAAATCGCCGCGCGCCGAGCGGCGTCCGCGTCGAGCAGCGCATCGACGAGCCCTGGGTCTTCACCGCGGGCGCGCTGCGAACGGCGCACCGCGTCGGGATCCTCCCGCAGCGCTCTGAGGTCGATCACGGCGCAACCCTACTTTTGCGGCTCTCCGCCCAGCATGCCGAGGTAGTCGGTCCGCTCGAACGTCACCGCCGTCTCCACGGCGTTCGGGCTACCGGCGGCAGGATCCGCGCCGGCATCGAGCAGGAGGCGCACCACCTCGTCGTCGCCGATGAACACCGCGCCGGCGAGCGGCGTCTGGCCGCGGTCGCTGATGCGGTTGACGTCGGCGCCGCGCGCGATGAGAACCCGGACCGTGTCGGGATTGCCGTAGTAAGCCGCCAGCATCAGCAGGGTGTCGCCCGCCCCGTTCGTCAGGTTCACCGGCACCCCGGCGTCGAGGTAAGCCGAAAGCCTCTCGGCGTCGCCCGACCGGGCCATGTCGAACAGCCGACCGGCAAGCTCGGCGACGTCGTCGTCTTCGGTAGGCACAACCCCATAACGTTACAACTGCCTCACTTGTCACGCCGCTGAAAGTGCCTGTCACAATGGGTGCAATGTTGGAGGCAGCTGAGCAGCCGGAATCCGGTACCGAGCGACGCTCGTCGGAGCGAGTCACCGGTACCGAGCCGCAGGGCGCCGCGTGGTGGCGCAGCCTGCAGGCCACCGCGACGCGGCGCGCCCTGCTGCTGACCGCGCTGGGCGGCTTGCTGATCGCCGGCGTCACTACCGCGCTGCCCGCCGGCGCAAACGACGCGGGCCGGCTCGTCGGCTACTCCAATGCCGCCCCCAGCGGCAACCGCGCCAGCCAGGCGTTCGAGAAGGCCCGCCCCGGCGACTGCCTGAACTGGCCCAATAAAGAACCCGACCAGGCCACGATCGTCGACTGCAAGGACGAGCACCGCTTCGAGGTCGCCAACTCCGTCGACATGGGCATGTTCCCGGGCAGCGAGTACGGTCCGAACGCCGCCGTACCGTCGGCGGGCCGGATCCAGCAGATCAGCCAGGAGCAGTGTCAATCGGCGGTCAAGCGGTATCTCGGCACGAAGTACGACCCGAACAGCAAGTTCACCATCGGCATGCTGTGGGCGGGTGAGAAGGCGTGGTCCGGCGGCGAGCGCCAGATGCTGTGCGGGCTGCAGCTGCCGGGCGGCGCCAACGACGAACAGCAGGTGTTCAAGGGCAGGGTCGCCGACCTAGACCAGTCGAAGGTCTGGAAGGCCGGCACCTGCCTGGGCATCGACAGCACCACCAACCAGCCCACCGACGTGCCCATCAACTGCTCGGGCCCGCATGCGATGGAGGTGACCGGCGCGGTCAATGTGGCCGAGAAGTTTCCCGGCCCGAACCTGCCGTCAGAACCCGAGCAGGACACCTACATCAAGGACACCTGTACGCGGATGACCGACGCGTACCTCGCGCCCGTGGAGTTGCGGGCCACCACGCTGACCCTCGTGTACAGCACGATCTCGCTGCCGAGCTGGTCGGCAGGCAGCCACCAGGTGTCGTGCAGTATCGGCGCGACGCTGGGCAACGGCGGCTGGGCCACCCTGGTCGGCAGCGCAAAGGGGCCGCTGCTCATCAACGGGCAGCCGCCTGTGCCGCCGCCCGACATCCCCACCGAGCGGCTGAACGTGCCGGCGATCCCGCTGCCGCTGCCGACGACGATCGACACGTCCGGCTCGCAGCCGCAGGTGCCACAGCAGACGATGTCGCCGACCAACAGCGCGCCGGCGACGATCGGCAACCAGCATCTGCCGAACGCGCCCGGCCCGCAAACCGTTGACGCGCCGCCTCCGGCTCCCTCGCCGGTCCCGGCACTGCCGCCGCCTTCGGAGCCGGTCGAGCCGCCGCCGCCACCGCCGGAGCCCGCCGCGCCGCCGCCCGCGGCCGACCAGCCGCTGCCCCCCGCGTAACACCGTGGCCGTGCGGATGAGCCCGCAGAGGTTCGACGAACTCGTTTCCGACGCACTCGACCTCATCCCGCCCGACCTGGCCGCCGCGATCGACAACGTCGTCGTCCTCGTCGACTCTCGCCACCCCACCGAGCCGGACTTGCTCGGTTTGTACGAGGGCATCGCGCTGACCGAACGCGACACCACCTATGCGGGAGCACTGCCCGACACGATCACGATCTATCGCGACGCCCTGCTCGACGTCTGCGACACCGAGGACGGCGTCGTCGACGAGGTGGCGGTGACCGTCATCCACGAGATCGCCCATCACTTCGGGATCGACGACGACCGGCTGCACGAATTGGGTTGGGGCTGACGTATTCCGCGCGCCGGGCGTGCGTTGTCAGCCGCTGGTGCTATGAACAGGCCATGGCTTTTGGTCTTCGCGCAAGCGGCTCATCCCCGAGTATGCAGTGCCGCTACTGCCGTGACGGGTGGGAGCACTGTCACGGCACGGTCATCATTCATGTTCGACACCGCGCGGAGTGCACCGACGACGACTGTCTGCACCCCGAGAGCATCGCGCACTCGTTGCGCATCGACTGCGAGGCCATCGGCTGCCCATGCGGGCAGCAAGCCGCGGTGGCTGTCTGAGCTCCGTCAGCCCATCGGGTCGGCGGACTCCAGCTCGTCCGGTCGCGGCATGCCGTGCGGGTCGGGCAGGAACGGCGGGTTGTGCTGTCCCCAGTGCACGCAACTCCACCGGCCGTCGGTGATCGGCGCCAGCACCACCGACTCCGCGTTGCCGATGTGGTGCTCCACCACGAACGACGCCTCCACCCCGGCCACTGTGGCGGCGGCCAGCCGGATCGCCGCGCCGTGGCTGACAACGACGATGTCGTGGGTCCAGTCGTCGTTGTCGAGGTAGCGCATCCTCAGGTCGGTCAGCACCGGCAGGTAGCGGTCGAGCACCTGCGCGCCGGTCTCACCTCCGGGCAGCGCGACGTCGAGTTCGCCGAGATGCCACCGCTCGTAGACGCTGTTGAAGATCGCAACGGCCTCATCGTCGTTGCGCATCTCAAGCTCGCCCACCTGGACCTCGTGCAGCCCGTCGACTTCGCGTGCCGGCAACCCCCACGTGTCGCCGATCACGGCCGCGGTCTGCGAGGCCCGCAACGCGGCGGAGTGAATGAGCATGCCCGCCGGGCGGTCGAACCCGCGGGCGAAGTCCTTGGCCTGGGCGATACCGGCCGGGGTCAGCGCCGCGCCGGGGGGGCGGGTGTCCAGGCACCGCTCGACGTTGCTGTGCGACTGGCCGTGACGAAGCAGCACCAGCCGCCCGCTCACGGCTTGCCCTCGCGCAGCCGCTGCAGCCATCGGCTGGCCTCATCTATTTCCGGGTCGATTTCCGGCGGCGCCGCGCCGGTCATGGAGCCGGTGGGCCAGGAACCCAAAAATCGCACATCTGCACAACGGCGGTGCAGCGCCTTGAGTGCCTCGGCGACCGGGGTGTCGTCGATGTGACCCACGCAGTCAAGGAAGAACATGTACGTGCCGAGCGCGGTGCGGGTGGGCCGGGACTCGATGCGGGTGAGGTCGATGTCGCGGACGCTCAGTTCGGTCAGCGCCTCCACCAGCGCTCCCGGCCGGTTCTCCAGCCGCAGCACCACCGACGTGCGGTCGGCGCCGGTGGGCGCCGGCGGCGGCGCGGGCCGGCCGGCCAGCACGAAGCGCGTCGCGGCGTTGGGCTCGTCGACGACACCGGCGGCCAGCTCCGCCAAGCCGTAGTGGTGGGCGGCCAGTGCGGTAGTGACGGCGGCGTCGGCTCTGCCGTGGGCGACGTCGACGGCGGCGGCCGCGTTCGAGTTGGCCGCCACGAGTTCGGCGCCGGGAAGGTGATCGGCGAGCCAGCGCCGGACCTGATTCGCGGCGACCGGGAACGCGGCGACCGTGCGGACGTCGCGGGCCGGCAGGCCCGGCCGCGTCGCGATGCTGAAGGTCACGTCGAGCGTCAGCTCGCCGAACAACTGCAACGGCGTGCCGGTGGCCAGGCTGTCCAGCGTCGGCAGGATGGAGCCGTCGATCGAGTTCTCGATAGGCACACAGGCGTAGTCCGCGGAACCTGCGCGAACCTGCGCCAGCGCGTCGAGGGTGGCGTCGGTCGCAACCCGTTCGACAGCCGTATTCCGCGGGATCATCCCGCGCTCTGCCATCTGCAGCAGCGCCGCCTCGGTGAACGTCCCCTCCGGTCCGAGATAGGCGATGCGGGTCACCGTGAAACTTTATCGGGCGAGGCGGGCGGAACGTCTTGCGTCTTCGGTCGGCGTGTTATTAAGTTAGGCTTACCTCATTTGAATGCCCGACGAGGAGTCGCTATGCCCGCCGTCGCATCCCAGCAGGCACCGTCCACCGCCGAACGCGTTCGCAGCGTCTGTATGCGCGCGACCGGGGCCATGCTTGCCGTTGACGGCGTCGCGCCGTGCGACACGCCCGTCCATCACCTGTTCGGCGACGGCGCCTTCGCGGTGACCGCGCGCACCGACAGCGAGCTCGTCGCCTCGGTGACCGGCACCGACGCCGTGGAGGCAGTGCTGGAGCTGACCGACTACGCGCCGATCCCGCTACGCAGCCCCGTGCGCGCGCTGGTGTGGATCCGCGGGCGGCTGCGCCGCGTGCCCGCTCCGCTGGTGGCGGCCCTGCTCGACGTGATCGCCGCTCACGACCCCAATCCCGCTCTGCTGCAACTCAATTCGCTGTGTGGCGGGCTGTCGATGATGTGGTTGCAGACGGAGTCGGTGGTGATCGCCGATTCGACCGGGGCGGAGTCGGTGACGGTCGAGGACCTGCTGGCTGCGCGGCCTGACCCGTTCTGCGCGATCGAGTCCTGTTGGCTTGTCCACATCGACTCACAGCACCCGGACATCGTCGACCTGCTGGCCTCGAGACTGCCCGCGGCGCTGCGACGTGGTGAGGTCAGGCCGCTGGGCCTGGACCGCTACGGGGTGCGGCTGCGGGTGGAGAAGCGCGACAGTGAGCACGACGTGCGGCTGCCGTTCGCCAAGCCCGTCGACGACCTGCCGGCGCTGGGGCGCGCGATCCGGACGCTGCTGGGCTGCCCGTTCCTCAACGGCCTGCGCGCACGACGGGTATGAGCCCTTAACGTGTCGGCATGGCCGAGGCCCGCGAGGTGACGTCGCGCGCGTTGCGCCTCGAGGTCGTCCTCGTCCTTGTCATCACATTCGGACTGTCCGCTGTCACGTCGGTGCTGCAGCTCGTCGACGCGGTGCTGCGGACGCTCAGCGCGCAGAAGGTGCCGCTGATTCCGCGGCGCTCCTACTTCGATCTGGTGGACTTCGGGCTGAACCTGGCGTCGATCGCGCAGCTGATCGCATGGGGTGGCTTGGGCCTGTACCTGTTGTGGCGCAGCGGGATCCGGCCGCGCGACATTGGGCTGAGCCGGCCGCGGTGGCGACCCGACGCGCTAGGCGGCCTCGGGCTGGCCGCGGTGATCGGCATCCCGGGGCTCGGCCTGTACGTGCTCGCGCGGATCGCCGGGCTCAGCGCGTCGGTGGTGCCGACCACGCTCACCGACACCTGGTGGCGGATCCCGGTGCTGGTGCTGGCCGCGTTCGCCAACGGCTGGGCCGAGGAAGTGATCGTGGTCGGCTATCTGATGACGCGTCTGCAACAGCTCGGTGTCGGCAGCACCCGCACTGTGCTGTACGCGAGCCTGCTTCGCGGCGCGTACCACCTGTACCAGGGGCTCGGCGCCGGTCTTGGCAACTTCGCGATGGGCGTGGTGTTCGGCTTCGTGTGGCGGCGCTACGGGCGGCTGTGGCCGCTGATCGTCGCGCACGCCATGATCGACACCGTCGCGTTCGTCGGATACGCGTTGCTCGCCGGTCACCTCGGCTGGCTGCCCTGAGCCGTAGATTGTTCCGGTGACCCACGAGTGGCCGGAGCGTCCCCGGCCGCCGATTTACCGGCGCCCCGGCCCGCCGCCCGGCCGCTCGGAGCCGTCGCAAGTCATTCGGCGCGACCCCGGTTACCGACCGGCCGTACCGACACCCCCGCCACCCACCCCGCCACCCACCCCGCGACGCCGACCGCCGCCGCCCAGGCACCCTGTCCAACAACCGGTGGCCCCACTCCCGGCCACGCCGAAGCGCCGACGCAAGCGCCTCTGGCGTCACTGGACGGCCCTCGTTGTGCTATTGGCACTGGTCGGGTTCGTCACATTCGGCGTATGGGTGGACCGCTCGCTGCACCGCGCCGACGTGCTGGCCGCCTACCCCGGGCGGCCCGCTCCCGGTCACGGAACCACATGGCTGCTCGTCGGGTCCGACAGTCGCAGCGACCTGTCGCCCGAACAGCAGGACGAGCTGGCGACCGGCGGCGACGTCGGCGACCGCACCGACACGATCATGCTCATCCATATCCCGGCGCTGCTGTCCGACGTGCCGCCCACCCTGGTGTCGATTCCGCGCGACTCGGAGGTGGACATCCCGAACAACGGCGATAACAAGATCAACGCGGCGTTCTCGCTTGGCGGCCCTCAGCTGCTGGCGCAGACCGTCGAGCAGGCCACCGGCATCCGGATCGACCACTACGCGCAGATCGGCTTCGCCGGATTCGCCGACGTGGTCGACGCAGTGGGTGGCGTGAGGATGTGCCCGTCCGAACCGATCAGCGACCCGCTCGCGGGCATCGACCTCCCCGCCGGCTGCCAGAAGCTGGGCGGCCGCGACGCTCTTGGCTTCGTGCGGACTCGCGCCACCGCGCGCGCCGACCTGGACCGTATGGTCAACCAGCGCGAGTTCCTGGCCGCCCTGTTCCACCGGGCAGCCAGCCCGGCCGTATGGCTCAACCCGATCCGATGGTTCGCGCTGAAGAGCTCTGTCACCGGCGCGCTGACCGTCGACTCCGGCGCGCACGTCTGGGACCTGGTGCGGCTCGCGTGGGCGCTGCACGGGTCGCCGGTGACAATAACGGTGCCGATCGACGGCTCGAGCGTCACCGACTTCGGCGACGTCGTGGAATGGAACACCGACGCCGCCTCGCGGCTCTTCGCCGCGCTGTCGGCGGACAAACCCGTGCCGCAGGACGTGCTGGACTCGCAGCCGACGGGCTAGGCGCGCGGCAACTCCGACATCCCCCGCTGCAACCAGCCTTTCGTCCGGCCCGGATGATTGGTGGCGATCCAGCCCACTCCGAGGTCGCGGCAATAGTCGACGTCCTCGAGGTGGTCGACCGTCCAGCAGTACGTGGCCCTGCCTTGCGCCGCTGCGCGGTCGACGAGTTCGGGATGCTCACGCAGGGTCCGGATCGACGGGCCGACCGCGGTCGCGCCGACCGTGGTGGCCGCGCTGCCGCCCAGGTACCGCGACGTGTCGCCGAGCAGCACGGTCGGCAGCATCGGGGCAGCGCGGCGGATCCGCCACACGGCGGACGCCGAGAACGACATCACCACAGCCCGCGACCGGTCGGCCGACGCGGGCGACGCGATGCCGAACCGTTGCAGCAGCGCCAGCAGCTTGTTCTCGACCAGCGACCCGTACCGCACCGGATGTTTGGTCTCGATGAAGATCTTCACCGGCCGGCGCCAGTCGAGCACCAGCCGCACCAGCGCGTCCAGCGTCAAAAGCCCGCTGTCGCCGTGCGAGCCGTCGGGCCGCCAGCTGGCGTGCCAGGCGCCGTAGTCGAACGCCCGCAATTGCTCCAGCGTCATGTCACTGACCAGTCCCTGCCCGGTCGACGTGCGGTCGACCCGGCGGTCGTGCACGCACACCAGGTGGCCGTCGCGTGTCAGCCGCACGTCGCATTCGACGCCTTCGGCACCTTGCTGCAGCGCCATGTCATACGCGGCCAGTGTGTGTTCTGGGCGGTCGCCGGAGGCACCCCGGTGCGCCACCACGAATGGGTGCGCACCGCGCGAAGCACCGCCGGACGTCATGGGAGTTATGCTGCCGGTTCCTGGCCTTCCCGCTCAACCGCGGCGGGCGATTCGGTGCGCGACTCGCCGGTGTCGGCAACCACTACCCAGCGATGCGCCGGCCGCTCCACCGGTGTCCGCTCGAACGCGAACACCACCCGGGCCGCTGCCACCACCGCCGCCGCGGCCATCAGGTAGGCGACGACGAAGCTGAGCGTGTTGTCCGCGATGCCCTGTGTCGTGGCGGGAAAGCTGGTGGCGCTTGCAAAGATCGACACAAACGTGCTGAGTACAAACAGCAGGCACCATGACCAGATCAGACGGCGCACGCGGGAGTAGCGGTCCTCTGCCACCGCCAACTCGATGACGTAGGTCAATGGCCACACCAGGTTTGCCAGCGGCACCAGACAGCCCCCGCGCAGGGCCCACAGCGGGCGCGGATCCGGCTCGTGGCGGTGCGCGAACGCAGTGGCGCGCCGGCCGATCAGCCACTCCGTCAACACGAACGCCGTTCCCACGATCGAGAACATCGCCGCCACGCTCGCCGCGACGGCCACCCAGGTGGCCAGGCCCGCGACCACCGAGTTGAGTAGCACCGTGCGGTTGACGATCAGCAGCACGTACCGGACGAGGTGCAGCAGCGCCGCCACCAGCAGCACCGCGGTCGTGGTGACCAGCGTGGCCCGCAGCGCCCACGGCGACGGGCCCTGCCGCAAAGGGCTGGCCGGCGGCGGTGGAATCAGAGTGGCCGGGTCGACAAGCCCCCAGCGCGGAATCGTCGTGTAGTGCGGCGTCGGCCCGAGCGGTCGACGAGGACGACGCGGCGGCGGGCCGGCTCCTGGGCGCACCGCGATCCAGCGATACCCCGGCGGAAGCAACGCCCCCGAACGCGGGCGCGAAGGCTGCGGGCCCTGGGCGGGAGGTACCCAGTTGTGGGTGCGATCCGGCGGCAACAGCGAGCCGTTGCATCGCGGGCACCATTGCCGCTGACGGTCGCGCACGTTCCACCGCGTGCTGCAGCGCGAACACACCTGGATCACCGCACCAGCGTAAGGCAGGAACCGGCCGCCGATCAGGCGCTGTCGCCGCGTCGACTACCGCCGCTGACCGCTTCAGCTATCGCAAGCCGGTCCGGGGTTATCCACAATTCCACAGGGTTGTCCACAACCGTGGAGGGACGGAGTCGGCGCCCTGAGCGCGCGATCTACCAGCCCGCGCAGATTCCGCTGTGGATAACCTGTCAGGCCGAACGCGCACGATCAACAACCGGCTGGCGAGGTCCAGCGAAATCCCTTGCCGGTCTATGTTTCCCGCGCACGGATATCACGGCCTCGATCCGAGAGCCCGGTACGCGACTCGTACCCACTTCTCGCTGCCGGTAATCCTCTGCAACCGAAAAGTTGCGCGGGTCGGAGCCACCGGCCTGACCGGCGCGATTTCCGCGACAGCGGCCGACGGGCTATGATCGCGCCAGAGGCTGTGATGTGACACATCTCACTGGGGGCTGAAGTTCAACCGTGATAGCAGGGGGCACGTAATGGCAGCGCATCCGATCCGGTCCAATTCGGGGCCGCCGGAGTTCAATTCCGCGTCCCTGCCTATCTATACGCGTTCCCAGATGACGTCGGCGGTGCGTGCCGCGCTTATCGCGTTGGTGCTTCTGGCGATTCTCGCCCTCATCGTCTTGTTCTAGTCGGCTCGAAGCTTCCTGACCTGCCGGCCGCGGTTCGTGAGGTGGCGCGCGCCGGGCCGGATTCTTGCGGTGCGCGCAGCAATGGAGCAGGGTTGACACCGGGCCGAACCGCTAACCAGACAACTGAACAGAAAGGAATCTCGTGGCTGAGTACACCTTGCCCGACTTGCCGTACGACTACGGCGCACTTGAGCCCCACATTTCGGGTCAGATCAACGAGCTACACCACAGCAAGCACCACGCCACTTACGTGAAGGGTGCCAACACCGCGCTCGAACAGCTCGCCGCAGCGCGGGAGAAGGGCGATCACGCCTCAATCTTCCTGCACGAGAAGAACCTTGCCTTCAACCTGGGCGGGCATGTGAACCACTCGATCTGGTGGAAGAACCTGTCTCCGGAGGGCGGCGACAAGCCGACCGGCGACCTGGCATCCGCTCTCGACGACGCGTTCGGCTCGTTCGACAAGTTCCAGGCGCAGTTCACCGCGGCGGCCAACGGACTGCAGGGCTCGGGCTGGGCCGTCCTGGGTTACGACAGCCTCGGCGACAAGCTGCTGACATTCCAGCTCTACGACCAGCAAGCCAACGTGCCGCTCGGAATCATCCCGCTGCTGCAGGTGGACATGTGGGAGCACGCGTACTACCTCCAGTACAAGAACGTGAAGGCCGACTACGTGAAGGCCTTCTGGAACGTGGTCAACTGGGCCGACGTACAAGACCGGTTCGCCGCGGCCACCAGCAAGACCAAGGGCCTGATCTTCGGCTGAGGCCGTCGTCTTCACCGTGACGCCAGAGTCGCCACACGGCGGCTCTGGCGTTCACCTTTGCGGCAGTCGGCGTTGGCACTCGTGTCGTATTGCGTGCCAGCTGCAATTTCGTCATCCTGACCTCATCGACCCAGTGGCGTGTCGCTGCTGGTTCGAGATGTCCTAAGGGCGGAGGCGGGATATGAGTACGGGATCCGGCCGGGCCATCGAGGTGGCTCCGTTCCATTCGCGCGGTTCTCTCAAGGGATTCGTGGTGTCCGGGCGGTGGCCGGACTCCACCAAAGAGTGGGCCCAGTTGTTGATCGTGGCGGTGCGCGTGGCATCGCTGCCCGGGCTGCTTTCCACCACAACGATTTTCGGTGTCCGCGAAGAACTACCAGAAGAACCCGAACCCGGCACGGTCGGGCTGGTCCTGGCCGAGGGGCCCGTGGTCGGCGAGTCGGCATTGCCCCCAGGGCATTTCGCCGAGCACACACCGCCTGCGCTGATGATGCTGCATCCGCCGTCGGAAACCGTTCCGTCGCTACCGGAATGCTCGGGCGCGGCGTCGGGCTGCGTGTTGCTGCCAGGTCTGCCTCACCTCGGGCTGGAGCACCGTGCAGCCTGGGTGGAAGCCGAGGCCGACGGCACCGTTACGTCGATGGTGAGCCGCGTGGGCGTCGACCCGATCAGCCATCCCGACACCGCGATTCTCGCGATGCTCCTTGCGGCATAAGGACATTCGAAGCCGCCGATTAGGGCGGCCGAACTTTTGCGCCACCTGGCAAACCGGCTTGACAGTAGCTATCGTCGAAGCAGTAAGCGAAGGGGAGTAGCCCCCAATCGTCGTGTCGACACACTGGCGCGAGAGCGCCCGGCCGGCGAACCGCATCATGCGGTGGGCGAGACCTTCGACCGGATGTCCGGTGCCGCTCAGCGCGGCCACGGGCGACCCGTCGAAAGGTCCGCGACGTGCTCACCGCCACACTCGTCAGCCTCGGTGTCGTGTTCGTGGCAGAACTCGGCGACAAGTCGCAACTGATCACGATGACGTACGCGTTGCGCCACCGGTGGTGGGTGGTGCTGTCCGGGGTGGCGCTGGCGGCCTTCATGGTCCACGGCCTGTCGGTGACGATCGGGCATTTCCTCGGTCTGACACTGCCCGAGCGGCCGATCGCGTTTGCGGCGGCGATCGCGTTCTTCGGATTCGCGCTGTGGACGTGGCGCGAGCGCACCGACGACGACTCGGCACCACCGGCTCCGGAGCACCGGTTCGTGCTGCTGGCGGTGGTGTCCTCGTACGTCCTCGCCGAGCTCGGGGACAAGACCATGCTCGCAACGGTCGCGCTCGCCAGCGATCACAACTGGGCCGGCGTGTGGCTCGGCGCCACGCTTGCGATGGTGCTGGCCGACGGGCTGGCTATCGCGGCGGGGGCCTTGCTGCACCGCCGGCTTCCCGAACGGCTGCTGCACGGGATAGCCAGCGTGCTGTTCCTACTCTTCGGCCTGTGGCTGTTATTCGACGCGGCGCTGGGGTGGCGGCAGGTTGCCGTCGCGGCGACGGGCTCCGTCGCACTTCTGGCGGTAGTCTTCGCGGTCGCGGTCCCGTTGCGCGCCAAGGCGGCCGCCCGCCGCGCAGCGCGCTGAACCGGCAGCGGGGTCCGGTCTTCGGCCGAACGTCTCCGTTTCGGCGCCGCCGCAGCAAAAGGCGACGGGCTGCCCCCGTGAAGCTTGCCGATAGCTCTCGAAAACAGGGATTCCGTTGTCGCCGCCGGCTGGGCCGGCACGGCGCGGGCGGCGGCGGGTGTGCCCGGAGGATTTGCTTGTCAGGGGCCGATCGGGGGCCTGGCCACCCGGCGCATGGCAGCTTGACCGATGCCCTCACATGCATTTTTCTACCCGAGCGCAAATTTTATTCGAATTTGCACTACCACCGCCCCCAAAGTCTCGCTACGATCAACAGCAAATAACCGCGGTCATCACACATTCTCATTTTTCGGAGGCAAGACGTATGAGCCCGACATTCGCGACCCGACTGAATCGGCTCTTCGACACGGTGTATCCGCCTGGTCGGGGGCCGCACACGTCGGCAGAGGTCATCGCGGCACTTAAGGCCGAGGGCATCACGATGTCGGCGCCTTATCTGTCGCAGCTGCGTTCCGGCAACCGCACCAACCCGTCGACGGCCACCATGGCGGCGCTTGCCAACTTCTTCCGGATCAAGCCCGCCTACTTCACCGACGACGAGTACTTCGCGAGGCTGGACCAGGAGCTCACCTGGCTAGCTGAGATGCGCGACGAGGGTGTGCGGCGGATTGCCGCGCGGACCGTTGGCCTCTCGTCTGAGGCCAAGGACGATCTCGTGGCCCGAGCCGACGAACTGCGCCGCAAGGAACACCTCGACAGTTAGCTAGATTCAGCGCCACGCGCTGTCCTGCGAACTTCAAGCCGTTCGGCCGCCGGGGCTGATGGGCCTACGGCGACGAGGTCGCGGTACTGCCGAGCGATCTCGAGAATCCACTCCCGGTCGGAGTAGGCGTCGGGCTGCCGCAGCCACGCCAAACCGGGAAAGCCTTCCGCTCTGTCGTCATGCCGGCTGCTGTCGTATATCCACCGGGCAACCGCGTGGGCTTGTTCCTCCGGATCGACGGCCGGAGCGTGCTGATCGGCCGCGGACAGGTGGGTTGGCCGCGCCGCCTCGTGCGCGGCGGTGGCCTCCAAAAAAAGCCCGTCGGAAATCAGCGACATCTGCTCGGCCACTTGAAAGGCCAACGGACCACTGGGCCGCACGCCCACACCAACGTCGGGCTGGCGGGCGCACAGCTCGCGCAACAGCGGCTGGATCGTTCGCATCTCCCGTCGTGCACCGAACCAGTCTTCAACGCTCGGCAGCAGCGATCCGGTCGCCACGATCAGCATGGCGCACGCCAGCAGGGTGATCGCCGAACCGATGCTCACGAAGGTCGTCGAGCCGACCGCCCGCAGCAAGAAGAACGCGAGAGTCAGCACCAAGAGCCCCATACCGAGGCTGAACACGAACAACGCACGCCCGCGCCGGCTGGTGTTGGAGTAGCGCATCCCCGCCCACAGCACCACCGTCAGCACCAGCAGCATGTACAGCAGCGGCAGCAGCCACGGCAGCGACGTGTGTGAGTTGAGATTGCGCCGCAGATATTCCTGCGGGGCCATCTCCGGTTGGCGACCGTCGGCGAAGAACAACACGACGCTGACGACCGCGATGACGAGCGCGATCCCATAGTTCATCCAGGCCAGACGGCGGGTCACGTGCGGCCTCATGGCAGACGCCGCGGACGTGATCATGACGCAGCTGGCGGCCGCGCACAGCGTCAGGGCGACCTGAGACAGAGCGATCGAGATGTTTGGCCAGCGCAGCAGCGTGTCGACGAGCAGGGTGAGCGGCTGCCAGTTCAGCGCCGCCACGAAGCCCATGCTGCCGAGCGCAAGCATCATCGCCGCGCTCACCACGGATTGCTTGTTCACCAGGGCCCAGCCGACCCGAAGTCCAGTGGCCACCCCCAGGAGTCCGGCGATGACCCAGACGATCACCCGAATGCCTCGCCGAGGCGTACCTGCACGATCGACGATCGGTCGGAGCGCAAGCGGCCAAGCCGGTATCCGAGAAGCGCGGCGAAATCCTCCGCCTCCTGCTCGGCGTCCTCGCCGGACGGGCCCATACAGCCCGTCCGCTGGTTCAGCATGTATTTGATCAAATCCTCGCTGACCAGTTCCGTGCCCTCACGGGCCGCGTCCACCGCCGAGATGCCCTCGTGCCCGAGGACCAGGTGGCCCAGTTCGTGGGCGAGGGTGCGGTCCCAGGCGGGCAGTCCTCGCTGAATCAAGAACACGTCATAGTCGAGATATTGGCGCCACTGCCCGCAGACTCCGGGCGGAAGCTCATCCATCTCTATGTCGATGCGCCGGTCGCGGCTTTCCGCGACGGCCTGGACCAAGCGAACGACCGACACCTCCCCGTGCCGCGGCGCCATGTCGAGCACCGTTGACACTGCGCGAGCCACCCGTCGACTGGCAGGCATGACGCCCCCTTTCCACTTCGATGTCCTGCCGTAGACGCTGTATCAGGTCAGCGCAGGAAGCGGGTGATCCCCTCCGCTCTTATCACGTGACCGGCCCTCGCCTGTCGATAACCGATGAAACCTCCGCCCAGGGAGAACAGCAAGATCGCTGCCGCCCCAGGCACCGCGATCGCGGTGATCTGCGCCATGCCGGCATTACGCAGGTAGTCGCTGTACCCGGCGCGGAACTCCACGGGATCACTGAGCGGCGCAACGTCCGGATCGGTCACCGACGGCTCGGGCGGCGCCTGCGGCTTCTCGATGCCGAGGGACAGGGGCGCGGGGTCCACGGGCGCCGGCCCGGCCGCCACGTCCATCCCCGTCAGCGACAAGTCAACCGGGGGCGACTCGTTATGCGCGAGGGCCGCCGTCTCGGGCTTGCCGGCAACGACCTCGGTCTTGGGTAACGGCGTCGGCAACATCGACGACAGCGGCAGAGTGGGCACCACTACGTCGGACAACAGCATCGGGATGACGACGTCGGCAAACTGCATCGCGGGTGCGATCAGCAATTCCGCAAGTGGAATCTGCTCCGAGACGGCCGCGAGCAGCGCCAGCGGAGGCAGCTGTTCTGCGATCGGTTTGGTCATGTCGAGGTCGGACGCCAGCAGCTGGCGCAGCGGATTTTCGATCGTCAACGGCGTGCCCGTCGGGACTCCCTGCGGAACCAGTGTCGTCAGGTCGACGGTCGGCGGCTTACGGGTGGTCGACGCCGGCGTCTGCGTCGCGGCGTCGGCCGCCTGTCGAGAAGAAGTGGACCCGGAGGCCGGCGGAGTATCGGGTAACGCCGCTTCGACGGTGTTGTCCCGGCCCGCCGGTGCCGTGGCCGTATTGATGTCAAACGCCGACATGCCTGGAGGTTCGGTGCCTTGCCGCGTCGTCGACGAACCGTTCGAAGTGGCCCCCTGCCGCATTGTCGACGGCAGGTTCATCAGCGGCGGTGGGATGAACCCGATGCGGGGTGCGTTGTCCGCCGTAGAACCGAAGCTTGGAAGGCGCATCCAGTTGGGTAGGCGGAATCCACGCGGGGCGGCGGAGGGCTCGGCAGTCTGCGCTGTGCCGTTGTCAACGGCTCCCGTGCCACCGCTGTCCACGGTCGGATCGGCGAACGCGACAGTGCCGGCACCGCCCATCAGCAGTCCGCCTGCGGCGATGCAGACGACTGCGGAGTAGCTAATCAGCGACTGCCTCACGATGTCCTCACTCCAACCCCCGAAACGTTCGTGCTGCAAGCACGTCGGAGTTAGTCAATTGTCGCACATTCGTAACAACGGAAATATCCCCTTTGCCCAGATTCGAAACGGGGGCCCTACGGCACCGCAAAGCGGGTCGACAACGGGCGATAGTGTGAATCCACCTATCGCGATCCGCTGACGAAACGACTGGGAGGCGAGCCGGGATGGCCCTGTTGCCTAAGCGCAAGAGCCGAGCGACCAGACGCGCCGAGGCTCGCGCCCTGAAGCGTCGGGCCAGGCTCGACGCCAGGTACGCCGCCCGCAATGAACGCCGTCGGATCAAGTCCGCCGAACGCGCGGCCGACAAGGCGCTGCGAGCACAGATCAAAGCGCAGCGTGAGAGCGACAAGGCCGCTTTGAAGGTCGCCGAAACGAACCTCAAGTCCGCCCGGGAGGGAAAGGTGCTCTCCCCCACCCGGATCCGGCGGACGCTGACGGTTACACGCCTGCTCGCACCCATCGTGGTGCCGGTCGCCTACCGGGTGGCCGTCGGCGCCCGCGGCTGGTTCGACGAGCGCCGCGCCGAGCGGCTCGGGGTGCCGCTGACCGACCTCGGCCAGTTCTCCGGGTATGGCGCCCGGTTGTCGGGGCGTATCGCAGGCGCCGAGCAGTCGGTGCGGCAGGTCGCCGGAAAGAACCCCAAGGACGCCGAAACCAAGCAGTTCGTCACCGCGATCACCGACCGGCTCAAAGACCTGTCCGCCGCCGTCACCGCGGCCGAGAACATGCCGCCCGCTCGGCGGCGGGGGGCCCACGCGGCCATCGCCGCGGAGCTGGACGGCATCGAGGCGGATCTGCTCGCCCGGCTGGGGCTGCACTGAATCCGGTGACGCGATCGGGCCGCAGCCCGCAGTCGCGCGGCGCGGCGGTGGGTGTGCTCACGGCGGCATTGGCGCTGGCCGCACATGGAACCGCCAACGGAGCCGCACCGTCCGGCGGCGGGGCAACGCTGCTCGTCGTGCTGGCGGCGACACTGGGAGGGTTAGCCACCAGCTGCAAGCGGGCCGACGGGCTCGCCGGGATCACGGCACTTCTCGGGGTCGGTCAGGTGCTCGGTCACCTGGTGATGGCCGCCGCAGGGCATACGCACGCTGCGCCCGGACCGGCGATGGCGGGCGCGCATGCCGCGGCGGTGCTCGTCGGCGCGGTCCTGATCGCTTCGGCTGAGCGGCTGGGTCGCGCACTGTCGCAGACATTGCGCCGGTTCACAGCCTCTTCAATGGATGCTTCTGCTCGCGGCGTCGGTATCGCATCGTGGTCCGCCGGTTGGCTTTTCACGCTGACCCGACTTCCACGAGAGAAAGCCACAACATGACCCGAATTTCCCGGGTGCTTCAGCGCGCCCTCACCCCGGTCGCCGTCGCGGCCGGACTGTCGACTGCCGCGCCGGCGGCGGCACACGTGCATGTCGACGCCGACGAGTCCGAGCCCGGACACAACGCGGTGCTCACCTTCCGGGTTCCCAATAAAAGCGAAAACAACTCGCTGACAACGGGTCTGACGGTCGCGATGCCACCGAACACGGCCGTGATGGCCGAGGTGGTGCCGGGCTGGACCATCCGGCTGGACCGCGACATGGCGGCCGGCACCGTCCGGTCCGTCACCTGGATCGCTGCTCCCGGTACCGGTATCGGGCCGAATGAGTTCGGCTTGTTCCGGGTGTCAATGAAGCTCCCGCAATCCGACGAGGTGAGTTTCCCTGCGACGCAGACGTATTCGGACGGCTCAGTAGTGCGATGGGATCAGTCGCCCTCCCCCGCAAGCGGGAGGGACCCCCAGCCCGAGGGCGGCGAGCCGGACCATCCCGCGCCGACGCTCGCGCTCGCGGCCCAAGACGCGTCCGGGCACGGCACGCGGTCGCAGACCGACGTCCCTGCCCGGTGGCTGGGTGCCGCCGGCGTGGTGGTCGGGGCGGCCGGAGTCACGTTGGCGCTGGCGCGGCGGCGGGCATGAGGTTCGCTGTCGCGCTGGCCGGGCTGCTGGTGGCCGCGGCGTTGGTCGCGGCCCCGGCCGCCTCCGCGCACGCCGCCCGAATCGCGACCGATCCCGCCGAGGCCGCACAGCTGACCGCCGGCCCGGCTGGCGTCAGCGCGACATTCAACGAACCGCTGCAGAGCGAGTTCGCCTCGATGACGGTCGTCGGGCCGGACGGCAATCTGTGGCAAACCGGCGACCCACGGGTGGTCGGCGCAGTAATCAGCGTCGACGTCCGACCCTTGGGGCCCCCCGGCCGCTACACGGTCAACTACCGGGTGACGTCGGCCGACGGCCATCCGGTGACTGGCTCGTGGTGGTTCGAACTAACCGCGCCGGGCACCGGAACGCCGGGACCGCCCGTCGCCTCCCGGCCTCGCGAAGGCGGCGTGCCCGCGTGGCCATTCGCGGCGGCCGCGGCTGCCGCCGTGGCGCTGGCCGCGGTGTGGGCGCTCCGCCGGCGCGGCTGAGATGCGCCCGACGACAGGGGCGGCAATCCTGGTCGCGACGGTCACAGCGACCTCGGCCGTCATGTCCGTCGTCGCCTACCTCGGCGCGGCGACGGACGGTGTCCAGGGCCGGAACGATAGCCAGCCCGAGCGCGCCGACCGCGGCGCAGTCGGCCACCGTGCGCGCGGACGGTCGCCGGACGGGCCGGGCTGCTCGCGATTCTCGCCGCGGTGACGGTGTACCCTTCGACAAATTCGCGAAGGAGCGCGCCACATGGCAGACGAGCAGGAACGACCCGACGAGCCGCGCAAGGCCACGCCACCGGCTGCCGAGCCAGCCGCACCGGGTTCGCCGCCGCCCGCCGAGCATGTCCCCGCCAAAGCCGCCAAGAAGGCGCCGGCCAAGGCGGCAAAGAAGGCGCCGGCCAAGCCCGCCAAGAAGGCGACAGCGAAGAAGGCGGCAAAGAACGCACCCGCGCCGCCCGTGAAATCGGCGCCGCCGCCCAAGCCGGCCCCGGAGCCACCGCCGCCGCCTGCCCCGACACCCGCGACCCTTGCCGACACCAACGGCGAGACGCCGCACACCGCAGCTGATGAGGCGGCCGCACATGCGCGCCAGGCGGTCGACAGCGCACAGGAGACCCTGGCCGGCGCAATCAGCCGCGCGCCGGGGGCCGGCTCGGCAGTGCCGATCGTCGTGGCTCTGGTGACGGCCCTGCTGGCCATCCTGCTGATCCGGCGGCTGCTCGCCGACGACTGATTCCTGTGAACCGCTCGGTAGAACCCCGCGCCACCGCAGATCTCGTCGACGACATCGGAGCCGATGTCCGCAGCTGTGACACCCAGTTCCGCCAGTTCGGCGGTCGGGCGATGTTCGCGGGAGAGATCCGCACGGTGCGCTGCTTCGAAGACAACGCGTTGCTCAAGTCGGTGCTGTCCGAGGGCGGCGACGGCGCGGTGCTGGTGGTCGACGGGGGTGCGTCGCTGCACAGCGCGCTCGTCGGTGACGTGATCGCCGGGCTAGGCCAGTCAAACGGCTGGGCGGGCATCATCGTCAACGGCGCCGTGCGCGACTCGGCCGCTCTGCGCCAACTGGACATCGGCGTCAAGGCTTTGGGCACGAACCCGCGCAAGAGCAGCAAGACCGGTGCGGGCGAACGCGACATCGAGGTCGAGTTCGGTGGAATTACCTTTGTACCAGGCGAATTCGCCTACAGTGACGACGACGGGATCGTGGTCGTCGCGGACCCGGCGACATCGGACGTCGTCGCGGACCCGGCAACATCGGACGCCGTCACGGACCCGGCAACATCTGACGCCGTCACGGACCCGGCAACATCGGACGCCGTCACTGACCCGGCAACATCGGACGCCGTCGCGGACCCGGCGACATCTGACGGCGCCGCGGCCACTCCCGGGTGACGCGAGAACCGCAGCGCCGGGTCATCGAACTTGGCGCGCCGGATCGCACGGACGTCGACCAGGTAGTTGTGCGGGAACCGCCACGGCGCTGTCGCACCGGCCTTCGGCAAGCGGTCGAGGGCCCGCAGCACGTAGCCCGAAGTCAAGTCCATCGGGGGGCGCACTTCCACGCCGGCGCCGGGGTGTTGCGGCTCGACGGTGTCGAATCCGTTGCGGTCCATGTAATTCAGCAGCCGACACACATACTCCGACACCAGATCGGCCTTCAGCGTCCACGACGCGTTCGTGTACCCCAGCGTCATCGCAACGTTCGGAAGTCCGCTCAGCATCATCCCCTTGTACGCCATCTCGTTGGCTAGCTCCACCGGCACTCCGTTGCGGGAGACGTGCACGCCGCCGAATAGCTGCATGTTCAAACCCGTTGCGGTTACGATAATGTCGGCCTCGAGCTCCTCACCCGACGACAACCTGATGCCGGCCTTCGTGAACCGCTCGATGGTGTCGGTGACGACGTCGGCCTTGCCGTGCCGGATCGTTCGGAAGAAGTCACCGTCGGGGGCGAGGCACAGCCGTTGGTCCCACGGGTTGTAGCTGGGGCCGAAGTGCTTTTCGACTTCGTACCCCGCGGGCAGGCGTCGCGCGGCCATCGTCATCAACTGCTTGCGCATGAACGCGGGGCGCTTGCGGCTGAGGTGAAAGACCGTGGCCTGGTACAGGATGCTCTTCCAGCGGATCGCGAGATACGCGAGGCTGGGCGGCAGCCGCTTCTGCATCCGGACCGCGAACGGGTCGACACCGGGCAGCGAACCGATGTAGGTCGGTGAGCGTTGCAGCATCGTCACGTGTTTGGCACCCGAATTGGCAAGTGCGGGAATCAAAGTCACCGCGGTCGCCCCGCTGCCGATGACCACGATCTTCTTGTCCTGGTAGTCGAGGTCCTCCGGCCAGTGCTGCGGATGGACGATTGTGCCGCCGAAGTCCTCGACTCCACGGAACTCTGGCAGGTAGCCCTCGTCGTAGTTGTAGTAACCGCTGCAGGCGAACAGGAACGAGCAGGTGATCTCGGACTCCCGGCCGGCCCGGTCGACCCGCAGGTGCCACCGGTTGTCAGCGTCGGACCAATCGGCGGCGAGGACCTTGTGCCGATAGCGGATGTGCTTGTCGATGCCGGATTCGGCCGCCGTCTCCTTCAGATAGCTCAGGATCGACGGGCCGTCGACGATGGCACGCTCGGAGGTCCACGGCTTGAACCGGAAACCGAGCGTGTACATGTCGGAGTCCGACCGGATGCCCGGGTACTTGAACAGGTCCCACGTGCCGCCGAGACTCTCGCGTGCCTCCAGGACGGTGTAGCGCTTGCCCGGGCACCGCTGCTGCAGATGCCAGGCGGCGCTGATGCCGGAGATTCCGGCGCCGACGATCACCACATCGAGATGTTCGACCATGGGACCTACGGTACCGCCTACCTTCTGACGGCTCGAGGTGTCGGTCCCTGGTGCGAACATATGTTCGTGGCAGCGGACGCCGGCATCCTGCATTCCGATCTCGATTCGTTCTACGCCTCGGTGGAACAGCGCGATGATCCCGCGCTGCGCGGCCGGCCGGTGATCGTCGGCGGCGGCGTGGTGCTCGCCGCAAGCTACGAGGCCAAGGCGTACGGGGTGCGCACGGCGATGAGCGGAGGGCAGGCTCGCCGGCTGTGCCCGCACGCGCTCGTGGTGCCGCCGCGCATGTCCGCCTACAGTGCCGCTTCCGACGCGGTGTTCGACGTGTTCCGCGATGTCACGCCACTCGTCGAGCCGCTGTCGGTAGACGAGGCGTTCCTCGACGTCAGTGGATTGCGCCGGGTTTCCGGCACTCCCCTGGAGATCGCCGCGAAGCTGCGCGCCGACGTGCGCGAACGGGTCGGTCTTCCGATCACCGTCGGGATCGCGCGCACGAAGTTCCTCGCGAAGGTGGCCAGCCAGGTGGCCAAACCCGACGGCGTGCTGCTGGTCCCGCCGGACCGCGAGCTGGCGTTCCTGCGGCCGTTGCCGATACGCCGATTATGGGGCGTCGGAGCGGTTACCGCCGAGAAGCTGCATGCGCACGGCATTGAAACCGTCGCCGACGTCGCCGAGCTGGGCGAGGCCATGCTGGCGTCGCTCGTCGGCCGGGCGATGGGGCACCGGCTGCACGCGCTTTCGCGAAACGCCGACGCCCGGCGGGTGCAGACGGGCGTACGCCGCAGGTCGGTCGGTGCACAGCGCGCGCTGGGCCGCGCCCGGCACACGCAGGCCGAACTGGACGTGATCTTGGTCACGCTCATGGACCGGATCTCGGGCCGGATGCGTGCCGCCCGGCGTACCGGACGCACGGTCGTGCTGAGGATGCGGTTCGGCGACTTCAGCCGTGCGACCCGCTCGCACACGCTGCCGCGCGCCACCGCCTCCACCGCGCCGCTCGTGGCCGCTGCACGCCAATTGCTCTGTGCCGCACGCCCCCTCATCGCCGAGCGGGGATTAACACTGATCGGCTTCTCAGTCGCCAACGTCGACCGCTACGGCACCCAGCAGCTCGAGTTGCCCTTCGACGCCCGGCCCGACCCGCTGACCATCGACGCCGCGATCGACCGGATCCGCCGCAGGTACGGCACCGCGGCGGTGACCCGGGCGGTACAGCTGAACCGCGACCTCGGTCTCGAGATTCCGCATCTGCCGGATTGACGACGGCAAACAAGCATGAGTCGTCTGCTTGCCGGGTAACCGCAGCGCAGGGATATGGGAGGAACTGCACATGCGGGTAACCAGGAAGCAAGCGGAGCTCAACCGACAACGCATCATCGAAAGCGCGATCCGCTTGTTCGCGGAGCGGGGCGTCGACGGCGTCGGTGTCGCTGAGGTGATGGCTGACGCCGGGTTCACGCACGGGGGCTTCTACAACCATTTCGCGTCCAAGGAAGACCTTGTGAAGGAGGCATGCAGCACGTCGTTCACGCGCTCGGTGGCTACCCTTCGAGACGAGAACCGGCCGCTGGATCAGCTGCGCGACGACAGCTTCGGCGCGTGTCTGTCGGCGGCGATGCTCAGCGAGGCCTCCAAAGGCCAGAACCCCCGGCTCAGCTCGGTCTACGGGGAGGGCATCACCGAGATGCTCGACGCGCTGGCCCAGCGGCATGGCGACATCGAGCGGGCGGCCGCCGCGCTGTCGTGCTTCGTCGGGGCGCGAGTGCTCGCCCGCGCGGTACAGGAGGCCGGCAGCGGAGTCGCCGAGCAGTTCGAGCGGGTGCTGTACCCGCAGGACTCTCAGCTGCGGCTCCAGGCCAGCAGCTGATCCCCCGGCCACGTGTTGATGATCCGCTCGGACGGCACCCCGTTGTCCAGCGCACGTTGAGCGCCGAACGCGAGGAACTCCAGTTGACCCGGGGCGTGCGCGTCGGTGTCGATCGAGAACACACACCCGATCTGTAGCGCGAAGTCCATCAGCCGCGTCGGCGGGTCTCTGCGCTCCGGGCGCGAGTTGATCTCGACGGCTGTGCCGTGGTCGCGGCAGGCGGTGAACACCTTCTCCGCGTCGAACTTGGATTCCGGGCGAAGGCCGCGGTTGCCGTCCACCAGGCGTCCGGTGCAGTGCCCCAGTACGTCGGTGTGCGGGTTGGACACTGCGCGCACCATCCGGCGTGTCATCGCCGCGGCGTCCATCGACAACTTGGAGTGCACGCTGGCCACTACGATGTCGAGGCGCTCCAGCAGCTCCTCGTCTTGGTCCAGGGAGCCGTCCTCGAGGATGTCCACCTCGATGCCGGTCAGGATCTGCATCGGCGCGAGCTCCTCGCGCAGCTCGTCGATCACGTCCAGCTGCGCTTGCAGCCGGTCCGCCGACAAGCCGTTGGCGATCTTCAGCCGCGGCGAATGGTCGGTCAGCGCGCAGTACTCGTGTCCCAATGACTTTGCCGCACGCATCATCTCGTCGATGGAGGCAGAGCCGTCGGACCAGTTCGAATGCAGGTGCAGATCACCGCGCAGCAGCGTGCGGATCTCTCCGCCACCCAAATCCTGTGCACCCGAACGTAATTCGACGAGCAACTCCGGTACCTGGCCGGACCATGCCTCGGCGATCACCTTCGCGGTCTTCGGCCCCACACCGGGCAGGCTCTGCCAGCCGTTGGTCTGGCCCAACCGGTCCCGCTGGGCATTGTCGAGTGCTTCGACCACGTCGGCTGCGCGGCGGTACGCCATCACACGGCGCGACTCCTCGCGCGCACGGTCCTTGTAGTAGGCGATCTCCCGCAGGGCGGCCACCGGGTCCATGTCTTCAGTGTGCCCGCCCCGACCGGCGTCGGTCAGGTCAGCTGGCCTGCGACGAAACCGGCCAGAAGCACCGCAAAGCCGCCGACTTCGCCGACGATCAACGCCACCATGCCGACATGCAGCGCAGCAGTGGGGTGCTCGAACTGGTTGGTGGTGTCACGCCGGGCGCCGTGGCGGATGTAGATGGCAATCGCGGCGACGAAGAAGAACACCAGCACCATCGCGGCAGTGAGGTTCAACCACGTCGGCCATGCGCTGAGCTCGACGAACGCCGCCGTCAACAGCGCCGCGAACGAGTAGAGCAGCGCAGCACGGTGAGCGATGTCGACGTAGGGGTGCGCCAGATGGTTCGGCGAGGTAGCCATCTGCTGGTACTTCCAGATGCCCAGGACCAGGGCGAGCAAGAAGATCAGCCCGGCCGCGAGCAGGGTGATGACGGTGTCGATTCCGAGGGCCGCAGACATCGCCCGGCAGTGTAGCCCGTGGACTCGTTACGCTGACGCGAATGCGATTCGCCTTCAAGACCTCACCGCAGAACACCACGTGGTCGGACATGCTCGCGGTCTGGCGGGCGGCCGACGGTATCGACGTCTACGAGTCCGGCTGGACGTTCGACCACTTCTATCCGATCTTCTCGGACCCCACCGGTGCATGCCTGGAGGGCTGGACCACGCTGACCGCGCTGGCGCAGGCCACGACGCGGCTGCGGCTGGGCACGCTGGTCACCGGCATCCACTACCGGCATCCGGCCGTACTGGCGAACATGGCTGCGGCGCTGGACATCATCTCCGGCGGACGGCTGGAACTCGGCATCGGCGCGGGCTGGAACGAAGAGGAGTCCGGCGCCTACGGGATCGAACTCGGCACGATCAAAGAACGCTTCGACCGCTTCGAGGAGGCCTGCCGGGTGCTGATCGGGCTACTCTCCCAGGACACCACGGACTTCGACGGGCGCTACTACCAGCTGAAGTCGGCGCGCAACGAGCCGAAGGGCCCGCAGCGGCCGCATCCGCCGATCTGCATCGGGGGCAGCGGCGAGAAGCGCACGCTGCGCATCACCGCGCGCTACGCCCAACACTGGAACTTCGCCGGCGGATTACCCGGGGAGTTCGCCCGAAAGCGTGACGTGCTCGCGTCGCACTGCGCCGACATCGGCCGAGACGCGAAGGAGATCATGCTGTCCGCGCACGTGCGGCTCGGCGACGACCGCGACTACGTTCGGGCGGTCGCCGACGCCGCGGCGCTCGGTGACGAAGGGCTGGACCTCGCGATCATCTACCTGCCGACCCCGCACGACTCAGCGGTGCTCGAGCCGCTCGCAGAGGTCATCCGCGACTCAGGGTTGGTATCCAGATAACGAATCGATAACAGCTAGCAAAGAGGTCGCGGTAGGGGGTGTCGGACCCCCCACTTGTGCGTGCTGTTAACAGACGCCGTAACGCAAAAGGTCGTCCGCTGTCACCAGGCGCTCATGCTTAGCCGGGAACTCGCGGCTCTTCACGGGATGCCGAAACCATGACCAGGCGATTCGACCTACCCGAGTCCGGGGTATCGGGTTGAGGTGCACGAAGACCACTCCTGCGGTGAACCATTTCAAATAATTTGCGCAGTGGCAAGGCTACACCGCACCACTGACGTCTAAACATTGAACCGTGGATACACGGCAAACTTTGGGAGGCGCGCCATAAACCCTCAACCGCGTGTCGAGGGTTCCCCCATCCCCCTTTCCGCGAGCAGACGTAAAAGCACCCAACGGGCCGTCCCCTAAGGGGCTTTCGCGTCTGCTCGCGGGAGAAGGGGCGGAGGATACCTACCGTTGCGGCGCCGCCGTCGGCCTGATCGGCGCCGGCAGCGCCGTCACGCCCATCAGGTAATTGTCCACCGCGGCAGCGGCCGCGCGACCCTCAGCGATCGCCCACACGATCAGCGACTGCCCGCGGCCCATGTCGCCGGCGACGAACACGCCCGGCACGTTGGTCGCGTAGACGTCGTCGCGGGCGACGTTGCCGCGGTCGGTGAACTCGACACCGAGGTCGCTGAGCAGGCCCTCGCGTTCGGGCCCGACAAAGCCCATCGCCAGCAGCACCAGGTCGGCTTCCATCTCGAAGTCGCTGCCATCGACTTTGACGAACTTGCCGTTTTCCATGCGAACTTCGTGCGCCCGCAGCCCGGTCACACGCCCGTCGCGGCCGACGAACTCTTCGGTATTGACCGAGAACACCCGGTCGCCGCCCTCCTCGTGGGCGGCCGACACCCGGTACATCAACGGGTACGTCGGCCACGGTGTCGACTCCGCACGCTCGTCCGGCGGACGCGGCATGATCTCGAACTGGTGCACCTCGACCGCGCCCTGCCGATGCACGGTGCCCAGGCAGTCCGCGCCGGTGTCGCCGCCGCCGATGATGATGACCTTCTTGCCCTTCGCGGTGATCGGCGGCTCGCCGTCCGCGCGTAGCACGTCGTCGCCGATGGCCACCCGGTTCGCCCACGGCAGGAACTCCATCGCCTGGTGGATGCCGTCCAGTTCGCGGCCCGGGACCGGCAGGTCCCGCCACGCCGTGGCGCCGCCCGCCAGCACGATGGCGTCAAAATCCGCGCGCAACTGATCGGCACTGACATCGACGCCGACGTTTACGCTGGACTTGAAAACGGTTCCTTCGGCTTCCATCTGGGCCAGCCGCCGGTCGACATGGCGCTTCTCCATCTTGAACTCGGGGATCCCGTAGCGCAGCAGGCCCCCGATGCGGTCCTCGCGCTCGAACACGGTCACCGCGTGCCCGGCGCGGGTGAGCTGCTGGGCGGCCGCCAGACCGGCCGGCCCCGAGCCGACGACTGCAACGGTCTTGCCCGTCAGCACCGATGGCGGCACCGGCTGCACCCAGCCCTGCTCGAAGGCGTTGTCGATGATCTCGACCTCGACCTGCTTGATGGTCACCGGATCCTGGTTGATCCCGAGCACGCATGATGCCTCGCACGGTGCCGGGCACAACCGGCCGGTAAACTCGGGGAAGTTGTTGGTGGCGTGCAACCGGTCGATCGCGTCGCGCCAGCGGTCGGTGCGCACCAGGTCGTTCCACTCGGGGATCAGGTTTCCCAGCGGACAACCGTTGTGGCAGAACGGGATTCCGCAGTCCATGCAACGTGCCGCCTGCACGCGCAGCTTGGCGTGGTCGAAGTCCTCGTAAACCTCTTTCCAGTCACGGATGCGCAGCGGGACTGGGCGCTTCTTCGGCAGCTCGCGCTGACGGTGCTTGAGAAAGCCGGCGGGATCAGCCATGAGCCGCCGCCATGATCGCCTCGTCGACGTCGGTACCGCTCTGCTCGGCCTCCGCGATCGCCTCCAGCACCCTCTTGTAGTCGCGCGGCATCACCTTGACGAACCGCTGCCGCTCGGTCGCCCAGTGCGACAGGATGCGCTGCCCTGGAACCGAATCCGTTGCCTCGACATGGCGGGTCAGCATACCGTGCAGCCACGCGAGGTCGTCCTCGTCGAGCTCCTCCAAGTCGACCATCTCCGGGTTCAGATGATCAGACAACGCACTCCGGTGGTCGTACACATAGGCCACACCGCCGGACATGCCCGCCGCGAAGTTGCGCCCGGTGGGTCCGAGGATGACCACCTTGCCGCCGGTCATGTACTCGCAGCCGTGGTCGCCGACGCCCTCCACCACCGCGTGCGCGCCGGAGTTGCGTACCGCGAACCGTTCGCCGACCTGGCCGCGCAAGAACGCCTCGCCGCTGGTGGCGCCGAATAGGATCACATTGCCGGCGATGATGTTGTCCTCGGCGACATAGCCGTCGGGGGCATTGCGCGCCGGGCGTACCACCACCCGGCCACCCGAAAGGCCCTTGCCCACATAGTCGTTGGCGTCGCCGTACACCCGCAGCGTGATGCCCTTGGGCAGGAACGCGCCGAAGCTGTTGCCGGCCGACCCGTCGAATGTGATGTCGATAGTGTTGTCCGGAAGTCCCTGTCCGCCATAAGCTTTCGTCAGCTCGTGGCCCAGCATCGTGCCAACCGTGCGATTGACGTTGGAGATGGTGGTCGTGAACTTGACGGGCTTCTCCTGATCGAGCGCCTCGCGGCTCATCACGATCAGCTGCTGGTCGAGCGCCTTGTCCAGACCGTGGTCCTGGCGCGAACTGCAGTAGTAGTCCTGGTTCATGAACGCCGACTCCGGCTCGTGCAGAACCGGCGACAGGTCCAGCTTGCGCGCCTTCCAGTGCTCGGCTGCCACCGTGGTGTCCAGTGCGCCGACCTGCCCGACGGCCTCGTTGATGGAGCGGAAGCCCAACTGCGCCAGGTACTCCCGCACCTCCTCGGCGATTAACATGAAGAAGTTCTCGACGAACTCGGGCTTGCCGTTGAACCGCTTGCGCAACTCGGGGTTCTGGGTGGCCACCCCCACCGGGCACGTGTCGAGGTGACACACCCGCATCATGATGCAGCCGGACACCACCAGGGGTGCCGTCGCGAAGCCGTACTCCTCGGCGCCCAGCAGCGTCGCGATCATCACGTCGCGGCCGGTCTTGAGCTGGCCGTCCACCTGCACGACGATCCGGTCGCGTAACCCGTTGAGCAGCAATGTCTGCTGCGTCTCGGCCAGGCCCAGCTCCCACGGCGCGCCAGCGTGCTTCATCGATGTCAGCGGCGTCGCGCCGGTGCCGCCGTCGTGGCCGGAGATCAGCACCACGTCGGCGTGCGCCTTCGATACGCCTGCCGCCACGGTGCCGACCCCGTTCTCCGACACCAGCTTCACGTGCACGCGCGCGGCCGGGTTGGAATTCTTCAGGTCGTAGATCAGCTGCGCCAGGTCCTCGATCGAGTAGATGTCGTGATGGGGCGGCGGCGAAATCAGGCCCACGCCTGGCGTCGAATGCCGGACTTCGGCCACCCACGGGTACACCTTGTGGCCCGGAAGTTGGCCGCCCTCACCCGGTTTGGCGCCCTGGGCCATCTTGATCTGGATATCGGTGCAGTTGGTCAGGTAGTGCGACGTCACACCGAACCGGCCCGACGCCACCTGCTTGATCGCGCTACGGCGCCAGTCGCCGTTCTCGTCGCGCTCGAAGCGGCGGACGTCCTCGCCGCCCTCGCCGCAGTTAGACCGTCCGCCAAGGCGGTTCATCGCGATGGCCAGCGTCTCGTGCGCCTCGGCGGAGATCGAACCGTAGCTCATCGCGCCCGTCGAGAACCGCTTGACGATCTCGCTGGCGGGCTCCACCTCCTCGATCGGAACCGGCGGGCGCACGCCTTCCTTGAATCGCAGCAGCCCGCGCAGCGACGCGATCCGCTCGGATTGGTCGTCGACGAGCTTGGTGTACTCCTTGAAGATGCCGTACTGCCCGGTGCGGGTTGAGTGCTGGAGCTTGAACACCGTGTCCGGGTTGAACAGGTGGTACTCGCCCTCGCGGCGCCACTGGTATTCGCCGCCCACCTCGAGCTCGCGGTGCGCGCGCTCCTCGGGCCGGGGCAGGAACGCCATCGCGTGCCGCCGCGCGACGTCGTCGGCGATGTCGTCGAGGTCGATGCCGCCGGTCGGACACTTCAGCCCGGTGAAGTACTCGTCGAGCACCTCCTGGCTGATTCCGACGGCCTGAAACAGCTGTGCGCCGGTGTAGGACGCCAGCGTCGAGATGCCCATCTTGGACATCACTTTCAGCACGCCCTTGCCGGCAGCCTTCACGTAGTTGGCCAGTGCTTTCTCCCGGTCGAGCCCGGTGATCACCTTGCGGTCGAGCATGTCCTCGACCGACTCGAACGCCATGTACGGGTTGATAGCCGCGGCGCCGAAGCCGATCAGCACAGCCATGTGATGCACCTCGCGGGCGTCGCCCGACTCGACGACCAGGCCCACGAGTGTGCGCGAGCGCTCCCGCACCAGATGGTGGTGCACTGCGGCGACGGACAGCAGTGAGGGAATCGGTGCCAGCTTCTCGTCGGACTCGCGGTCGGACAGCACGATGATGCGCGCGCCCTCGGCGATCGCCTCCGACGCTTGCCTGCGGATGTCGTCGAGCGCGGCCCGCAGGCCGGCGCCGCCTTTGGCCACTGGGTAGAGGCAGCGAATCAGCCTGGTGCGCATGCCATGCCGGCGGCCGTTGATCTCCGCGTCAGGGTCGAGGTTCACCAGCTTGGCCAGTTCGTGGTTGCGCAAGATCGGCTGCTGCAACACGATCTGACGGCACGAGTTCTCGTTGGGCGACAGCAGGTCACCCTCCGGGCCGATCACGCCCTGCAGGCTCGTCACCACTTCTTCCCGGATCGCGTCCAGAGGCGGATTGGTCACCTGGGCGAACAATTGCTGAAAGTAGTCGTAGAGCATCCGCGCCCGTTGCGACAGCACCGCGACCGGGGTGTCCGTCCCCATCGAGCCAATCGGCTCGGCGCCCGAGCGCGCCATCGGCGCGACAAGCAGGTTCAGCTCCTCGTAGGTGTAGCCGAATACTAACTGGCGCAACACTATTCGGTGGTGCGGCATCCGCACGTACGGGCCCTGCGGCAGCTCCTCGAGCGCAATCAGTCCGTTGTCCAGCCATTCCTGGTACGGGTGCTCGGCAGCCAGCTCGGCCTTGATCTCCTCATCGGCGACGATCCGGCCCTGCTCGGTGTCGACCAAGAACATCCGCCCGGGCTGCAGCCGCATCCGCTTGACGACGGTGGACGGGTCGAGGTCCAGCACGCCGGCCTCCGACGCCATCACCACCAGCCCGTCACTGGTCACCCAGATCCGCGATGGCCGCAGGCCGTTGCGGTCCAGCACCGCGCCCACGATCGTCCCGTCGGTGAACGTCATCGATGCCGGGCCGTCCCAGGGCTCCATCAGCGACGCGTGGTACTCATAAAAAGCGCGTCGGCGCCCATCCATACTTTCGTGGCGCTCCCACGCCTCGGGGATCATCATCAGCACCGCGTGCGCGAGGCTGCGCCCGCCGAGGTGCAGGAGTTCGAGCACTTCGTCGAAGCGGGCGGTGTCCGACGCGCCCGGCGTGCAGATCGGGAACAACTTCTCGACATCCGATCCGAACACGTCGGTGCGAATTAGCGCCTCGCGGGCCCGCATCCAGTTTTCGTTGCCGGTGACTGTGTTGATCTCGCCGTTGTGGGCGATCCGGCGGAACGGGTGCGCCAGCGGCCAGGACGGGAACGTGTTCGTCGAGAACCGGGAATGCACGATGCCGAGCGCGCTGGTCAGCCGGTCGTCCTGCAGGTCCAGGTAGAACGCCTTCAGCTGGGGCGTGGTGAGCATGCCCTTGTAGACGAACGTATACCCGGAAAGGCTTGGGAAATAGACGGTTTCGCGGCCGGGGCCGTCCTGCCCGGGACCCTTGGTGCCCAGTTCGTGCTCGGCGCGCTTGCGGATGACGTAGACGCGGCGCTCCAGCTCCATGCCCGACGCGCCGGCGATGAACACCTGCCGGAACGTCGGCATCGCGTCACGGGCCAGCGCACCTAAAGACGACTCGTCGGTGGGTACCTCGCGCCAGCCGAGCACCTGGAGCCCTTCGGCCTCGACGATCTTCTCGAACGACGCGCACGCCTCGGCGGCCTCCTTGGACGACTGCGGCAAGAACGCCATTCCGGTCGCGTAGCTGCCGCGCTCGGGCAGCTCGAAGTCGACGACGGCCCGCAGGAAGTCGTCGGGAACCTGGATCAGGATGCCCGCTCCGTCGCCGGTGTGCGGCTCGGCGCCCTGGGCACCGCGGTGCTCAAGGTTCAGCAGCGCGGTGATCGCCTTATCAACGATGTCGCGGCTGCGGCGGCCGTGCATGTCGACGACCATGGCGACACCGCACGCGTCGTGTTCGAACGCGGGGTTGTACAGGCCGACCCGCGGAGGCGTGGGGGCACCTCCCGCCCGAAGGGCAGGGGGAGAGCACGAACTACTCCTGCTGGGCGCCATTCCCACCTACCTTTATCTGCACGCCGTGGCGAAAGCTCCATCAGGTGCCGACGGTGAGCGCCGGTGCATCGCACCCTCGGCATTGTCAATTGTGTGCCGGTTTGCTCCGGAGGCAAAGAGGGGCCGAACCCCGCGGAGGCAATGCAGCCGTGCGGCGCTGAACGGTGCACTTGTCCCGGTCACGACAAGTGGTGAAAACGATATGCCAAACAGGCCCTGACATGCCAACTTAGTACATCCTAACCGCTCGGCCGCCGGCTCCCGGCGATCAACACCCAAGCGGTCGAATCCCACCCCGAATCGGCTGTGCCGCTTGCCTTCTCATGTTACGCCCCGACTGCGGCGGCCCGGGATCCCGGAAATGTGATCTTTGCTGCCTCCCGCACAATCGGCTCGCGCGTCAGCAAACCCGCCTCTCAGGGCGGATTCTCATCGTTTGCTGCGGCCCGTGACCACCCCTCGTGACACGACGACCGGCGTCAGCAGCGCGAATCAGCCGACGGCGTAGCCGCCGTATTCAGCCAGCGACCGCAACTGCTTGAGCGCGAACGCGCGCCCGCGGCCCGCTTCGGGAATGTGGACGCCGGCCCACATGCCTTGCGCGGCAGGCATCTCGCATGCCTCCTTCGCGCAGAGCCAGCGCCGCGGGCAGGCACGGCATACCGCTTTGGTGGCGTCGTCGGTGGCGGTCAGCCAGCGGTCCGGGTCGCGGGTGCAGGCGCCGGCCGAGTAGTCCGTCGTCGCTGTCTCCATCACCACGGTCATTACAGCTCCCTCCGCTCAGCTCAGCCAGCAGAACCGTAGCACCTGTTCCGTAGCAGCGCAACGTTTTGTTGGACTCCACCACTCAGGCGCCGCCATGGTGTTCCCTCATACGCGGCGCGAAACCATAGCGTCGATACGGCTTGATCGTCGGCTGGACGATACAGTATTCGGCAATGAACGGCTCGGCGACGGTCCCAACGCTGACCGTCGAATGTGGTGATGCGGTGTACCGCATCCACTCCGAGCGGGCCCCGGCCACGATCGGGCGCACGGGCGAGGCCGACGTTCCTGTCGCCGACCCGCGGGTGTCCCGGGAACACGTCCGCCTCGAGGTGGACGGGGACCGATGGCGGGCGGTCGACGCCGGCAGCCGCAACGGGATGTTCGTCGGCGGCGAGCGCTACCAGTTCGCGCAGATCCACGACGGCCTCACGATCCATGTGGGAGATCCCGATGGCACGCCGATCACGTTCCGGCTCACCGACGACGACGCCGACGCAACGGTGGACGTCGACGAGGACGTCGATAGCGAGATCGCCCGGGCCGGCGCCGCCGTCGCGGCCCGGCGTCGCGAGCTCGACATCACCCAGCGCACGCTCGCCAAGTACCGGATCATGAACGCCGGCGCGCTGATCGCGTTCGAGAAGGGCCGCAGCTGGCCGCGAGAGCGGACTCGGGCCAAGCTCGAGGAGGTGCTGCACTGGCCGCCGGGCACGATCGCCAACATTCGCGACGGCGGCCCCGTACCCGGCGAGCGCCGGGAACCGGAACCCGACACCGAACAGGCCCCCCTGATCGTCGGCGCGGTCGAGGTGGCGATGAAGACCTTCGCCGCGGCCATCGACGCGCTGCCGCCGCCATCGGATCCGGCCTTCACCGAGCGGGTCTCGGTGATCCTCACCGACCTTCGCCAGCTCGAGGCGGTCGTCGCGCGCGCGGCTAGGCAGAGCCGCGGCATGCCTGCCGTCGTGATGGCGCTCAGCGCCGTACGAAAACGCCACGAGGAGTTGATGTTTCGGGCCGCTGCTGCGCCTACGGCAACGCTGGGTCAGCGGCTCTACGCTGCCCGCCGCCGCGCCAACCTATCGGCCGCCGAGACGGGTTACGCGGTTGGCCTGTCGGCGCAGCTGATCGAGTCGATCGAGGCGGGGCAGCCGGTAACCGACCAGGATGCCGAGGCGATCGACGCGTTGTTGACCCAGCTGGGTGGTTGATACTGAACGAGTGACCCTCGACCACTACGTGCAGCGCGCCCAGGCGGCGCTGACGCGCGCGGATTCGCTGTTCGGTTCGGCGTCTGCGGACGGCGGGCCCGCCGCCGACCGGCTCGAGGACGCCGCTGCAACCCTGCGGGCCGTGGTCGCCGCGGACATGTCCGGCTCGGCCATCATGGGCTATCGGACGTTTGCGGAGGACCGTGCAGGCGCACTGCAGCGGCTCGCCCGCACCGACGCCGCGCTGAACCAGGTGCTGCATGACGCCGCCGCGGCCGAGAACGCTGCTGCCTCCGCGTCGCGCTCTACCGTCGCCGCGGCCACTGCGCACGTCGAAAGATCAGCGGACCCGGCTCCCGGCGCACAGCATGCTCTCGTGGCGGCGCTGCAATCAGAGGTCGGCCGACAGCAGGAACTGGTGAACAGCCACCAGCAGCAGGCGGGCCGGCTCAGCGAGCAGCTGCGGCAGCTCTCCTACGACTGAGACGCGCCGGGAAGTCCGGCGACGAGCCGGTGAACGGTGTATGAACCCTCATCTGGCGGCGAATATATCGGCGCGATACGATGGCGCGAGGTGTCGACGCGTCGGTTTTGCGCTCTTCGCGCAAGCGGCTCATCGTTGCAGCGGCCAAGCGAAGGAGGTGACTCGGTGCTGGAGCTCGCCATCCTGGGACTTCTGCTCGAGTCACCGATGCATGGCTACGAACTCCGGAAGCGCTTGACAGGTCTACTGGGCGCTTTCCGGGCTTTCTCCTACGGTTCGCTGTACCCGGCGCTGCGCCGCATGCAGCTCGACGGGCTGATCGTCGAGGACGCGGCACCCGCAGGCGCTCCCGTGCGGCGCGCCCGCCGCGTGTACCGGCTGACCGAGGCGGGCCGTGCGCGGTTCACCGAACTGGTCGCCGACACCGGCCCGCAGAACTACACCGACGACGGTTTCGGAGTGCACCTCGCGTTCTTCAACCGCACTCCCGCCGAAGCGCGGATGCGGATCTTGGAAGGCCGGCGTCGTCAGGTGGAGGAACGGCGGGAGGGTCTGCGTGAAGCCGTCGCGCGGGCCAGCAGCTCGTTCGACCGCTACACCCGTCAGCTGCACCAGCTGGGCCTCGAATCCAGCGAGCGGGAAGTCAAGTGGCTCAACGAGTTGATCGCCGCGGAACGCGTGGCACAGGGGCACGCGGAATAAGTGCCCGCGGGGCACGGAACAGTTTTCTGGCAGAAGTAAGGAGATCCGCACATGAGTGGCAAGAAGTCGGCCGGGCCGGAGGTGCGCGTCGCAATCGTCGGCGTCGGTAACTGCGCTTCCTCGCTGGTGCAGGGCGTGCAGTACTACCAGGACGCCGACGAGAACTCGACGGTTCCCGGCCTGATGCATGTGCGCTTCGGGCCGTACCACGTGCGCGACGTGAAGTTCGTCGCCGCGTTCGACGTGGACGCTAAGAAGGTGGGCTTCGACCTGTCGGAGGCGATTTTCGCGTCGGAGAACAACACGATCAAGATCGCCGACGTGCCGCCGACCGACGTCGTGGTGCACCGCGGGCCGACGCTGGACGGCATCGGCAAGTACTACGCCGACACGATCGAGGTGTCGGACGCCGAGCCGGTGGACGTGGTCAAGACCCTGCGTGACGCCCAAGTCGATGTGCTGGTGTCCTACCTCCCGGTCGGCTCCGAAGAGGCCGACAAGTTCTATGCCCAGTGCGCCATCGACGCTCAGGTGGCATTCGTCAACGCGTTGCCGGTGTTCATCGCCTCGGACCCGGTGTGGGCCAACAAGTTCGCCGACGCGAGTGTGCCGATCGTCGGCGACGACATCAAGAGCCAGGTCGGCGCGACCATCACCCACCGGGTGCTGGCCAAGCTGTTCGAGGACCGCGGCGTGCAGTTGGACCGCACGATGCAGCTCAACGTCGGCGGCAACATGGACTTCTTGAACATGCTCGAGCGCGAGCGGCTGGAGTCCAAGAAGATCTCCAAAACGCAGGCCGTCACCAGCAACCTGCAGCGCGAGTTCAAGACCAAGAACGTCCACATCGGCCCGTCCGACCACGTCGGCTGGCTCGACGACCGCAAGTGGGCCTACGTGCGGCTGGAAGGCCGGGCGTTCGGAGACGTGCCGCTGAACCTAGAGTACAAGCTCGAGGTCTGGGACTCGCCGAACTCGGCCGGCGTGATCATCGACGCGGTGCGCGCAGCAAAGATCGCCAAGGACCGCGGCCTCGGGGGCCCCATCATCCCGGCATCGGCCTACCTGATGAAGAGCCCACCCCAGCAGATGCCCGACGACGTGGCCCGGGCCCAGCTCGAGGACTTCATCGCCCAGCGTTGACTCCGAGTCCAGGACGCCGCCTACTCTGACTTCTGCGCCCTGCACGCATAGTCGACGGAGAAGGCATGGACGAGTTCGCGCTGCTGCGTGAGAACGCCGAGCAGGCGGGCGTCGACACCGTTCCGCCCGTCAAACGTCTCGAGTCGGAAGCGATCTCAGCGCTCAAGTGGGGGCCGACGCCACCGCGGGTGGTGTTCCTGCACGGCGGCGGCCAGAACGCGCACACCTGGGACACGGTGATCGTCGGGCTGGGGGTGCCCGCGCTGGCGGTCGACCTGCCGGGGCACGGCCGGTCCGCCTGGCGCGAGGACGGTGACTACGGCCCAAAGCGCAACGCCGAGACGCTGTTGCCGGTGCTGCGCGAATGGGCGCCGGACGCAGAGCTTTTCGTCGGTCATTCCTTGGGCGGGCTGACCGCGATCCGGGTAGCCACCCGAGCACCCGACCTCGTGCGCCGCCTGGTCCTCGTCGACGTCACCCCGTCGGCCCCCCAACGGCACACCGAGATGACTGACGAGCAGAAGGGCACGGTCGCGCTGGTGGAGGGCAACCGCGTGTTCGAGACCTTCGACGCGATGGTGGACGTGACCGTGGCTGCTGCTCCCCATCGGGATCCGAAATCGTTGCGACGGGGTGTGTTTCACAACAGCAAGCAGCTCGACGACGGAACGTGGACATGGCGCTACGACTCGATCCGCAAGGGCGAGGGCTTCGAAGGCCTGTGGGACGACGTCCCAGCGTTAGCCGTCCCCACCACGTTGGTGCGGGGCGCGAACTCGGCGTTCGTCAACGACGAGGACGCTGACGAATTCGCCCACGCCGCCCCGGGTTTCGTCGGCATCCAGATCGTCGCCAACTCCGGCCATTCGGTTCAGAGCGACCAGCCCCGCGCTCTGGTCGAGATTCTGCGGACGGTGCTGGGTTAGCCGTGCGCCTGCTTGCCGGTCTGTTGCTCGTGCTCGTCGCCGCTTCGGCGTGCACCGGTGCGCCGCCCGATCGCCGGTCACAAGTCGCCGATCTCACCGCCCGGATCCGCGCGATGCCCGGGGTGGTGCACGCGGACAACACGTTCGACGACGACGTCGCGCACGGCCCGGCCTATTTCGAGATCGACGTCGACGTGGCCGACGCCGTCACCGCCGACCAGGTGGCCGCGCTCACCAAGGTCTACCTCGACGATCTGCAGGCGCAGGACTACCCCGGGTATGCCGCAGCGCTCGACGTCCGCCGCGGTGAGAGCGTCTTCGCCGTCAATGCCGGCACTCGGCCTGTGGCCAACCGCGACCAGGTCATGGCGCAGGCGCGAAGCTGGGTGGCGCTGCACCAGCAATTCGGTGGCAGCACAGTCGAGTTGCGCGCCGCGGTCAACACGGCCCCGAGTTCCGTCACACTCCAGCTGCCCGACACCGCCGATTATGCGGCGGTGCCGGCAGCCGTCGGAAAACTGGCTTCCGCGTTCCGTGATCTGGCGGCGGGCGACGTCACCGTCAGCGCCGGCAGGCAACACCCGGCGGAGATCCAGACATCACGGCGGCTGCCCAGCCCGCAGGAGATCGACCTGTGGAACGCGCTCAACACCGACCAGTCGATCCCGCACGCCGATGTCTTCACGATCAACGCCGCCGGTACCGCGCCGCTGTGGGTGTCGGAGCGGATTGCCGCCGACGACGTCGACACGGCGGTGCGCCTGGCCCAGCAGCATCTGCCGATCGTGGCCACCCAGCCTTTGCGGCCGATCGTGTACACGGCCGGTAACCAGTACCGCGGCCACATTGGATTTCAGCACGAAGCCACCGCGCCCGTCATGGTCACGATCGGCGGCTGCACCGCACGCAAGTACCGCCCGTCGCCGGCCGAGCAGGCGCTGATCGACAGGTATGAGAACTGCCGCCGCTGAGCCACGCGATACGGTGAGCCGCATGGCCTTCCCGATCCGCATCGGCGTGCAACTGCAGCCTCAGCACGCACCGAACTACGCCGACATCCGCGACGCCGTCCGCCGCTGCGAGGACGCCGGCGTCGACGTCGCCTTCAACTGGGACCATTTCTATCCGCTCTACGGTGACCCGGACGGTGCCCACTTCGAATGCTGGACGATGTTGGGCGCGTGGGCCGAACAGACGTCGCGAATCGAGATCGGCGCGTTGGTCACCTGCAACTCGTACCGCAACCCGGACCTGCTCGCCGACATGGCCCGGACCGTCGACCACATGTCCGGCGGCCGGCTCATCCTCGGCATCGGATCGGGCTGGAAGAAGAAGGACTACGACAACTACGGCTACGAGTTCGGCACCGTCGGCAGCCGGCTGGACGACCTCGCCGCCGCGCTACCGCGCATCTCGTCGCGGTTCGCCAAGCTCAACCCGCCGCCGACACGGCACATCCCGGTGCTCGTCGGCGGGCAGGGCGAGCGCAAGACGCTGCGGCTGGTCGCCGAACACGCCGACATCTGGCACGGCTTCGTCGACCGCGAGACGTATCCGCGCAAGGCCGAGGTGTTGGCCGAGCACTGTGCCGCCGTCCGCCGCGACCCCGCGGAGATCGAGCGCTCGGCGGGAGTGGAGGGCCGCGGGGATGCGCTTCTGCGGGAGGCCGACGCGCTGGCCGACCTCGGGGTGACGTTCCTGACGGTGGGCGCCAACGGACCCGACTATGACCTCACCGCCGCCGAGGCGCTGTGCCGGTGGCGGGATGGCCGCAACTCGTGATTTCGCAAAAGTCCTCACGCACAACAGAACTCGCGCTATAGCATTTGCCCCGTGGTCGCCCCGATGCAGCCTGCGCCGGTAGAACACTCGCAGCGGCGACGCATCGCCACCACGGTCGGCATCAGCGTGGCTGTGATCGCGATCTACGCGGCATCCTTGCTGGGGTATCACCTGCTGTCCGGCTCCGCGCGTCCGCTTCCGCCAGCCAATTACGGCACCACTGACGACACGGTCGTGGTGGTGAGTCTGATCGCGCTGCACACCGTCGACAACCGCCTCGACGTGGAGGTGGCGGTGCTGCCCGAGGACGACTACATGGACACCCGCCTCGACGTCGTCAACACCGACATCGCCGTGCGGCTGTATCCCCCGAACCAGCAGGGCGACCTCCAATAACAGAAAGGCAAGCCGACCACGGCGGTGTATAAGACCACCATCGACGCTAACGGCCATCCCGACCGCTGGCCGTTCGAGTCATACACCACAGACGAGATCAGCGCCGACGTTCTCGTCGGAGACGACGAAGACCGCGATTACCTGCCGGCACGCGTGGAAGCGACGGGCTCACTGGAAGGTTGGGACATCTCCGTCGCCCGCAGCGGTGAGGCAACCCAGTCCGCTCCCGACGGCGACAACGTGACGATCACCCTTCGCCGCGCGCAGGGCCCGCTGTTCTTCGATCTCGGAATCTGCCTGGTGCTGATCAGCCTGCCGGTCATGGCGCTGTACGTGGCGATCCAAATGGCCCGCGGCGGAAAGAAGTTCGTGCCGCCGTTCTCCACTTGGTACGCCGCGATGCTGTTTGCGATCGTCCCGCTGCGCAATATCCTTCCTGGTGCGCCGCCACCCGGCGCGTGGATCGACCAGGCGCTGGTGTTGTGGGTGCTGATCGCACTGGTGGTCGCGATGGCGCTGTACATATACGCCTGGCACCGATATTCGGACTGACTGCTGCGAGCCGGGGTTCCAGCCCGCGCCCCCGAAGTCGTTCTACCGCAACCGTAGTCCCGGTGAACGCCGGCGCTTCGAGCGTCCGTTGTTGCAACAAACGGCGGGTGCGGCGTGAAGAACCGTACGCTCATCGTGTGTTCACGCGGATCGGTTCGCTGGTGGCCACTGTCCTCGTCGCGGTCATCGGACTCGTGGCGGCTCCAGTCGCGTCGGCCGACCAGTGCTCGCCGCCAGGGGTCCAAGGGGCAAGTCCGCTGCCCACCAACCTCGCCAAGGCGGCGAAAGGCCCCGCCGAGGACGGCTACACCACCCCCACCGTCGAACCGCTGTCGTCCGTCAGTCCGACTGAACTGGGCCTCGGTACGCCCGGCACGCTGGTCGTCGGCACGCTGTCGGACGCGCCACCCAGCGTCTGCATCGACTCGGCCGGCCAGTTCACCGGTTTCGACAACGAGTTGTTGCGCGCAGTCGCGGCGAAACTCGGGCTGCAGGTGCGGTTCGTCGGCACCGACTTCTCCGGACTGCTCGCGCAGGTCGCCTCGCGGCGTTTCGACGTCGGCTCGTCGTCGATCACCACCACCAACGCGCGCCGCAAGACCGTCGGGTTCACCAACGGCTACGACTTCGGCTACTTCTCGCTCGTCGTTCCGCCCGGTTCGCCGATCACCGGGTTCGACAAGTTGGCGGCGGGCCAACGCATCGGCGTCGTGCAGGGCACCGTGCAAGAGGCCTACGTCATCGATACCCTGCATCTGCAGCCGGTGAAGTTCCCTGACTTCAACACCGTGTACGCCAGCCTCAAGACCCGCCAGATCGACGCGTGGGTGGCGCCGTCGCAGCAGGCGGTGGGCACCGTGCGCCCCGGCGACCAGGCCGTGATCGTCGAAAACACCTTCAGCTTGGACAATTTCGTGGCCTGGGCGGTGGCCAAGGAGAACACGCCGCTGATCGGCGCGCTCAACTCCGGCCTGGACGCGGTCATCGCCGACGGCACGTGGGCGCGGCTGTATTCGGACTGGGTGCCGCGCGCGTTGCCGCCCGGCTGGAAGCCCGGCTCGAAATCCGCTCCGGTGCCGGTCCTGCCCGACTTCGCGGCGATCGCGGCCAGCCACACCCCGCGCGGCAGCAGCACACCAGCGCCGAAATCCACGCTGTCGCAACTCAAAGACGCATTCTTCGACTGGGACATGTACAAGCAGGCGATCCCCGACTTGTTCAAGACTGGGCTGCCCAACACACTGATCTTGACGGTCAGCGCCGCCGTGATCGGCGTGGTGCTCGGGATGGTACTGGCGGTCGCTGGGATCTCCCAGGCACGCTGGCTGCGCTGGCCTGCGCGGGTGTACACCGACGTCTTCCGGGGGTTGCCCGAAGTGGTGATCATCCTGCTGATCGGCCTGGGAGTCGGGCCGGTGGTCGGCGGGTTGACCGGCAACAACCCGTATCCGCTGGGCATCGCGGCGCTCGGCTTGATGGCCGCGGCCTACGTCGGCGAAATCTTCCGGTCCGGCATCCAAAGCGTGGAGGCCGGGCAGATGGAAGCGGCCCGCGCACTGGGTTTCAGTTATCGCCGCTCGATGCGGTTGGTGGTTGTGCCGCAAGGCATTCGGCGGGTACTGCCGGCTCTAGTGAATCAGTTCATCTCGCTGCTGAAGGCCTCGGCCCTGGTGTACTTCCTCGGCCTGGTTGCCGGGCAGCGCGAACTCTTCCAGGTCGGCCGCGACCTGAACGCACAGACCGGCAACCTGTCGCCGCTCGTGGCGGCCGGGCTCTTCTACCTGGCGCTGACGATTCCGCTGACGCACCTGGTGAACTACATCGACGCCCGATTGCGGCGAGGCCGCACCATCACCGAGCCGGACGACCCGCTGGCCGCCTCACAGGAGATGGTGTGATGGTTGAGTTCGTCAGGTCTGAGTCGGTGGCGCTGTCCGCGAACGATATTCATCTGTCCTTCGGGCGGACCGCGGTGTTGCGCGGTGTGGACATCGACGTGCCGGCCGGCAGCACCGTCGCGGTGATCGGGCCGTCCGGCTCGGGAAAGTCGACGCTGTTGCGCACTCTCAACCGGCTCTACGAGCCGGATCGCGGCGACATCCTGCTCGACGGCCGGTCGGTGCTGCGCGACAACCCCGACGAGCTGCGGCAGCGAATCGGCATGGTGTTCCAGAACTTCAACCTGTTTCCGCACCGCAGCGTGATCGACAACGTGATGCTTGCTCCGCGCAAGCTCAAGAGAATGTCGGCCGAGGCGGCCCGGGAACTGGCGCTGGCGCAGTTGGCCCGAGTTGGGTTGCGCCACAAAGCCGATGCGCGCCCCGCGACGCTGTCGGGCGGTCAGCAGCAGCGGGTGGCCATCGCGAGAGCGCTGGCGATGGCGCCGCAGGTGATGTTCTTCGACGAGGCCACATCGGCGCTGGACCCGGAACTGGTGAAGGGCGTGCTCGCGCTGATCGCCGACCTCGGCGCCGAAGGGATGACGATGATCGTCGTCACCCATGAGATGGGTTTCGCGCGGTCGGCCTCGGACACGGTCGTGTTCATGGATCACGGCAAAGTGGTGGAATCCGGGCCTCCGGAGCGCATTTTCGACGCCGCGGAAACCGAGCGCTTGCAGCGGTTTTTGTCGCAACTGCTGTGACGTCGGGAAAATCTCTGCGATTGGTTCCTGGCAGCCGGTGACAGGTTAGACTGGCGAATTATGGTGGAGACGACCGAGCCTGCGGTCACCGAGCTGGCCGAGGGGCTGCATCGGGTGCTCTCGAAGCTGGTGTCGGTGCTGCGTCGCGGCGACACCAGCCGGGTCGCCACCGGTGACCTCACGCTGGCGCAGCTCTCCATCCTGCTGACGTTGATCGACCGCGGCCCGATCCGGATGACCGAGCTGGCCGCACACGAGCGGGTGCGCACTCCCACCACCACGGTCGCCATCCGCCGGCTGGAGAAGCTGGGGCTGGTCAAGCGGTCCAAGGATCAGTCCGATCTGCGCGCGGTATTGGTCGACATCACCGACAAGGGGCTTGCGGTGCACCGCGAGTCGCTGGCCAACCGGCGGGCGGCACTGGCGGAGATGCTGGCCGCGCTGTCCGACGACGACCGCGAAACCCTGGCCAAGGCGCTGCTGCCGTTGGAGCGGCTGGCCGCCCACACCCCGACATAGGTCAGCCGAGCCAGTCGAGCACCGCGGCCGCGGTCCACGACTGCTGCATGCTGCCCAGCGGCTCACCGGTGAACGGCTCGTAGTACTCGGCGAACGAGCCGTCGCTGGCCTGGCGCAACCCCTCGCGGCTCAGCGTGCGTGACCGTTCGGCCCACCCGCGGCGGGCGAACGCCCACGAGAACAGCCAAGTCATCACCGGCCAGACCGGGCCGCGCCAGTACTCCCGCGGCCGGAAGTCGCGCGACACCGGCGACGTCGATGGGATCAGCGCGTACCGCAGATCGGGGTGACCGCAGAACCGCGGTCCCTCAAGAAGTCGCAGCAACGCGCGTTCGCGCTCGTGCGGCAAGCCGCCGCACAGCAGCGGAGCGAACTGCGCGACCGTTTGGGTAGCGATCCACTTGTCCGCACGCACATCGAAATCCCTTGCCGCGCCGGTCCTTTCGTCGGCAGTCTCGACCACGCCGCGGCGGAACCGGTGCGCCCACGAGTACAGGTCACGGACGTCGGCGTGCGGGCGGCTGTAGTCCTCGCCGATGTTGGCCAGCACTTCGCACGCCACCGCGAAGATTGCCGAGACGAACACATCCTCCACGACGAAGCTCATCGCCTTCGGCAACAGTTCGTCGTCGTAGCGGGCGGTCTTCATCTCCTCGAGCAGCCACAGGTACCGGTCGTACTCGCTGTCGGACGGCCGCTGCGACGCGTCCATCACGATCATGTTGTCCTTGCGCTGGTATTCCGGCACCGCGCCGGGCACCACGTTGGCGTACGCCGCGTCCCAGCGCGGTGAGTTGTCCATCCCGGACTCCCAACCGTGGTACAGCGTGATCCGGCCGCGGTCGCGCTGGTCGCGCGCTTCCGCCAGCCACCGGTGCCAGCGCACGAGACCCGCCCACCGCCGGTCGAGGAACGCCTCGGCCACCTGCCGGGTGGAGCGGCCCCGCCTGCGCGCGTGATCGAGAATCCGCTCGACGGCGATCGCGTGCACCGGCGGCTGGGTGATCCCCGAGGTGAAGTGGTTCTCAGGCGCGTCGGCGGCCAGCGTCGAGCAGGCCCACCGCGCCGGGCCGGGGAAGTACCCATCGACGTTGTTGGCGAACACGATGTGCGGAATCATCCCGTTCGCCCACTGCGCCGAGAGCAGCGTGTCCAATTCGACGACCGCCCGCTCGACCGACAGCGGGGCCAGGCCAACGGCAACGAACGCGGCATCCCAACTCCACATGTGCGGATACAGCAGCGGTGCGGCCGTCGTCATCACGCCCAGGTCGTTGCCCCGCAACAGGTACGCAGCCCGCGCGGCGAGCTGTGTCGGCGAGAAGCTGGGGTCCGGGGCCATCGGTTCTATGATGCGGCGTCGATAGGGTGGCCGCATGGCTACCGCGATGATTACCGGGGCGGGCGGCGGGCTCGGCTCCGCCATCGCCGACGCACTCGCCCCGGATTTCCGGCTGCTGCTCACCGGGCGGCCGTCCAGCCGGCTCGACGCGGTCGCTGCGCGATTGAACGCGACCGTGATGCCGCTGGACATGACGGACACCGGGTCGCTTTCGTCGTTCGACGTCGACGAGCTTGACGTGCTGGTGCACAACGCCGGCATCGCATTCCCGGCCGCACTCGCCGAGTCCCGGGTCGAGGATTGGCGAACGACGTTCGAGGTCAACGTGATCGGCGTGGTCGCAATGACACAGGCGCTGCTGCCGGCGCTTCGCCGCGCGCGCGGTCAGGTGATCTTCGTGAATTCCGGTGCGGGGCTTCACGTGTTGGCCGGCATGGCGTCGTACTCGGCAAGCAAGTTCGCGTTGCGGGCGTTCGCCGACTCCCTGCGCGCGGAGGAACCCGCGCTGCGTGTCACATCGGTGCACCCCGGGCGCATCGGCACCGAGATGCAACGGCAGCTGCGCGAATTTGAAGGTGGCGATTATGAACCTGCGAACTACCTGCGGCCGGAGACGGTCGCCCGCGCGATCGCCGACGTCGTCGCCATCCCGCCGGACGGGCACGTGCACGAAATCATCCTGCGCCACCGCGGCTGACGCCCTGGCTTCGTCCTGAGAAGGTGCGCTAAACGACGAGGTTGACCAGCCGGCCGGGAACCACGATCACCTTCTTCGGCGTCGCACCGCCGAGGAACGCCGACACTTTTTCGTCCGCCAACGCGGCGGCTTCCAGCACGTCGGCGCCGGCGTCGGCGGACACCGAAACACGCCCTCGCACTTTGCCGTTCACCTGAACGGGGTACTCCACCGTGTCCTCGGTCAGGTACCGCTCGTCGGCCTGAGGGAAGGGCCCGTGCGCCAGTGACCGGTCGTGGCCCAGCCGCCGCCACATTTCCTCAGCCAGATGCGGGGCCACCGGCGCCAGCATCAACACCAGCGGCTCGATCGCATCCCGTGCTGTGATCGTCTGCTTCGTAAGGTGGTTCGTGTACTCGATGAGCTTCGCCACCGCGGTGTTGTTGCGCAGGCTTGCGTAGTCGTCAGCGACGCCGGCGATGGTGCGGTGCAATATCCGCAGTGTCCGGTCGTCGAGCGGATCCTCCGACACCCGCGGCTCGCCGGTCTGCTCGTCGACCACCAGCCGCCACACCCTCTGCAGGAACCGGTACGCGCCCACCACATCCTTTGTGGCCCATGGCCGCGACGCCTCCAACGGTCCCATCGACATCTCGTAGACGCGCAGCGTGTCAGCGCCGTAGTCGTCGCAGATCTCATCGGGCGACACCGAGTTCTTCAGGCTCTTGCCGATCTTGCCGAACTCCTGGAACACCTCCGTCTCCCCGTCCGGCCCGATGTGGAAGAAATGGCCGTCGCGTTCGGTGACCTCCGCCGCGGGCACATAAGCGCCACGGATGTCGGTGTAGGCGAACGCCTGGATGTAGCCCTGGTTGACCAGCCGCCGGTACGGCTCGCGGGAGCTGACGTGGCCCAGGTCGTAGAGCACCTTGTGCCAGAACCGCGCGTACAGCAGGTGCAGCACGGCGTGCTCCACGCCGCCAACATATAGGTCGACGCCACCGGGGTCGTCCGGGCCGTGCTCGTCGGGCCGCGGTCCCATCCAGTACGCCTCGTTCTCCTTGGCGCAGAAGCGTTCCGAGTTGTGCGGGTCGGTGTATCGCAGCTCATACCACGAGCTGGCCGCCCATTGCGGCATCACGTTGGCGTCGCGGGTGTAGGTCTTGAGCCCGTCGCCGAGATCGAGTTCGACGTGCACCCAGTCGGTCGTCTTGCCCAGCGGCGGCGACGGCTCGCTGTCGGCGTCGTCGGGGTCGAACAGCACCGGCGAGTAGTCCGCAATGTCCGGCAGCACCACCGGAAGTTCCGACTCGGGCAGCGCATGTGGCCGGCCGTCATCGTCGTACACGATGGGAAAGGGCTCGCCCCAATACCTTTGGCGCGCGAACAGCCAGTCGCGAAGCTTGAACTCGATGCGTGAGCGGCCCCGGCCGTCGGCTTCCAGGTGCTCAGTGATCTTCTGCTTGGCCGCCTCGACGTCCAGCCCGTTGAGGTAGGCCGAGTTCACCAGGATGCCGTCTCCGGTGTACGCCTCGCGGGAGACGTCACCCCCGGCGATCACTTCGACTATCGGCAGCCCGAACTCGGAGGCGAACTCCCAGTCGCGCTGGTCGTGCCCCGGAACGGCCATGATGGCTCCGGTGCCGTAGCCGACGAGGACATAGTCGGCGATGAACACCGGGACGGGTTCGCCGTTGGCCGGGTTGGTGGCGTACGTGCCAAGGAACACACCGGTTTTGGTTCTGTTCTCCTGGCGCTCCAGATCCGATTTGGCCGCGATCGCCCGCCGATACGCGGCCACCGCCTCGGTGGGTGTCGATGCGCCATAGGTCCAGCGCCCGTCGACGTGGTCGGGCCAGTCCGCTGCGGTGAGCATGTCCACCAGCGGATGCTCAGGTGCCAGCACCATATAGGTGGCGCCGAACAGCGTGTCCGGTCGTGTGGTGAACACCTCGATGTCCACGGGCGCACGGTCGTTCGCGGTGGCGGCGAACAGCGCTGACGCACCCGTGGAGCGGCCGATCCAGTTGCGCTGCATGGTCTTGACCTTCTCCGGCCAGTCGAGCGTGTCCAGGTCATCGAGCAACCGGTCGGCGTAAGAGGTGATCCGCATCATCCACTGGCGCAGGCGCTTTCGGAACACGGGAAAGTTGCCGCGCTCGCTGCGCCCGTCGGCGGTGACCTCCTCGTTCGCCAGCACCGTGCCGAGGCCCGGGCACCAGTTGACCAGCGAGTCCGCGTGGTACACCAGCCGGTGGGAGTCGACGACATCGGCGCGCTCGGCCGGCGCCAGCTCAGACCACCGCCGACCATCCTCCAGATCCCTTTCGCCCGAGTCGAACTCGACGATTAGCTCGGTGATCGGCCGCGCCCTATTCGCCTCGGGGTCGTACCACGCGTTGTAGATCTGCAGGAAGATCCACTGGGTCCACTTGTAGAACTCGACGTCGGTGGTGGCGAAGCTGCGGCGGGAGTCGTGGCCGAACCCGAGCCGGCCCAGTTGCCGGCGGAAGTTGACGATGTTGGCTTCCGTGCGGGTGCGCGGATGGGTACCGGTCTGGATCGCGTACTGCTCGGCGGGCAGCCCGAACGCGTCGAAACCCAACGCGTGCAACACGTTGCGCCCAGTCATCCGGAAGTAGCGCGCGTAGACGTCGGTCGCGATGTAGCCCAGTGGATGCCCGACGTGCAGGCCCTCCCCGGAGGGGTACGGGAACATGTCCTGGACGAACATCTTGTCGTCGGGGACGGTCGCAGGGTCGTCGGGGGCCAGCGACCCGACCGGGTTGGGCACGTGGAAGGTGCCGGCGTCCGCCCAGTGCTGCTGCCAGAAGCGCTCGATCTCGCCGGCGAACTCCGCGGTGTAGCGGAACTTCGGCACGTCCGCGTCGGCGCTCGGGCCGTCGGCGGTCGGGGAGTCGGTCACCCCCACAGGTTAGTCAGCGGGCCACGCGCTCCCCCTCCCGTGGTCCGCCGCCGGACAGGTCTCGGTTGCGTTGCGGACCGATCAGAAGTCGATTCCAGCTCTGGTGGTACCAGAGTGACAGTTGTTACGGTCTCGGCGGGTCGCCCTGTGCGGGAAGGAGGCAACGGTATGAGCGACGAGGCCAAAGGTTGGCTCGCGATTCTCGGCGCGTCGGCCGCGGGCATCGCGGGGACGATCTTCTTCACCGGCCCCAGCGCAGCCGCCGAACCGATGCCGCCGCCAGCGCCATCGCCCGTCACGATCACCCAGACGGTCACCGTCGCGCCGGGTGCCCCGATGGCGGCCCCGCAGGCTGTGACCGCGCCCAACCTGGCGGCACCCGCCGCGACGGCGGGCGTTCCGGGCCGGGCGCCGGTCGGGTCAGCGCCCAGCGCGCCGCTGGTTCCGCAGTCCGGGGTGGCCCCGACGGCCCTCACCGTCCCCACTCTCGCGCCGGCCACGTCGGGCACGATCACCGACTACTTCAAGAGCCGCAACGTCGCACTGGAGCCCCAACGCGCCGAGGGCTTTCAGGCGTTCAACATCACGCTGCCGATGCCGTCGGGCTGGACGCAGGTGCCCGACCCGAACGTGCCGGACGCGTTCGCGGTGATCGCGGACCGCAATAGCGCGGACCTGTACACGCCCAACGCGCAACTGGTCGTCTACAAGTTGGTTGGGAACTTCGACCCGAAGGAGGCGATCACCCACGGGTTCGTCGACAGCCAGTCGCTGCCGGCGTGGCAGACCACGGACGCCTCGCTGACCGACTTCAACGGCTTCCCCTCGGCGGTCATCGAGGGCACGTACCGGCAGAACGACATGACGCTGAACACGTCGCGGCGGCACGTGGTCGTCTCCGCCGGCCCGGACAGGTACCTGGTGTCGTTGGCGGTGACGTCGATGGCCACCAGCCAGGGCGCCTCCAGCGCGGCCGACGCCACCGACGCGATCGTCAACGGGTTCCGGGTAGGCACGGCCACGCCGGCTGCGCCGGCGCCCGCGGCTGTTCCGACGCCGGCTCTGCCGACACCGCCACTTCCGGCGCCGGCCGTGCCGGCCCCGATTCCGCTGACGCCCCAGTCGCGGTAGAAGCCACCCGTCCTGCGGCAGCGCCGGGGCTCTCGTATTGTGACCCCATGCTCGTCGCCGGGGTGGTGTGCCTGACCGTAGCCGCTGTGTTCGTGGCGCTGGGCGCACGTACCCTGGCCCGTCCCACCGTAGCCGGTGCGGCCCACCGGGTGCTGAGGGCGGTCGCGCCGACCCAGCTCGCGGCGGCTGTGATGCTGACGGCCGGCGGTGTGGTCGCGCTGTCGCGGCACCCTTCGATCGGACTGGTGGGGTTGTGCGTCGCCGGTGCGCTCGCCACGGTGGCCGCCGGGGCGTGGCAGGGCGCCGCCTATGTGCACGCGTCGGTGCCGGATGGCCGCGAGCCGTGCCGAGGCTCCTGCGCGGCCTGCACCCTACCGTGCCGGTGATGAATCCTTCTGCGGCACAGGCTGTTTACCCATTTAGTTGCGGCTGATGTCGATCGGGTGCGTCGCCAGTAACGACAGCGGCAGCGGTTGACGGCGCAGCACCCGCGCCCACAGGTCCGCGCGCGGTTCGACCAGAACGTCAGAAGGCAACGCGGACAACACGATCCAGTCGTCGCGATCGATCTCGCCTTCCAGCTGGCCGATGGTCCAGCCCGAATACCCCGCGAAGATGCGCACCCCCTCCACCAGCGGTGCGATCGAGTCCGGGTCGGCGTCAAGGTCGACCATCGCCATCCGGCCCTGGACGTGGCGCAGTCCGGCGACGCCGTCGCACGTCACGCCGACCCGCAGCGTCGCCAGGCACAGCGCCGCGTCGCGCTTGACCGGGCCGCCGATGAACATCGTCTTCGGTTTGGCGGTCAGCTTCGCCCACTGCGGAAGCACGTTGTAGACCGCGGTTTCACTGGGACGGTTCAGCACCACCCCGAGCGTGCCGCCGTCGTTGTGCTCGACGACGTAGATGACGCTGCGGCGAAACGTCGGTTCAAGCAGATCGGTGTTGGCCAACAGCAGAGTGCCCGACCGCACCCGGTGTGCGATGGGGGCGTGGAAGTCGGTGCCGTCCTCTGGGTCTTCTGAGTGGGCCACGTCACCATCATGTCACCAGCCCAGCGCAATCGGGGCGATCAAGCGACGACGTTCGAGATATTTGTAGCCTAGGTTGCTCAGCGATGAGCCGCTTGCGCGAAGAGCAGAAAGCAGCGATGAGCCGCTTGCGCGAAGAGCAGAAAGCAGCGATGAGCCGCTTGCGCGAAGAGCAGAAGACTTCGGCTCTGGGGTGGCGGGCGGCAGGAAGTGACTTCAGTGGTTGACGTGCGCGCACCGGTTGCCGTATGGCGATCGGTACGCGCGTTGCCCGCGTTCGGCCGGCTGCTGGCGGTGCGGATCGCCAGCCAGTTCGGCGACGGTCTGTTCCTGGCCGGCCTGGCGGGCGCCATCCTGTTCAACCCCGACCGTGCCGCGACACCGTGGGCGATCGCCGGGTCGTTCGCGGTGTTGTTCCTGCCCTACTCGCTCGTCGGCCCGTTCGCGGGCGCGCTGATGGACCGCTGGGACCGCCGGTACGTGCTCGTCGGCGCCAACGCCGCCCGCATCGTGCTAATCGCCGGCGTCGGCACGCTGCTGGCCGTGGGTGCCGACGGACGGGTGGTGCTCGCGGGGGCGCTACTGGTCAACGGCGTCAGCCGCTTCGTCACCTCGGGCCTGTCCGCATCGCTTCCGCACGTGGTGCCGCGCGAGCAGGTGGTGACGATGAACGCGCTCGCAGCGGCGATCGGCGCCGTGTCGGCGTTCGCCGGCGCGAATTTCATGCTGCTGCCCCGCTGGAAGTTCGGCGCGAACGACACCGGTTCTGCCACAGTCATCTTCATCGTCGTTGTGCCCGTTCTGGTTGCGCTGGTGCTGGCATTGCGGTTCGCGCCCCACGGTCTGGGTCCCGACAACACCGCCCGCACGATTCACGGTTCGGCGCTGTACGCGGTGGCTACCGGCTGGCTGCATGGCTGGCGAACGGTGCTCGGCGCGCCGAGCGTGACCGCGACGCTGTCCGCACTTGCGGTGCATCGCATTGTGTTCGGCGTCAACACGATGCTGCTGCTGGTGATCGTGCGACATACCGAAGCTCAGCCGGTCGCGGGGTTGGGCATCGCGGTCCTGTTCGCCGCGGCCACCGGCGCCGGCGCATTCCTCGCCACCGTGCTCACACCGACGATCGTGCGGCGCATCGGCCGGTTCGCCGCCGCCAACGCGGCGTTGGCGGCCGCCGCGGGATTCCAGGTGGTGGCCTCGGGGTTGGTCTTGGCGGTGATCCTGGTGTGCGCGTTCTTCCTCGCCGCAGCCGGGCAGGTGGTCAAGCTGTGTGCGGACAACGCCATGCAGATCGACGTCGACGATCCGCGCCGCGGCCACGTGTTCGCGGTGCAGGACTCACTGTTCTGGCTGTCGTTCGTCGGTGCGACCGCGGTGACTGCGGCCGTGATCCCCGCCGACGGGCACTCGCCGACACTGGCCCTGGTGGGCGCCGGCATATACCTGGCCGGGCTGGGAGTGCACACCGCGGTCGGCCGGCGCGGTCCGGGCGAGCACAGGGGTTAGACATCCCAGGACCGTAAGTTGTCAAGCCGCTTGGATGTTTGGTCCTGGTTGACGGTGTGCCCAGGCTTTGTGTTCGTCGTAGCGGGTGTGGTGGCGTAGGCAGCCGTGCAGGAT
>JBLNEK010000141.1:0-3390 GCA_050262635.1 Candidatus Sericytochromatia bacterium | reverse complement strand
CTGAGGGTTTCTGGCGGCGGCGGTAGGACTGACCTTCGATGACGAGTTCGTGTGCTGTGGAGGTGAGCCGGTCGACAGCCGATTGGGCCAGGAGCGGGTCGGTCATGATGGCCAGCCATTCGTCGGGGCTGCGGTTGGAGGTCAAAACGGTGGCGGCCTTGTGGTGGCGGGCCACGACCAGTTCGTAGAAGTCGGCGGTCGCGGTGGCGTCCATGGGTTGCAGGGCGAAGTCATCGATGATGAGCAGCCGGGTTTGGGCCAGGCGCCGCATCTCGGCTTAAGTGCTGTTATCGAGGCGGGATGCTTTGAGCCGCTTGAACATTGAGTCGGCACGCAACATCAGGGTGGGGATGCGGCGGCGCACCGCGATGTGTCCGAGTGCGGTGGCCAGATGGGTTTTCCCGACCCCGACAGTGAAGGCGACAGACTGCAACAGTTGCGTGCGGTGTTGCCGTGCGATGTGCGGGTTGTCGCGGAGACGCATCCGTTGTTCGGGCGCCTGTTGGCGGCGCGGTCGTTTAAGCGATGGAATGGCGCGCTTCTGCTGGTGGTCGATCTGCCGGATGGCTCGCCGGGCACCATCCGCGCCGATGCCACCGATGTGCTTGGTGATTGTGGGCAGGTGGACGCTGTGTCGGTGCTGAATGCGGCTGGGCTGCGGGAGCTGCACCGGCTGGCGCAGCGGCTAGTGGAGTCGCGCGTTGCGGGATTTGTCGATAAAGGACAAGTAGGTTCACCTCGTCCCTGATCGCGCTCACGACTACAGGAGAGGTGAACCCACTTGCGCGTATTGAGAGTAGCTGCCCCATGCCAGCTTTCGCTTGGTCTGCTCGATTTGCCGGCCTCGGGTTGTCGGTGGCAGGCCTTGCCGGAGGATATCCGCTGCCAGGTGTTGGCGCTGCTGGCCAGGTTGATCGCGAAAGGTGCCCTGGTCGACCCGGATAGCCGCGTTTCCGTGGAGGTGGGCGATGCGTGACACCGTCCGGCCGGGCGTGTCGGCGCCGGCGCTGTTGTTGACCACGGACAAGATCAGCACCTCCCATCGTTCCCGGGACGCCTACGTCTATGTGCGCCAGTCCACCCCGACGCAGATGGTCCAACACACCGAATCCCTTGCCCGCCAATATGAATTGCGGGAAAGGGCAGTCGCGTTGGGCTGGCCTGCCCATCAGGTGGTGGTGATCGACACCGACTTGGGCCGTTCGGGAGCGCAGACCGACGGGCGGCTCGGCTTCAAGGAGCTGGTCGCCGACGTGGGTTTGGGCAAGGTCGGGATCGTGCTGGGCATCGAGGTGTCGCGGCTGGCCCGCAACAACACCGACTGGTATCAACTGCTGGATTTGTGCGCGATCACCGACACCCTGATCGCCGACGCCGACGGCGTCTATCACCCAGCCGAATTCAACGACCGACTCGTGCTCGGGCTCAAGGGCACCATGTCAGAGGCCGAGCTGCACCTGATCAGATCCCGTCTGACCGCGGGGATGAAACACAAAGCAGCCAAAGGCGAACTACGGCAAGGACTTCCGGTCGGCCTGGACTACGACGAAGACGACCGGGTGATGATCACCGCGGATGAAGCCGTGCGGGAGGCGATCGTCACCGTGTTCCGTCGCTTCGACGAACTCGGCTCGGCGCGGCAGGTACTGATGCGGCTTCGCGAAGATGGGGTGCTGTTGCCACGCCGGGCCAACGGCTCCCAGCGCATTGCTTGGGCGCCGGCGACCTACCCAGCGGTGCACGACCTGCTGACCAACCCCGCCTATGCCGGGGCGTTTGTGTTCGGCCGCACCCGTACCGAAAAACGCGTGGATCCGATCACCGGGGCCGTGCGCTCCCGGGTTCAGTTGGTGTCGCGTGAGCAGTGGGAGGTGCTCATTCCCGAGCATCATCCCGGATACATCAGTTGGGAGGCCTATGAGGCCAACGCCGCGCGGCTGCGCGGCAATTGGCGCCGGCCCCGCGAACTGGCTGGCGGCGCGGTGCGTGAGGGCCGCGCGCTGTTGCAGGGTCTGCTGCGCTGCGGGCGGTGCGGGCGGATCATGCAGACCGGCTACTCGGGCACTACGGGCAACTGCCCGCGCTACGTGTGCGCCCGCCCCAAGCAGCTGTATGCCGGTGAGCACGTCTGCCAAAGCATCGGAGGGATCCGGTTGGAGAACAGGGTCCTCGACGAGATGTTTGACGTGCTGGCCCCCGCGGCGCTGACCGCCACCGCCCAAGCCCTGGCCGAGGCTGACGCCAACTATCGTCGCGACTTGGCGGTGTTCGAGCTGGCGGTCGAACGTGCCCGTTATGAGGCCGACCGGGCGCTGCGCCAGTTCGACAACGTGGAGCCGGAGAATCGTTTGGTGGCAAGGACTTTGGAGAAGGCCTTGGAAGCAAAGCTCGCAGCCGTGCGTGCCGCCCAGAACGATCTGGCCGTCCAACGGGCCCGCCGCCCGGTCGCCTTGACCCAACAGGAACTGGACTGGATCGCCACTGCTGGCGCCGATATCCGCGCGATCTTCGACGCCCCGACCACCACGGTGCGCGAACGCAAACAACTCATCCGCGCCGTGATCGCCGAGATCGGCGTCACCGTGCAGCGCCAACGGCGCGTCGCCGACCTGCGCATCGTCTGGCAGGGCGGAGCTATTACCGAGGTCTCGATGCCGATGACCAAGCTCGGTGGGCACCTGCGCGTCACCGACGAAGACACCATTGCCCTGGTACGACGACTCACCCAGCACTACGACGACCGGACGATCGCGGCGATCCTGGCCAAACAAAAACGCCGCACCGCCACCGGGCTGCCCTTCACCCGGGCACGCGTGGCGACCCTGCGCGCCGGACACAACATCCCCGTCTACCAGCCGCCCGCTCAGCCCGATGTCGGACCCGGCGACGATGATGCCGTCGTGGTCACCATCACCGAAGCCGAGCGGCTCCTGGCGGTCAGCAAGGCCACCCTCTACCGATGGATCCGTGACGGCTTCATCACCGCCGAACAGATCACCCCAGGCGCACCCTGGCGCATTCGCATCGACCAGGCCCTCCGCGGCAGAATCCGGGCCGAGGCACCCGAGGGCTGGCTCGGACTCGACGAGGCCGCCAAAGCCCTCGGCGTCGCGCGACAAACCGTGTTGCACAAGGTCCAACGCGGCCAACTGCAAGCCGTCCACGTCAACCGCGGACGCCGAAAAGGCCTGCGTATCCAGGTCAAACCCGACCAAGCTGGACTGTTCGACACAACCGATAGGAGAAAAGCGCAATGTTAACCAGCCCCGTTGAAGGCCATCCGGTTTACCGGTTCGAACGCACGGGGGCACAGCAGGTGCGCGATACCTGACGCGGCGAGCGCCGAACCTCCGATTAAGGACCATCTTTCGGAACGTTTGCTGATAGATG
>JBLNEK010000140.1:0-2509 GCA_050262635.1 Candidatus Sericytochromatia bacterium | reverse complement strand
GTCAGCGAAGCGTGTGTACTCCCGCTGCGCGTAGTTCCGGCAGGCGAGACACGTGATGCTCTCGGGACGAGCAGAGGTCATCGCGTACGGCACTTCGATTCGGGTGCGGCTCTTCTGGAGGGACTGCTATGCCGCGAGCGGGATGATGTTGTCGGCGTATCGAGTGGCGTGGACCCGTTGTCGCTGCCGGGACTGGTGGAAGGTCCAGTAGTCGTCGAAGTCGCCGTTGGCGCGCACGGCGCGTAGCTGCAGGACGGCTTCCGCGCCAGCGAGCCCCCACCTGGCTCCGGTGATATCGAGCCGGTCCGCGACCAGATATCGACACGCGCCTTCGATCACGCCGGTGGCGATTGGCCACCCACCGGCCAGCGCGGTGGGGTAGTCGAGGTAGGGCGCCTTGTTGGTCAGGTAGCGAGCGGCGTCGTCCGCGCCTTTGCGGGCGGTGCCGGTGAGCTTTCGGGCTGTCGCGGTGCGCCGGATGCCCGCGGCGACGCTGCGTGCGTTGCCGGCGAGGACGGCGCGAGCCTTCGCGTGCACCCATGACTCGGCGGCTGGGTTGCCCTCGTCGTGGAAGCACCAGGTCGCCTTCCACAGGTATTCCACGATGTGGACGAAGTCGACCAGGATGTGCACGCGCACCCCGCGGGAGACCGCTTCGGCGTTGATCCGGTCGATTTGATGGTTCGCGCCGTCGACGAGCGCGACCCAGGTGCGGGCATGGGTTGGGTCGCGGCGGGTCGCCTCGTCGAACACGTCGGCGACGACGGTGGCGGCGTCGTCGACGACGCTGGCGGTCAGCCACTTCCCGGTCGCGGCCGGCCCGTCGCTGGCCTGCTCGCGCTCGATGTCGGTGGCGGGCAGGATGTCCGCGACGGTGCGCACCACCGGGGTCAGGTCCGCGACCGCGCCGACCTCCGCGATGCGCTTGCGGTAGCGCTTCTCGCCTTTGGACAACCGGCTGGCGAGCTTCGCACTGGCCGTCTCGGCGGCTTTCGCGGTCGCTGGGCGTAGCGCGTCCGGGCGCATGAGGATGCCTTTGCCGTCGACCTGCAGGACCAGCAGCTGCTCGGTGTCGGCGGTCGCGGGCCGGCGGTGGGTGGTATAGAAGGCGGTGACGTCCGCCGCGGTGCGTACCGTGAGTTCCTCGACCTGACGTTTGCCCAGCGCCGTCCCGGTGGCGCGGCCCGCCGCAGCGGCCGCCTCCTCGAACGAGCCGCGGGTCGCTTCGGTCGCGGCGAGGCGACGCAGCCCGTGGGAGTGTTTCTCGGCCGGCAGGTTCAACACCGCGTCGGCGGGGTGCAGGTTGGCCTGCCCCACCGCCCGGTAGGCCAGCCGGCGCACGCGCACCTCACCGAAGACGGTGGCCAGTGTCCGCTCGTGGTCGGCTTCGACACGCCGGTGTGCTATCCCGTCGGCATCGGCGACCGTGGCCAGCCGCACCTCCCGTTCGGCGCGCAAGTCCAGATGGTCCTGGTAGAGCTGGAGCAACAGTTGCCGGCCGCGGGCGGTAAGTTGCTCCTCCAAGGCGGCATGGTCAAGCTCGCCGGCGTCGCTGCCGTCGGCGAAGTCCAGTAGCTGTGCGAAGCGGTCCCTGCTCGCACCGAACGGGTCGGTGCGCTGCGATGGGTCGGACATCGGAGTCTCCCTTCTCCCCGCGTCTCACGGTTGCCACGCCGTAAGATCGCCGGAGGCATGATGTCCGTCTGCGACCAGTGGAGGAGCGAAATGGACGCCGGCACGCCGCGCAAGAGGCTGCCCTTCCAAGCCACCCGAGCGGCCCTGGCAGCGCAGCTCGCTGACCTCGACGGGCTACTGCCGGGCAGCGTCGCCGTTCGGCACATGCGCTGCGGCAAACGTGGCTGTGCCTGTCAAGCCGACCCGCCTTCCTTGCACGGCCCCTACATCCAGTGGACCCGCACCGTGGCCGGCAAGACCGTCAGCAGATACCTCAGCCCCGAACAGTTGGCCCGCTACCAGCCCTGGTTCGACAACGCCCGTCGGCTCAAAGACCTCGTTGCCAAGCTGGAGATCGCTTCGCTGCACGCCCTGGAACAGGCAGAGGAGCCTACCCCGCGCGGCAAGAGGCGGTAACGGCCGTCGTCCCCGACGCAACAGAGGCCAGCTACCCGGCCAAAACGCCGAGAACCAGGCGCCGGTGCGTCACTCGAGCGGAGCCACACCCAACTCATACAGCCGGTCCTGATCCAAGGTGGCGAGGTACGCCTTGAACTCCCCCCGCTCGACGTCCGACAGCGGGGTCGTGTCCTCATGCCCGAGGTCTCGGTAGTCGCTCACGCGATGCTCGCCAAGACGTCATAGTCGTCGGGTGCCTGCGCGGCCCTGTCGAACGCCATGATCAGCGCGACACAGGCGTCGATGAACCGCGTCGACCGCTTCGCCTCCTTCACGATCCTCGTCCCCCTCGCCTCGTCCTTCGCGACCGCGTTGTAGACGTGCCGAGCGAGATCGGGGTCACCGTTGTGCCTGATCCGCCCCTGAGCGACCGCGT
>JBLNEK010000139.1:0-33045 GCA_050262635.1 Candidatus Sericytochromatia bacterium | reverse complement strand
GCTGGCGAGAAATTCCGAACACTCAAATGCTCGAGAAAACCATTGACGACATCGACGTCGCCGCCTGGGCCTTCGATCCGATGACCCGCCGAATCGGCGACCACACTCAGCACCATGAGCTCCTCCTAGACCGAGCCGGACTTCCAACCCAGTTTTCGACCTGGGCCGTCAACTCGACCGGAAGCGCGCGCACGTCGGCGTGTCGCTGCTCGGAGGGCCGGTTAACCGATCGCGGATTCCGGAATCGAGAGAACTCGGCACGCCGGATACGATTCCACTGCACCCGCAAACAGCGGGCCGCAACCCGGATTCATGCTGATTGCCCGGCCAAAATCGAAGAGCCTTCATACCCAACGCAACCGTTTTCGGAATCGCCGCGTTCAGCTACCTCGCGAGAGGGCACACCACTGGTTAGAGCAAGCATCGACCACCGAGAGGACACCGGCATGATGATCAGGTCGGGTCGCAGGCCATCGGCGCGCCAAATTGAAACTTCGGTCCTACGCCAGTGGACGGCGCTTGAGCCCACGCACGTAATCATTACGTTGGCGATAACTGCGTGGCTTACGGTCGCAGCGGCCATCTCCCTCCCGGCGACTGCCCGCGCCGATGAAGACCCTTTCAACGCCAGGCGGTTCCAGTCGCCTTCGGGAGACATCGTGTGCGTGATGCAACGCAATCACGACCGTAATGACCCCGCAGAGTACGGCAATGGAGAAGCAACATGCCAAGTCCAGAACGTCACGTACCCCCTGCCACCGCGCGAATATGTCGGGCCCGATGGACGGCCAAGCACGTGTTTCTTAAGTGGCTGGGGCAGCCAGTTCTCGCTTCACGAGGGCCGGCCTCCGCACCTTGACTGCGTCGGCGGCGCGCTCGTGTATCCCAATCCCCCGCTGCCGACGTTGGAGTATGGGCAGACGATGTCTCTCGGCGCCATCACCTGCGCCAGCGAGCCCGGGGCCATGACATGTACCGATACCAGCTCCGGGAACCTCTTCCGGGTGTCCCCCACCTCCTATCAGCTCGGCTGAGGTTGAGGTCCGTGTACCGAAAGAGATGCACGGACTCTTACCAGCAATGTCCTTTGACGAGCGAGCAGTGACCCCGTTAGCCCGAGTAGCGCGGTCCACGATCGCGACCGTCTCGGGCGCTCCATCGGATGCTGGATGAGAACTGCTGTCACGGAGTACCGTTTTCTTAACTCCTTCTGGGGGAGGCGCCAGTTGCGGGCTATCACCATCGCACTTGCACTCGTATCGGTGGCCGCTTCTATTTCGCTGTCTTCGACCGCCCGAGCGCAGCCCGCGACGGAACCCTGCGGTTTCCTGGGAGCGATCGGGCCCAATAAGGGCGGCGACAGCTACATTCGTTGCACGGAGGCAGGCTGGATTAGGGTCAACCGGCCCGCGTGCGACGACTTCCCTGACGAGTTCGACTGTGCGGGGAACCCGATTCGCGGGGGGCCGAAGTACACGATTCCGGGCGAGGGGACGTTCGTACCCAATGTCGATATCCGGCCAGGTACGTACCGAACCTCGGGGCCATCCGGAACGGGGATCTCGTGCCGCTGGGTCCTACGACAAGCAGTTGGTGTGGTGTCGGACAGCTCCCGAGGACCGGGATCCGTCGTAATCGCACCCTCAGACAAGGCTTTTCAAACGACCGGATGCCGGCCGTGGGACCCGATGTATTGAGATACCCCGCTTCACGAACGTGCGACCCCGTTTGCGTGGCGGGCTGACTGGTTACGGCTACGCTTGCGATATCAGAGTGCAAGGGGAGGCCATGATCCGTCATTTCCTGACCGGCTCCGCGGTAGCGGGAGCCGGCTTAGCAATGTCAGCCGCGCTGCTGATGCCCCCCATGGCAGGCGCGTATCCGCTCGATCTGTCCAAGGCGATATGCGACACCTATCGCGCCGAGCACCAGGGGCTGATTCTCAGCAACCTCGCCCGCCCAATCGCCACCCGCATGGTGGTCGAGTCGGGCACGAGCCTGACCTACGCGGCCGACGTCATCAACTCAACGGTCAGCGCGGAATGCCCCGAGTTCGTCTACCTGCTGCCGCGCCCGTAGCGATCTACCGCTGAGGCGCGAACACCACGGGCCTACGTAACGGGCGTCTTGTCAGCAGGGTTGCCCAGGCGGCGTGTAGTACGGCACACCCTCAGCCGTGTAGCACGGCACCTCGCCGGGAACGTACGGAGTGGCTGCCGACGCTATGGCCACGTCCCCTGCCACGTTGGTACAGCCACCCGCCGAGAAATGGCGTCCGTTCGCACCAGCGCACACATCGGCGTTGGCCACCGCGCCCATGGCGAGGGGCACAATCCCCGCCGCCGCGGCTGCCGTCAGTAATGCTGCTGCCAGCTTCTTCATTGGCACTCTTCCTCTTGCTCGCCCGACCCACCGCGATTATTGGTCACCCTGCGTCCGACCGCTGCCAGTTCGCCCGTAAGCCTCAACGTGAGCGCGTGGTCGCCGAGGTGTATCCGGCCCGTGACCCTGCTGCGACGGCGAGCGAGCACGCTCATCTCATGGCGGCCTTTCTGGTGATCTGCGCATTGCCGGCCGCCTTCGCGATCGGCTACCACTTCGGCCGCATCACCGGCAGAAAAGGTTCGCCCACCAGGACTGGACGAGCGTCATTCGGCAGGACAGCAGTCCGCCTGGTCGCGTTCATGGCCGCGACTCACGTCCAGCGCTCATTGCAGCGCAAGCTCGCCACAGAGTGGCCCAACTCGGTGATGGCGCCCGTAACCGTCGCCAAGCGCCTTGCCGCGATCGCCCGCTCCACCCCCTAGCTTTCCCGCGAACGATTCGGTGCGACGGTCTGATCCTGATCGGCCCGTTCGGAAGGCACTTCGATCACTGAAACCACCGCACCCGGCGAATGGCTGTACGCCGATGCCCGGGGGAACCTACGCTTAGCCGCAAAGCGCACGAGCGGAGGGGCGGAAATGAAACTCATGACGGTACTCGCGCTGGCTAGCGGGTTCGTTGCGGCAACATTGGTGACCGCGGGCAGTGCGTCCGCGCTGCCGGCGACCTGCGACGGCATCCCGTGTGTTCCGGGTGTGGTGAAGAACGCCGTCGAGAGCCAACCGTGCATCTCCGCGACCCGCTACCCCTTCGGAGTCGACGCCTCGGGTAACACCCTGATCTGCGCGCAGGTTGGAAGATGGGTTGCTACTTCGCCTCTCGTCGGCGTCCGCACCGTCACGGCACCGTGCGGCGGAGTCACGGGCACCGCGCAGTCGCCCGACGGCCTGCCGCTGTCCTGCAACGGCACGGCGTGGGTGATGGACTTCAACAAGATCTTGTACACCCCAGCGGTGGGGTAAGCCGCCTCAACTCGTCACAGCTCGCGGGAATCGCGCTGCAAGGCAATGTTTTCCAGTCGCCACAGACACTCGCGATTTCGGATGTCAATCCCCGCCTCGGCGATCCGGTCCGGCACGAGGCTCATCGGCCCCTGCGCTGGCACCTCCGACATCTCGACACGGCACCCGCTCGGAATGTCGCTCAGCCGCAAGGCAACCCGCTGCGCACCGAGAAAGCCCGTCTTCGCGAGCAGTACGAGTTCGCTTTCCGGCACACACTTTTCGGAGACCGTCTCGTCGTCAATCACGAATGGCCACGCGCCGATCGAGTGTTTGATGGTGCTGCCGGGCGCTGGCCAGTTGTTGTCGACCGCGCGCATCCGACTGTTTCCGACCACCCACTGCGAGTAGGTCCACCCGTCGCCCAACACCTCCCAGATGCGGTGGCGAGGGACGGGGATGTCACGGGTGACGGTCATGCGTAGCTCCTTCGACGAGGCTCGGTTCGCGAGTCAGATACCCGCAAACCTCACCGCCGACGCATGAACATCCCCACAAGGTCCGTACTGCCCGCCAACCTTAGAAGCCAAAGCACACCGGTACGAACGGAACTGGTATGCAGAAGCCCACCGAGAAGTACGGCGTGATATCACCATTCCACGCTGGAGGCGGGGGCGGCGGAGGTGCCGGTGGAGGTGGCTCCGCTGCAGGCACGCACGTGTTTGATACCGCGTCGTATATTGTTCCCGGGCCGCACTCGGCTGCGGCACTTATTCCGGGCGACGCCACTGTCACGAATGCTATTGGCATGAAGGTGGCAGCAAAGATGACGGCCAAACGACAGACAATGCCGCGAACCAGAATTCTGTTCACCCGAAGCCTCCTCCACCAGAACCCCGACCCCGGCTGAAAACCACATTACGCTGCGACGATCCGCTGCTGCACACGATTTCGTGAACCTGGCGACGACCGTCATCCAGGCCCGGGACGTTGGTCCTCAGGGCCTGATGACTAATCGCTCTCTACAAGAACCGCGCCAGACCCCGTAGAGTCGATACGACGTCGGACAAGGGTCGGTTGCATCTGGTCCCTCGTAAGGCGACAACTGGTGCAACCGCAGTGTTAAGAAACCAGCACCGCTCCTGCGTCGCCGCTCTAACTACCCCAGCGTGTTCTTGATGTCGGGGAGCATCGCCTGCAACTGCGCTCCCCAGTACGCCCAGTTGTGCGTGCCGAACGCCGGGAAGTTGAACGTCGCGTTCTTGCCGCCCGCCGCTTCGTACTTCTGCTGGAACTTGATGTTGCTGTCCCGGATAACACCTTCCAAGAAGGTGGCCGGCAGGTCGCCGCCGCCGAGCTCGTTAGGCTTGCCGCTTCCGGCGTAGATCCACAGCCTGGTGTTGTTGTCGACCAGCCGCGGAATCTGGATCGTCGGGTCGTTGCGTGCCCAGGCCGGGTCGCTGGACGGTCCCCACATCGCGTCGGCGCTGAAGCCACCGGAGTCGCGCATGGAGATGCCGATCAGGAAAGGACCCATGGCCTGCGAGGGATCCATCAAGGCCGAGAGCGATGCGGCGTAGATGAAGTTGCCCGGGTGGTAGGCGGCCAGGATCAGCGCTGCCGATCCGGACATCGAGATACCCACAGCCGCATTGCCGGTGGGGCTGATGTTCTTGTTGGCCGACAACCAGGACGGCAGCTCGGACGTCAGGAAGGTTTCCCACTTGTACGTCCAGGTCCCGCCGTTACCCACCGCCGGCTGGTACCAGTCGGTGTAGAAGCTCGACATGCCGCCGACGGGCATCACCGTCGCCAAGCCCGAGTTGAGAGTCCACTCGAACGTCGGCAACTCGATGTCCCAGCCGTTCCAGTCATCGCGGGCGCGAAGACCGTCGAGCAGGTAGATCGCATGCGAGCCACCGGGCTGGAATTGAACCTTGATGTCGCGGCCCATCGAGGGGGACGGCACCATCAGGTATTCGACCGGAAGGCCAGGCCTCGAGAAGGCCTTGGCGTCCGGAGCGCTCACCATGCTCGCCAGCCCGGGCAGCAGCGTCGTAGCCACCGCTGCGATCATCAGCCGACGCACCCACCGCATGAGTCGCCCCTTGCGCTCTTCCATACGAACTCCCATCCCGATTACTGGCTCTCGCGGGAACTTACTACCCAGCGCACGCGACCTCAATCACCGGTCATCATTGCGTCGCCCTCAGCGTCAACCCCGAGTTGACGGACAAAGGCGGTCAACCTAGGGTTGACGCGTGGGCGATTCTCCGCAAATCCGCTACCCCGTCCGCCTCGACGACCTCATCGACGCGATAAGAAAAGCCCACGCCAACGCCCTCGACCAGCTATCGGACGCCGTCCTGGCGGCCGAACAACTCGGCGACGTCGCCGACCACCTGATCGGCCACTTCGTCGACCAGGCGCGCCGTTCCGGCGCTTCTTGGACCGACATCGGCAAGAGCATGGGCGTCTCCAAGCAGGCCGCGCAGAAGAGATTCGTCCCGAAAGCCGAAACCACGCTGGACCCCCACCAGGGCTTCGCCCGCTTCACTCCGCGCGCCCGCGCCGTCGTCGTCGTCGCGCAGAACCAGGCACACGAGGCGCGCAACGCCGAGATCACGCCGGCGCACCTTCTGAGCGCATTGGCAGCCGACCCCGGCTCCCTCGCCATGAAGGTGCTCGAGAACCGCGGTGTGAGCGCCGACGCCCTGCGCGAAGTCGCGCCGTTCCCGCCGCACATAGACGAGGCCCCGACACCCGTCCCGTTCAACGGCCCGTCGCGCAAGGTTCTCGAGCTCACCTTCCGTGAGGCTCTTCGGTTGGGCCACAACTACATCGGCACCGAGCACCTGCTTCTCGCGCTGCTCGAGGCGGAAGACGGCGACGGCCCGCTGCACCGGCTCGGCCTCGACAAAGCCCGCGTGGAGGCCGACGTCGTCGTTGCGCTGAAGCCGTTCATGCAGGGAGATGCCCCGGCGTAATCTCGCGACATGAAACTCGAGGAGCACGTTCGCGCGCTGATCGGATACGGGGCCGACGCGACCCCTTGTCACGCTGAATCCCGACGGTAGCCCCCAATGTCAGCGTGGTCGATGGACGACCTGCCGCCCTCACCACATCCGGATCGGCAGGATCGCTGTCATGGGCCCGTGGGCTGACTAACATCACGCTAAGCAGCGAAGGAGGCATCATGCGCCGCTGGTTCCTCGGACTAATCGCGGTGATGATCCTTGTCGCCGCGTTCGTCGCGCCACCCGCGACCGCCGGCGATGCGCCGATCGGCCGCCTCGGCGACACGCTGCGTATCCAGGCCGGCGAGCTCTCCGCCGACGTGACCGTGAGCAGCGTGCTCCCGTCGGACATCCCGCCCGGGTTCGGCTATCCGCCGCGGTGGCCGCGCTCGCAGCTGTACCGCGCGCAGGTCACCGTCAGGCCCGTGGACGTGCCCACCCCGTACGCGCTGGCGTCGCGGTTGTCGTTCCGCGGCCTCACGCAGACCGGAGACCAGTACGAACCGCGCGAGACCGACGCCCCGGACGCCTTGCAGTACGCCCTTCTCAACGCACCGGCGGGCGCGACCGTGAGCGGTGGCGTGTGGTGGGACTGCTATCGCGACTTGGTGACCAACGTGGTGCTGATCGACCCGAAGACCGGCTTTCCCCTGGCGCAGTGGAACATCTGACGGTCGCCACCCCCGGAGTTGCCGACATTGACGAACTAGCCGCCGTTGCCGCGCGCACGTTTCCACTAGCATGCCCGCCGACTGCGGCGCCGGAGAACGTCGTCGTGTTCATCGACGAGAACCTGTCCGCCGATCGGTTCGCCGAATACCTGGCCGACGATGACCGCGTGGTGCTCGCCGCGTACGAAGACGGCCGGATTGTGGGCTACTGCATGATGATCCGCGGTCTCCCCGACGACGCGGATGTGCAGCGAGCCGTCACGCTGCGTCCCAGCCTGGAATTGTCGAAGATGTACGTGCTGCCCGACAGCCACGGTGGCGAGGTGTCGGCCAGGCTGATGGACGCCGTCCTCGAGCGCGCCGCGGCGATGGCCGTCGAGTCGGTGTGGCTGGGCGTGAACCAGCGAAACCGGCGCGCGCAGCGCTTCTACACGAAGCACGGCTTTACGATTAACGGCACCAAGACATTTCGGTTGGGCGACGGCATCGAGAACGATTATGTGATGGTGCGGCCGGTCTAGACGTGCTGCAATCGTTGCCGTGACCGACGACGACGCCGCGGCCCGGTTCACGCGGCTCGATCCGCTGACCCGCGTGGACGCCTCGGAGTTGCCGGCGCTCTACGCCTACCCGGCGGATCTGACGACGTGCTGGGTGCGCGCGAACATGATCGCCAGCGCAGACGGCGGAGCGACTGTGGAGGGCCGGGCCGGCGGGCTGGCCGGCGCCGGCGACCGTGTCCTGTTCAAGGTGCTGCGTGAACTCGCCGACGTCGTGCTCGTCGGCGCCGGCACGGTGCGCACCGAGAACTACTCGGGCGCCCAGTTGAGCGTCGCGTCACGCCAAGCCCGTCAAGCCCGGGGCCAGTCCGAGGTTCCGCCGATCGCGGTGGTGACGGCGTCGGGCGCCCTCGAGCCGACGAGTCGCCTGTTCGCCCGGACCGAGACGCCGCCGCTGGTGTTCACCACCACCGCGTCGTTTTCCGCGACCCGGGAGCGGCTGGACGGCGTTGCGGAGGTTCTCGACGCGTCGAGCGCCGACCCGTCCGTGCTCGAACCGTCTGCCGTGTTGGCCGAGCTGGCGAAGCGCGGGCTGTACCGGGTGCTGTGCGAGGGGGGTCCGACGCTTCTCGGCGACATCGTCGGCCGAGGCCTGCTCGACGAGCTCGCGCTGACGGTCGCTCCCCTGCTGGTGGCAGGCGCAGCGCCGCGCGTGGTGACCGGTCCGGCACCGGCGGCCACCGAGTTGCGCACCGAGCAGATCCTCGCCGACCAGGACGGCTACCTGTACTTGCGCTACAGCCGACGCTGACTTGCTCGGTGCTCCGACGAAACTGCACACAGATCGCACTTCGGCGACAGACCGCGACCTCACCGCCGGTTCGTCGCGTCCCATTGCTCTTTGAACGGCTCGCTAGTCTGGTCACCATGCCGTTTCCCGGGCGCGTCGCCGCTGCGCTGGTGACGACAGTCTCCGTGCTGGCCGGCTGCGCGCCGGGCCTGGCGGCGAACCCGAAGTTCGCCACCGACTCCGGCCAGGGGCCCCAAGGCAGCCCGGTCACCACGCCGAAGCCGCAGGGACCGCCGCCGATCGAGGCGCCGAAGAACGACCTGGCCTGGCGTGACTGCACCTCCCGGCTGTTCTCGGAGGTGTCGGTCGCTCCGCCGGTCGGCGTCTCGCTGCAATGCGCCACATTCGACGCCGAGCTCGACCCGATCAGCAACGCCAGTGGCACCGTCACGATCGGCGTGGTACGGGCCCGCTCTAACCTGACCCCGCCCGACGCGGGACCGCTGGTGATCACGACGGGCTCGGACCTGCCGTCGTCGGTGCAGTTGCCGACGTGGCTGACGCGTGCGGGCGCCGACGTGCTGAAGTCCCGGCCGATCGTGGCCGTCGACCGCCGCGGCATCGGCCTGTCCGGCGCGCTGGACTGCCGCGACTCGTTCGACCGGCGGGAGATGGCCGACCAGGCCCAGTTCGAGGGCGGTGACGACCCGGTCGCTAATCTCGGCGAGATCGTCGTCACCGCGACCACCAACTGCACCGACACCATCTCCCCCGGCGATTCGGCCTACGACAACTCACACGCGGCCGAGGACATCGAGCGGCTGCGCACGACGTGGGACGTGCCCGGGCTGGCGCTCCTGGGCATCGGCAACGGTGCGCAGGTGGCGCTCGCGTACGCGGGCCGGCATCCCGACAAGGTGGCCCGGCTGATCCTGGACTCGCCGATTCCGCCGGCGATCAACGCCGAGGGGGCCGAGGAGCAGCAGGTCAAGGGTGAGCAGGCCGCGCTCGACGCGTTCGCCGCGCAGTGTGCCGCCGCCAACTGCCCGTTGGGAGCGGACCCGAAAGGGGCGGTCGACGCGATCATCTCATCGGCGCGGGCCGGGCGCGGGCCCGGTGGCGCCTCGGTGGCGGCGGTGACGTCGGCGATCAGCACGGCGCTGGCGTTCCCGCGCGGCGACCGGGCAGCGGCGACGAACAGCCTTGCCACCGCGCTGGCGGCCGCCCGCTCCGGTGACGACAACCAGCTCAACGGCTTGATCTCCCAGGCTCAGTCGCTGCGTGAGACCGACGGCCAGTTCGTCAACCGGTGCAGCGACTCCCTGAACCGTCCGACGCCCGACCGCGTCCGCGAGCTCGTCGTCGCCTGGGGCAAGGAGTACCCGCAGTTCGGCGGCGTCGGCGCGCTCGACCTCGTCAAGTGCCTGAACTGGCCCAGCGGCACCGCGCCGCCCGATCCGAAGAACCTGAAAGTCAACGTGCTGCTGATGGGCGGGCAGAACGACACAGTGGTCGGCAACGAAGGCGTGGCCGCGGTGTCGGCAACCGTGCTTAACGCCGGAGTGGCCAGCAAGCGGGTGATCTGGCAGGGCATCGGGCATGGGGTGAGCATCTATTCGTCGTGCGCCCTCCCGCCGATCGCGGGCTACCTCGACAGCGGAAACCTTCCGTCCACCGACACGTACTGCCCGGCCTGATCCGACCCGCGTTGTCCGGTACGGTGCGCTCGTGGCGCTTCCAGACTCCGACTCAGGCTCTTCACGCGAGCGCTCATCGGTGATCAACGTCTTTCGGCCCCGCACCAGCCCCCAGACCGCATCGCAGGTGTTGCGCACGATCCTGTGGCCGCTGGCGATCCTGTTCATCATCCACCGCAGCTACGTGCTGGCCACCAACGGCTACATCACCGACGACTACGGCCCGGTCTACCGCGCCGTCTCCAATTTCCGGCGCGGCCTAGACATCTACAACGAACACTTCGACTACGTCGACCCCCACTACCTATACCCGCCCGGCGGCACTCTCTTGATGGCGCCGTTCGGCTTTCTGCCGGTAGACGCGTCGCGGTACTGGTTCATCTTCTTCAACACCGTGGCGATGGTGCTCGCCGCGTATCTGCTGATCCGGCTGTTCAAGTTCACCGTGACCTCCGTCGCATTCCCGGCGGTGCTGGCGGCGATGTTCTGCACCGAAGCCGTCATCAACACACTGGTTTTCGCGAACATCAACGGCATCATCCTGCTGCTCGAGGTGCTGTTCTTGCGGTGGATACTCGACGGGAAGCTCCGTCACGCGTGGTGGGCTGGCGTCGCGATTGGATTGTCGTTGGTGGTCAAGCCCCTGTTGGCGCCGCTGCTGTTACTGCCGCTACTCAACCGTCAATGGCGTCCGCTGGTGCCCGCGATCGGGGTCCCACTGGTGTTCAACCTGGCCGCCTTTCCGTTGGTCGCCGACCCGATGAACTTCTACCGGCGCACCCTGCCCTATATCTTCAGCACTCGCGACTACTTCAACAGCTCGATCCTGGGCAACGGCGTCTACTACGGCCTGCCGATGTGGCTGATTATGTTGCTGCGCATCGTGTTTGCGGTGTTGGCCATCGCGTCGTTGTGGCTGCTGTACCGCTACTACCGCACCCGCGACCCGCTGTTGTGGTTCTGCACGTCATCGGGCGTGCTGCTGATCGCCTCCTGGCTGGTGGGATCGCTCGGGCAGGCGTACTACTCGATGGCGCTGTTCCCGTTCCTGATGACGGTGGTGTTGCCGAACTCGGTGATCAGGAACTGGCCGGCGTGGCTGGCCGTGTACGGCTTCCTGTCCGCCGACAAGTGGCTCCTCCAGTACTGGCCGACCACGGGCCGCGCGCTGGAATACCTGCGCGTCACGTGGGGCTGGTCGCTGATGCTGGTGGTGGTGTTCGCAGTGCTGTACTTCCGCTATCTGGACGCCAAAGCCGAGAATCGGCTGCAGTTCGGCATCGACCCGCGGTGGATGACGCCTGATCATCGGCGGGCTAGCGTCAATGCATGACCGAGCGACCGAAACTCGAACTGTCCGATGCGCAGTGGCGTGAGCGGCTGGCGCCCGAAGAGTTCGACGTGCTGCGTCGTGCCGGTACCGAGCGGCCGTTCACCGGCGAGTACACCGACACCACCACCGAGGGCGTCTACGAGTGCCGGGCCTGCGGCGCGGAGTTGTTCCGCAGCACCGAAAAGTTCGAATCCCATTGCGGCTGGCCGTCTTTCTTCGACCCGGCCCGCAGCGACGCGGTGCTGCTGCGGCCGGACGACTCGCTGGGCATGACCCGCACCGAGGTGCTGTGCGCGAACTGCCACAGCCACCTCGGGCATGTGTTCTCGGGCGAGGGCTACCCCACCCCGACCGATCAGCGCTACTGCATCAACTCGATTGCGCTGCGGCTCAAGCCTCAGGCCTAACCCCGGCCCTGACCTCACCGCGAAACTCCGGTTTCGCACACTGGCTCCCGTACTTTCTGTGCGAAACTCCGGTTTCGCGCGCTAGGGCAGGCGCTCGACCAGTTGCTCCACCGAAACCCGCGGGCCGGTGAAGAACGGCGTCTCCAGACGGGTGTGCCGGCGCGCGTCGGTGGCACGCAACTCCCGCATGAGGTCGACGATGCGGTGCAGTTCGGGTGCCTCGAACGCAAGGATCCACTCGTAGTCGCCGAGCGCGAACGCCGGAACCGTGTTCGCGCGCACGTCCTTGAAGCCGCGCGCGGCCATGCCGTGCTCGGACAGCATCCGCCGGCGCTCCTCGTCGGGCAGCAGATACCACTCGAGTGAGCGCACGAACGGGTAGACGCACACGTACGCGCCCGGCTCCTCGCCGGCGAGAAAGGCGGGAATGTGGCTCTTGTTGAACTCCGCCGGCCGGTGCAGTGCGACGCTGCTCCACACGGGCGTGCTGGCGCGGCCGAGCGCGGTGGTCCGCCGGAAGTCGGAGTACGTCGCCTGCAGCGCCTCCACCCGATCGGCGTGCGTCCAGAACATGAAGTCGGCGTCGGCCCGCATGCCAGCGACGTCGTACACGCCGCGCACCACGACGCCGTTGTCTTCCTGCTGCTTCAGGAAGGTCGCGGTCTCGTCGACGACGGCCGCGCGGTCGTCGCCGAGAACCCCCGGACGCACCGCGAACGTCGAGAACATCAGATAGCGGATCGTCGAATTGAGTTCGTCGAAGTCGAGCCGGGCCATGCCTCTATCGTGCCACGCGGGCCCTCACGAGCCGCTCTGCCGCCGCCGCCCCGGAAGAGATGCACGCCGGCACCCCGATGCCGTCGAGGTAGTTGCCCGCAACAGCCAGCGTGTCCGGCAACGACGCCCGGATCCGCGCCACCAGCGCGCGGTGGCCCGGTCCGTACTGCGGCATCGCGTCGATCCAGCGCGCCACGTGCGCGTCGACGGGCTCGAGGGTCACGCCGAAGACCGATTCGAGGTCGTCGAGCGCCCACGAGGTCAGCTCGTCATCGGTGGCCGTGCGGGCGACGTCGTCGCCGAACCGGCCGAAGCTCAGCCGCAGCAGCTCGACGTCGTCGGGCCTGCCCCACTTCCGGCTCGACAGCGTTATCGCCTTGGCGCGCAACGGTTCTCCACTGGCCACCAGAACGCCCGAGCGCTCCGGCAACGACCTGCCGCCGGGCACGGCCAGCGCCAGCACCGCCGACGACGCGACGGGGATGTGCCGTGCCGCCGTGGCGGCTTCCGGGGCGACGTGGCTGACGAGCCCTGCCAGCTGGGCGGCCGGCACGGCGAGCACCACTGCGTCGGCGTGCCGGCCGTCGAGCTGCCAACCGCCGTCCACCTGGCTCAACGACGTGACCGCGGCCTGTACCCGTTCGGCGCCGCTCTGCCGCAGGAGCTCATCGACCAGTCGCTGATATCCCCCGCCCACGGCGCGGAACACGGGGCCGCTGGCCGCGGGTGGGAGCGCCGCGCGCGCCGCCGCGATAAGGCTCGAGGCGCCGCTGTCCAGCGCCGACGCGACGCCCGGGGCCGCCGAGCGCAGCCCGATGGTGGCCGCCGAGCCGGCGTAGACGCCGGCGAGCAGCGGGTCGACTGACCTGGACACCACCTGGGCGCCGAACCGCTGCCCCACCAGTTGGGCGACCACCGGGTCGGTGCCGGGCGTCCAGTCCAACGGCTGGGACGGCTCGGCCGCGACGGTGGCGACGACGTCGTCGTCGACAAGACCGGCCAGCGACGCCGCCGAGGTCGGGATCCCGTTCACGGTGCCCTCCGGCATCGGATGCAGGGCACCGCCGGCGTAGATCAGCGGGCGCACGCCGGTGGTGTCGATCTGTGCCTGCGCCATACCCAGTTCGGCCAGCAGCGTGGGCACTTCCGGTCTGCGCGCGATGAAGGCCTCCGCGCCGACGTCCACCGGGTGCCCGGCAAGCCGCACCGTGCGCAGTATCCCGCCCAACGTGTCGGCCGGGTCGAACAGCGTGATGCGCGCGTCGTCGCCTACCAGGCGACGCAGCTTGTACGCGGCGGTCAGGCCCGAAATGCCGCCACCGACAACGGCATAGCGGCTCACAGTGAGTGCACCAGCGCTACCAGGTCGGTGATGATGCCGGGGTCGGTGTCGGGCAGCACGCCGTGGCCGAGGTTGAAGATGTGCCCCCCGGCACCCGAGTCCACCGCTCGGCGCCCGTCGTCGACCACCCTGCGGGCGGCGGCCTCCACCACCGGCCATTCGGTCAGCAGCACCACCGGGTCGAGATTGCCCTGCAACGCGGTGCCGGGCTGCACGCGGGCGGCGGCGTCGGGCAGCGACGTGCGCCAGTCCACGCCCACCACCGTGGCGCCGGCCGCCGACATCGCACCGAGCAGTTCCGCGGTGCCGACTCCGAAATGCGTCATCGGCACGCCCGCCGGTGCCAGAGCGCTGAAAACCCTTGCGCTGTGCGGAAATACGTATTCGGTGTAGTCGGCCAGAGACAACGTGCCGGCCCACGAGTCGAACACCTGGATCGCGTCGACGCCGGCGTCGACCTGAACCTGCAGAAAGCCGATGGTCACGTCGGTCAACGCCGTCATCAGCGCGTGCCAGGTCTGCGGTTCGCCGAGCATCATCGCCTTGGTGCGTTCGTGGTGGCGGCTCGGCCCACCCTCCACCAGGTAGGACGCCAGCGTGAACGGCGCACCGGCGAATCCGATCAGCGGAACCTCGCCGAGCGCGTCGACAAGCAGGCGAACCGCGTCGGCGACCGGCGAAACCTGTTCTCTCACAAGCGGCTTCAGACCCTGCACATCGGAGGGCGTACGGATGGGGTGCTCGATGACCGGGCCGACGTCGGGCACGATGTCCAGCCCGATCCCCGACGCGCGCAGCGGCACCACGATGTCGGAGAACAGGATCGCGGCGTCGACGCCATGGCGGCGGATCGGCTGCAGCGTGATCTCGCAGACCAACTCGGCGTCGAAGCAGGCCGCCAGCATGCTGTGCTGCGCCCGCAGCGCCCGGTACTCGGGAAGCGAGCGGCCCGCCTGACGCATGAACCACACCGGAATCCGGCTCGGCTTGCGCCCGGCGGCGGCGGCCAGGTAGGGCGCATTGGGCAGGTCACGGCGGGTGCTCATCACTATCCATGCTGCCATGACCAATCCGGCGCGCCTGCCGCCGAGCGGCCTGCAATGGACTAGCGTCGTAGGTCATGACCTCCGCCCAACCGGCTCAGTTCCAAGAAGCCGTCGCGGCGATGAACGACGTCGACGTGCGCCCGGAGATCGAGCTCGGCCCGATCCGCCCGCCGCAGCGCCTGGCCCCCTTCAGCTACGCGCTGGGAGCCGAGGTCAGACACCCGGAGACGACGATCGTGCCGGAGCAGTCCGAGGGGGACGCGTTCGGGCGGCTGATTCTGCTCTACGACCCGGAGGGCACGGAGGCGTGGGACGGCACCATGCGGCTCGTGGCCTACATCCAGGCCGACCTCGACTCCACCGAGGCGGTCGACCCGTTGCTGCCCGAGGTGGCCTGGAGCTGGCTGGTGGATGCCCTGGACGCGCGGGCCGGCAAGGCCACCGCGCTGGGCGGCACCGTCACCGCCACGACGTCGGTCCGCTACGGCGACATCGCGGGACCGCCGCGGGCGCATCAGCTCGAACTGCGGGCGTCGTGGACCGCGACGACCCCCGAGCTGGGAGTGCACGTACAGGCGTTCTGCGAGGTGCTCGAACACGCTGCGGGCCTGCCGCCGGTCGGGGTGACCGAACTGGGGTCACGTTCACGGGCGTGAGCACGGCAGACAACGAGGCGGCCGAGCCCGAACCGACGCCGCTGCTGGAGCCGACGGACGGCGTTCCGCCACTGGCTACCAGCGATCACGAAATCTCTTCTGCCGCCGAGCTTCTCGCCTCTGGGCATGGGCCCTTCGCGGTCGACGCGGAGCGGGCCTCGGGCTTCCGGTACAGCAACCGCGCATACCTCATCCAGGTCCGGCGAGCAGGTGCGGGGACCGTGCTGCTCGACCCGGTGGGTGTCGACGGCGACCCGGCAGGCTCGCTGCGCCCGATCGCCGAGGTGTTGAGCAGCGAAACGTGGATCCTGCACGCCGCCGACCAGGACCTGCCGTGCCTTTCCGAACTGGGAATGCGACCGCCTGCGCTGTACGACACAGAACTGGCGGGCCGGCTGGCCGGATTCGAGCGGGTGAACCTCGCGGCGATGGTGCGCCGGCTTCTCGGGCTGGGGCTGGCTAAGGGACACGGCGCCGCGAACTGGTCTAAGCGGCCCCTGCCCCCCGCATGGCTGAACTACGCGGCGCTGGACGTCGAGGTGCTGCTCGACCTCAAGGAAGCGATCGAAGAGGTGCTGGCCGAGCAGGGCAAGACCGGCTGGGCCGAGCAGGAGTTCGAGTATCTGCGTCACGCCGAACCCCCGCAGCAGCGCCGAGACCGGTGGCGGCGCACGTCGGGCATCCACAAGGTCGGCGATCCCCGGGCGCTGGCCGCCGTCCGCGAGCTGTGGACGACGCGCGACGAGATCGCCCGCCGCCGCGACATCGCCCCCGGCCGGATTCTGCCCGACGCGTCGATCATCGACGCGGCGCTGGCCGACCCGAAAACGGCCGAGGACCTGACTGCGCTGCCGGTGTTCGGCGGCCCGCGGCAGCGCCGTAATGCCGGAACCTGGTTGAAGGCGCTGAACCGCGCGCGCGAGAACCCCGAGCCGCCGTCGCCTCCGGACGTGTCGAACGGCCCGCCGCCGGTGTCGCGTTGGAATCGTCGCAAACCGGAGGCGGCCGCGCGGCTGCAGGCGGTACGCGAAGGCCTGGCAGAGCTGTCGGAGCAGGTCGGGGTGCCGACGGAGAACCTGGTGTCGCCGGACCTGGTGCGCAGGCTGTGCTGGGACTGGGCCGGCGGTGACGCCGGCAGCATCGACACGTTCCTGCGCGACGGCGGCGCCCGGCAATGGCAGCGCGAACTCGTCGTCCCGGTAATGGCGGCGGCCCTGTCTTAACTGCCGGCGGAAGCTAGGCGGGCACCCCTTGCACCGTGCGCTGAAGGAACGCCACCTGGTCGGCCTTGACTTGCGGGTCGTGATAGACGTCGAAGTGGCCGTACGGGTAGTGGCGGATCTCGCCCCGTGGCACGTGTCCGGCGGCCTTGACTGCGGGCTTCGGCGGTGTGGTCTCGTCCTTGTCGCACACGCACATCAGCACCGGCATGCGCAGCCGCGACGCCTTGCGGCCGGGTCGATAGAAGCCCAATCTCAGGATCAGTCGAGCCGCGAACTCGTTGCGCCACTTCGAATCCGGTCCGACAACGGACTCGAATCCAGGCTTGGCCTCGGGTGCTGTCATCGCCGCGAACGTACCGGGTTCGCCGACGGCGGGGATCAGACGTGGCGGACGACCCCGCCACGCCCCGACCTGGTCACGAACTGCCTCCCCCACCGCGCGGACGATGTTGCGCACCGGCAACACCATCAGCGTCGGGATGGCATCGGCGAACGGCGCTTGAGAGATCACCGCCGCAATCCGCGGATCGGTGGCTGCCACCGCCAGCACATGGCCGCCGCTGAACGACGACCCCCACAGCACGATGCGATCCGGGTCGACCCCGTCAAGCCGCCGGGCCCACGCGACGACCGCGCGGTAGTCATCGTGCTGGCGGCCGATGTCGAGCAGCTGGCGCGGTTCTCCTGTCGACGCGCCGAAGTGGCGGTAGTCGAACAGCACGACGACGAACCCCGCGTCGCAGAACGTCTCTGCGTAAGCGGGCAGCCCGTCGTCCCTAGTCGCGGAAAAGCCGTGCGCCATGACCACACACGGCGCTAAGCCATTGGTCGTGTCCGGCCGGTAGAGATAGGCGGCGAGTTGCTCGCCATGAGACGAGATCCGCACATCCTCACGCACCCCATCATCTTGCGATCATCGTGCGCCGAGCAGACGCAAAAGCGCCGTTTTCGGGCCTAATTCAGGGGATTTTGCGTATGCTCGCGACTGGAAAGCGCATCCGCCGAACCCAGCGCCGCCACCCAGCCGGTGATCTGCCGGGCTATGTTCTGCTCGGTGAGCCCGACGTCGGCGAGCACCTCCTTGCGCGACGCATGCGCCAGGAACTGCTGCGGCACCCCGACGTCTCGGCAGGGCACGTCAATCTCGTTGCGGCGCAACGCAGCCGACACCGCCGAGCCAACGCCGCCGGCCACGCCGTGGTCCTCGACCGTGACGACGAGCTTGTGGCGTGCCGCCAACTCGGGCACCGATTCCGGCACCGGCAGCACCCACCGCGGGTCGACGACGGTCACCCCGATGCCCTGGTTGTGCAGTCGCTCGGCGACTGCCAGCGCCATCGCGCCGAACGCACCAACCGAAACCAGCAGCACATCCTGCGATAGCCCCGCCGCGGGCTCGGCGAGCACATCGACCACCCCGATTCGCCGCAGCGCCGGAATGTCTTCGCCCACATCGCCTTTCGGGAACCGCAGCGCCGTCGGGCCGTCGTCGACGTCCAACGCCTCGCCGAGTTCCTCGCGCAGCCGGGCCGCGTCGCGGGGCGCGGCGACCCGCATGCCGGGCACGATGCCCAGCATCGACAGGTCCCAGGTGCCGTTGTGGCTGGCGCCGTCGTTGCCCGTGACGCCCGCGCGGTCCAGCACCATCGTCAGGGGCAAGCGGTGCAGCGCGACGTCCATCATGACCTGGTCGAAGGCCCGGTTCAGGAATGTCGAGTAGATCGCCACCACAGGGTGCAGCCCACCCATCGCCAGCCCCGCCGCCGACGTCAGCGCGTGCTGCTCGGCGATACCGACGTCGAACAGCCGGTCCGGGAAGCGCTCACCGAATTTCGCCAGCCCCGTCGGCCCGGGCATCGCCGCGGTGATGGCGACGATGTCGCGGCGCTTGGCGCCGTAGGCCACCAGTGCGTCGGCGAATGTCGACGTCCAGCCCGGGGCGGCCACCGCCGTCGACAAGCCGGTGTGCACATCGATGACCCCGCATGAGTGCATCTGCTCGGCCTCGTCATTCTCGGCGGGCGGATATCCCATGCCCTTGCGGGTGACGACGTGCACGATCACCGGTGCGTTGTATCCCCGCGCGTGGCGCAGCGCGGCCTCGACGGCGTGCTCGTCGTGGCCGTCGATCGGCCCGACGTACTTCAGGCCCAGGTCGGTGAACATCACCTGCGGGGCCAGCGCGTCCTTGATGCCGGCCTTGATGCTGTGCATGGCCTGGTAGCAGAGCTCACCGATCACGGGCATGCCGCGCACGGCCCGGCGGCCGCCCTCCAGCACCCGCTCGTAGGCGGGCTGCAGCCGCAGCGCCGCCAGGTGCTCGGCGAACCCGCCGATGGTCGGCGCATAGCTGCGGCCGTTGTCGTTCACGACGATCACGATCGGGCGACCGGCGGCGGCGATGTTGTTCAGCGCCTCCCAGCACATGCCCCCGGTCAGCGCACCGTCGCCGACCACGGCGACGACGTGGCGGTTGCGGTGGCCGGTCAGCTCGAAGGCCTTGGCAAGGCCGTCGGCATACGACAGTGCCGACGAAGCGTGGCTGGACTCGACCCAGTCGTGCTCGCTCTCGGCGCGGCTCGGATACCCCGAGAGGCCGTCCTTCTTGCGCAGGGTGTCGAAGTCGTGGCAGCGGCCCGTCAGCATCTTGTGCACGTAAGCCTGGTGGCCGGTGTCGAAGATGATCGGGTCGTGCGGCGAGTCGAACACGCGATGCAAAGCCAAAGTGAGCTCGACCACGCCGAGGTTCGGCCCCAGATGCCCGCCCGTGGCAGCCACCTTGTGGATCAAGAATTGACGGATCTCGTCGGCCAGATTGGTGAGCTGCTGCTGCGAAAGGCGCTGCAGATCTGCGGGACCGCGGATCTGTTCCAGCATCCCGCCAGTCTACGCACGCACGATGGCTTCAGTCCTGCCGCGACGCCCCCGCAGTAAGGATTGCGACACATTCCACATGGTGGGTCAGCGGGAACGCGTCGAACACCCGCAACTCCTCCACGTCGTACCCGTGCTCGCGGTACAGGCCGACGTCGCGCGCGAACGACGCGACCTCGCAGCCGAAGTGGATCAGCCGCGGGGCCCCGGCGCCGGCCAGCAGCTTGAGCACCTCTTTGCCGACCCCCTTGCGCGGCGGGTCGAGCACCGCGACGTCGGGCCGCTCGCGCAGGCCCGACAGCACGTTGCGCACCGACCCGTTGACCACCTGCACCTGCGGCAGATCGGACAGCGCTTGTGATGCCGTCTTGGAGGCCGAACGTGACATGTCCACGCTCAGCACCTGGCCGATCTCGCCGACGCCGTCGGCGAGCACCGCGGCAAACAACCCGGCACCGCCGTAGAGGTCCCACGCCGTCATACCCGGAGCCAAGCCGGCCCAGGTGGCCACCAGCTCGCTATACACCCGGGCGGCGTCGCGGTGGGCTTGCCAGAAGCCGGTCACCGGGACGTGCCAGACCCGCTCACCGACCCGCTGCACCGACTCGCGGTCGCCCTCGACGACCCGGAAATTCGGGCGCGGGAAGCCACGGCCGTGCGGACCTCGACCCCCCCACGGTCCCGCGCTCACCACGTGCCGCTGCCCGTCGTCGTCGATCACCACGTGCACCTCGGCGCGCGGCGGGAAGTCGCGGTCGGCAACGCCGTCGAGCATTCCCGGCGGCAGCTGCCCGCAGTTAGGTGCGGCCACCAGCTCGTCGCTGTGATAGCGGTGATAGCCCACCCGCCCGTTCATGCCGGCCGTCATCCGCACCCGCGTCCGCCAGCCCGTCGGCTCCCCGGTGCCGACCCGCTCCGCGATCAGCTCGCCCGGCGGCGAATATCCGGCGATCTTCTCCAATTGGTTGGCCACCACGTGGCCCTTAAGCTTGCGGGCGGCGGCGGGCTCGGCGAACGCGAGATCGCAGCACCCGGCGCCGTCAGGTCCGGCGACCGGGCACAGCGACTCGATGCGGTCCGGCGACGGCTCGAGGATCTCGACCGCCACGGCATGCCAGTAAGCATCCCGCTCGTCGGTGACCCGCGCCCGCACCGTCTCCCCCGGCAGCGCGTAGCGCACGAACACCACCCGGCCATCGTGACGTGCCACGCAGCTGCCGCCGTTGGCCGGCGGCCCGACGGCCAGGGTGAGCTCCGTCAAGCTAGAACCCGCGGCGGACGTCACCGGGCGCGTTTTGCGGCTGCATCGCTTTCCGGCGTTCGGACGAATCCAATTGGTACGGAACGGATGTCACCATCACTCCCGGCTCGAACAGCAGCCGGCCCTTCAGACGCAGCGCGCTCTGGTTGTGCAGCACATGCTCCCACCAGTGCCCGACAACGTATTCGGGGATGAACACCGTCACAACCGTCCTCGGTGAGTCCCGGATCAGTCGGTGGACGTAGTCGATCACCGGACGCGTGATCTCACGGTACGCCGACGTGACGACCTTCAGCGGCACGGTCACGTCGCTTTCCTCCCACTTGTGCACCAGTTCGCGAGTTTCCCGGTCGTCGATGTCGACCGTGACCGCTTCGAGAGTGTCAGGCCGGGTGGCGCGCGCGTACGCGAGGGCATTCCGCGTCGGCAGGTTCAGGTTGGACACCAGCACCACCGCGTGGTTGCGACTGGGCAGAACTGTTTCCCCGCGTTCGGCCTCCGCCTTGGCGAGCTCCTTCTTAACCGAGTCGTAGTGCCGGTGAATCATTTCCATCAGCCCGAAGAGCGCCGCCATCGCCAGGATCGCGATCCAGGCGCCGGCCAGGAACTTCGTGACCACCACAATGACCAACACGGTGCCGGTGCAGATGAACCCGATCGTGTTGATCACCCGGGAGCGCTGCATTTGCCGCCGCTCTGCGCTGTCCCGTTCGGTTCTCAGCAGCCGCGTCCAGTGCCGCACCATGCCGATCTGGCTCAATGTGAATGACACGAACACGCCGACGATGTACAGCTGGATCAGCGCCGTCACCTCCGCGCGGAACGCGACGACGAACGCGATCGCCGCGAACGCCAGGAACAGAATGCCGTTCGAGAACGTGAGCCGGTCGCCGCGGGTGTGCAATTGCCGCGGCAAGTACCGGTCCTGCGCGAGAATCGAACCGAGCACCGGGAATCCGTTGAACGCGGTGTTGGCGGCCAGCACCAGGATCAGCGCGGTGACGCCTGCGATCAGGAACAGCCCTACCGGGAAGCCGCGGAACACCGACTCGGCGAGTTGAACGATCAGCGTCTTCTGGTGATAGTCGGCCGGTGCGCCGATCAGCTGCTCGTGCGGCCGCTCGGCGATTTTCGCCCCGGTGGCCTTGGCCAGCATGATGATTCCCATGAACAAGCTGACCGCGATCAGCCCGAGCATCAGCAGTGTGTTTGCGGCGTTGCGCGACTTGGGTTTCCGGAAAGCCGGCACGCCGTTGCTGATCGCTTCCACGCCTGTCAGCGCTGCACACCCCGACGAGAACGACCGCGCCACAAGGAACACCAGAGCTAGGCCCATGATGTCGCCGTGCTCAGAGTGCAGCTCGAATCCGGCGGACTCGGCACGCAGCGGCGTCCCGAGAACGTAGAGCTGGAAGAAGCCCCACGCCAGCATGAGGTACATGCCGATCATGAACGCGTACGTCGGGATCGCGAAAGCCGTTCCGGATTCGCGTATCCCGCGCAGGTTCGCGGACGCCAACAGCAGGATCGCCACGACCGCGAAGACGGTTTTGTGCTGCGCGACGAAGGGCAGCGCCGAACCTATGTTGGACATCGCCGAGGACATCGACACCGCGACCGTCAGCACGTAATCCACCAGCAGCGCGCTGGCGACCGTCAGGCCGGCGGTGTGGCCGAGGTTCGTGGTGACCACCTCGTAGTCGCCGCCGCCGGAGGGATAGGCGTGCACGTTCTGTCGGTAGCTCGCGATCACGATCATCATCACCACAGCGACGGCCAACCCGATCCACGGCGCCATCGAGTACGCGGCCAGTCCGGCCACCGACAGCACCAGGAAGATCTCCTCCGGGGCGTACGCCACCGACGACAACGCGTCTGATGCGAACACCGGAAGTGCGATCCGCTTGGGCAGCAGCGTGTGCGCCAGCTTGTCGCTGCGAAACGGCCGTCCCAGAAACAGTCGGCGGACGGCGGTCGAGACCTTGGACACGAGGACCAACACTATTCGCACCGCCGAGGTGGATGTAGCGTTGTCCGCACAGTTTTCCCGTGGCCTGCCACCACCGAAAGGATCGAAGTTGCGCGTCGTGGTGATGGGGTGCGGACGCGTCGGCGCATCGCTGGCCGACGGGCTGGTGCGGATCGGCCATGACGTGGCGATCATCGACCGCGACGGCACCGCGTTCCACCGGCTGTCCCCTGAGTTCACCGGAGAGCGGGTGCTCGGCATGGGCTTCGACCGCGACGTGCTGCTGCGCGCCGGCATCGAGGAGGCCGGCGCGTTCGCGGCGGTGTCCTCGGGTGACAACTCGAATATCATCTCGGCGCGCGTGGCACGGGAAACGTTCGGCGTGGAAAGGGTGGTGGCGCGCATCTACGACGCCAAGCGCGCGGCGGTGTACGAGCGGTTGGGCATTCCCACGGTCGCGACGGTGCCATGGACCACCGACAGGTTGCTCAACGTGCTGACCCGCGAGACTGAGACGACGAAGTGGCGCGATCCGTCGGGAAACGTCGGGCTGACCGAGATCGCACCCCACGAGGACTGGGTGGGTCACCGCGTCACCGACCTGGAAGCGGCGACGGGCGCGCGGGTGGCGTTTCTGATCCGGTTCGGCGCAGGGTTGCTGCCCGAACCGAAGACCATGATCCAGGCCGGCGACCAGGTCTACATCGCCGCGATCGCGGGCCGCATCGCCGAGGCGATGGCGATCGCCGCGCTGCCGCCCAGTGAGGATCTCAACGGATGAAAGTCGCCATCGCCGGAGCCGGCGCGGTCGGCCGCTCGATCGCCCGGGAGCTGATCGAAAACGATCACGAGATCATGCTCTTGGAGCGCAACCCTGAGCACATCGACATCGACGCGATCCCCGCCGCGCGTTGGCATCTGGGCGATGCGTGCGAACTGTCGCTGCTCGAGTCGGTGCACCTCGAAGAGTACGACGTCGTCGTCGCCGCCACCGGAGACGACAAGGCCAACGTCGTGGTCAGCCTGCTCGCCAAGACCGAGTTCGCGGTGCCCCGCGTGGTGGCCCGCGTCAACGACCCGCGCAACGAGTGGTTGTTCGACGACGCGTGGGGGGTCGATGTCGCGGTATCCACGCCGAGGATGCTTGCCTCACTGGTCGAGGAGGCCGTCGCGGTCGGAGACCTGGTGCGGCTCATGGAGTTTCGGCAGGGCCAGGCGAACCTGGTGGAGATCACGCTGCCCGACAACACCCCGTGGGGCGGCCGGCCGGTGCGCAAACTGGAGCTTCCCCGCGACGCCTCGTTGGTGACGATCCTGCGCGGTCCGCGGGTGATCGTTCCCGAATCCGACGAGCCTCTGGAAGGCGGCGACGAGCTGTTGTTCGTCGCTACCGCGGAAGTGGAAGACGAGCTTCGCGAACTGCTGCTGCCCGAGGTGTAGTCGAGATCGACGTGTAGCAGACGCTTACTCGAACTCTTCCTGCAAAACGTCACTTTCGACGAGCTCGGCCTCGTGGACCGCGCGCTGGGCTACCCGGATCGGAAAGTACATCGACAGCGCGGCGAGCACGGTCAGCGGCCAACCCATCGTGATGCGGGCCACGCCGAGCCAGCCGGTCTGGTCCATGTCGTACAGGTAGCGCTGCACGAAAAACCGCGAGAGGAAGACCGCGACCCAGATCAGCGTCGCAATGTCATAGGCCCAGACGGCTTTTCGCACCCGGCGCCAGCTCGAGTCGTGGTCCTTGATGAACCCCCAGATGTAGCCGACGATCGGTCGCCGCACCAACACCGAGCCCGCAAAAACCGCGGCCCAGAACAGCGATGCCCAAATTCCTAGCAGGAAATAGCCCTTGCTCTGCCCCACCAGGTAGGCGATGACAGCGCAGACTCCCACACCGATGAAGCCCGACACCGCGGGCTGCACCGTCTCACGGCGCCAGAGCCGCCACACCAGGATCAGCGCCGCGACCGCCAACGCGGACACGATCGCCGGAACGAGCCCCAGTGCCGTCGACACCGGGACGAACACCACCACGGGCAACGAGGAATAGATGAGCCCGCTGATGCCGCCCATCTGGTCGAGCAGCTCGCGCGGAACGCTGCGTTTGTCGGTCACGCGCCTCAGCGCTGGATCTCGTAATGCGGGTTGTAGATCGCCTTCTGCCCGTTCTCGAGTTTGCCGAGGCGGCCGTGCACCCGAAGCGTGCGGCCCGGCTCGATGCCCGCGATACGACGCTGGCCGAGCCAGACCAGCGTCACAACGTCCGTGCCGTCGAACAGTTCGGCCTTGATTCCGCCCGCGCACCCTTTGGCGTTCGCCTCGACGCTGCGCAGCGTGCCGACCATCGTGACTTCCTGCCCCCGCTGACAGTCGATCGCCCGCTGCGCGCCAGTACTCGCGGCCTCGTCGGTCAGCTCCTCAGCGTCACGTTGCTCAGGGTCTTCGGTCAGCCGACGGGTGAGCCGGCGCAAAATTCCATCGGCCCTTCCATCGGCCACAGCCATGACCAACTCCTGACACGTCGGTGTGTATACAACCATGCAAACGCAACGGTAGACCTGTTGTTGTCGTCGTGCCATGTGGTGTCGGCGTTACCCTGCGTGTCGTCGCGCACAAGGGCAGGATCGTCTGGTGGCCGTCGACCTGAGCGGAGTCCGCGCCGTGCTGCTGCCGGGCACCGGGTCCGACGACGACTACGTCTACCGCGCCTTCGCCGCAAGTTTGCACGACGCGGGCGCCGAGGTGGTGGCGGCGCCACCGCGCCCAGGCGGGCTCGTCGCCGGCTATCTGGCCGAGCTCGACAACGCCGCTGCTGACAAGCCGATCGCGGTCGGTGGCGTGTCGATCGGCGCCGCCGTCGCTGTCGCCTGGGCGCTGGCGCACCCGGATCGCGCGGTCGCGGTGCTCGCCGCGCTCCCGGCGTGGACCGGCTCTCCCGACGGTGCAGCCGCCGCGCTGGCGGCCCGGCACTCGGCGCTGGCGTTGCGTCGCGACGGGCTGGCGGCGACGACGTCCCAGATGCGCGCGTCGAGTCCGCAATGGCTTGCCGACGAGCTCGCCCGCTCGTGGGTCGGGCAGTGGCCCGCCCTGCCCGACGCGATGGAAGAGGCCGCCGGCTATGTGGCCCCGACCCGTTCGGAGTTGAAGCGGCTCGCGGTCCCGATGGGCGTGGTGGGTGCGGCCGACGACCCGGTGCATCCGCTGGAGGTGGCCGCGGAATGGGCGACGGCAGCGCCTCGCGCGGCGTTGCGGACGGTCACGCTCGACGAGATCGGCACCGACCCGAGCGCGCTGGGCGCGGCATGTGTCGCGGCGCTCAACGACGCATAGTCGCCGAGCGTGGGCGATATGGAGGTAATAGTGCCGTCCCGTGTACAGAGCGCCCACGCTCGGCGCCGCTCAAGCGCCGCCCATCGTCGTGCGCAGCTGCTGCATCGCGGAGCCCGGTGCGGCTCGGCGCGCGGTCGGCTGCACCTCGCCTTCCCCGCCTTGCTCGGCAGCAGCCTGCTGGGCCGCACGCAACTGGGCCGCGATGGCCTCGGGCAGTTCGACCGGCAGCGGCGTGCGCACCGGCAGCGGAGTGTCACCGCGGCGGACGACCGTGTCCGCCAACGTCTTGCGCGCCTCGTCGGCCAGCTCGTCGATGGCCTCGTCCGGCCCGTTGACCACGCAGCGGATCATCCAGCGATACCCGTCGACGCCGATAAAGCGGACTGTTCCGTTCCCGCGGCCGACCACCTCGCGCCCCCACGGCCCGGACTCGATTGAGACCTTCGCGTTGTCTTTGCGCAGTGCGTCGGCCAGTTCGGTGGCAACCTCGCGCCACAGTCCCGTGCTCTTGGGCGCCGCGTAGGCCGCGACGGTGAACCGCCCCTTGGGGGTGACCAGCCACACCGCACTGGGCACACCCGCCTCGGTGAGTTCGACTTGTAGCTGAGTGGTTTCCTGTACGGGAATCAGCACTGAGCCCAGGTTCAGCCGAGCCACCTCGGCCGCAGCGGGGTCGTCGAAGTCGTCGATGTCGAACGGGCCGTCGACGTCGGGATCGATCGTGGAATTACGTTCTGCCATCTACAAACTCGCATGTCCTCCGGAGGAGCCGTGCCCGCCGTGGCCACGCGCCGTCTGCGCCAGCCCGGCTTCGTCGAACGACGACACCTCGATCAACTCCGGCAACTCCACCCGCTGCACCAGCAGCTGGGCAATCCGGTCGCCGCGGTGCACGACGATCGGTGTTCTCGGGTCGAGGTTCACCAGCGCGACCTTGATCTCGCCGCGGTAACCCGCGTCGATGGTGCCCGGACTGTTGACGATCGAAAGCCCAACGCGCGCAGCCAATCCAGAGCGGGGATGCACCAGCCCCACCATTCCGTACGGGATTGCCACGGCGACACCTGTGGGCACCAGGGCGCGCTCGCCCGGCCCGAGCTCCACGTCTTGTGCGCTGTACAGGTCGACGCCGGCGTCGCCGTCATGGGCCCGGCTCGGCATCGGCAGTTCGGGGTCCAGGCGCACGACCGCCAGAGGGGTGGACACGATGCCAAAGACTACCCTTGGCCGCGTGTCGGCAAGCCCCGCAACGTCGCAATCCGTGCGCTACCGCGAACGGTTGACGGTGCCTTGGTGGTGGTGGCCGCCCGCGTTCGGCCTGGCAGCGCTGATCGCCCTGGAGGTTAACCAGGCGGCGCGGGGTCTGCCCGGCTGGGTTTCCTTCGCGGCGTTGTTCGCCGTGGCGGCGAGCGTGTTGATCTGGCTCGGCCGGGTAGAAGTGCGGGTGACCGGTGACGCCGACGGCGCCGCGGTCCTTTGGGCAGGACCCGCGCACCTGCCGGCCGATGTCGTCAGCCGGTCCGCGACAGTTCCGCAATCGGCCAAGTCGGCGGCGTTGGGCCGACAACTCGATCCTGCGGCCTTCGTCCTGCACCGACCCTGGGTCGGTCCGATGGTGCTGCTGGTGCTCGACGATCCCGAGGACCCGACGCCCTACTGGCTGGTGAGCAGCCGCCGACCCGAGCGCGTGCTGGCCGCCTTGGCCCAGTCGCCGACCGACTAGGCGGCGCAGTCCGTACAGATCATCCGGCCGTCCTTCTCACTGGCCAGACGGCTCCGGTGGTGTACCAGAAAACAACTGGAACAGGTGAACTCGTCCGCTTGCTTAGGGATGACCCGAACCGACAGCTCCTCACCGGACAAGTCGGCACCAGGCAGTTCGAACGATTCGGCCGACTCCGATTCGTCGACGTCGACCACCGCTGACTGCGCTTCGTTGCGCCGGGCCTTCAGCTCCTCGAGCGAGTCCTCGGACACATCGTCGGCCTCAGTCCGCCGTGGGGCGTCATAGTCCGTTGCCATAGCTCGTTGCCCCCTTATCTACATGCCGCAGCAGAGCTTTGTACCAGCACCGAACGCATCCGCCAAAGGATTCGTGCCCGGATTGCGAGGAGTTCAACTGTGATTTACATCACAGTTGACGCAGGGCCATTGCCAAGCGCGGTGACGGCTGCATCTACAGTGCACACGTGGTCGCGCAAATCACCGAAGGCACCGCTTACGACCGGCACGGGCGGCCATTTCGACGCCGCAACTACCGGCCGGCCATCATCGTCGGCGCAGCCCTCTTCGTCGTCACCGCAATCATCTGGGTGGTTGCCCTCAGCCGCCCGTCCGATGTGCGCGAGATCACCGCCTGCAACCCGCCGCCGGGTCCAAGCGACCCGTCACAGCCCACGTTGGGCGAGCAGGTGTCGCGCACCAACATGACGGACGTCGCGCCCGCCAAGCTCGCCGACGCCAAGGTGCGCGTGCTCAACGCCAGCGGGCAGGGCGGGCAGGCCGCGACCGTGGCCAGTGCGTTGAAGGATCTCGGCTTCGGCCAGCCCACCGCCGAGAACGACCCTGTCTACACCGACACGAGACTGGTGTGTCAGGGACAGATCCGGTTCGGCCGGGCCGGGCAGGCGGCGGCGGCGGCCGTCTGGCTGGTGGCCCCCTGCGTCGAGCTGTATCAGGACGCGCGGCCCGACGACACCGTTGACCTTGCGCTGGGCACCGAGTTCACGGCGCTCAGCCACAGCGACGAGATCGACGCGATGCTGGCCAGCCTGCGTCCGGAAGCCACCACGGGGCCGGACCTCGCCCTGCTGCCCAAGATCCACAACAGCGACGCCTGCTGAGTCACGACTCCGGTAGCTCGCCGCCGGCGCCAAGCCGCTCGAGCAGCCGGAGCAAGTCAGAGGCGATGCCGGGCGCCGACGCCACAGTGAGCGACGGCCCGTCGGTGCGCGGCAGCACAACCGTTGCGCCCGCCTCAGCGGCGATCAGCGCACCGGCCGCCCAATCCCAGCGATTCAGCCCGTGCTCGTAGTGGGCGTCGAGCCGGCCCGCGGCCACCGAGCACAAGTCCAGGGCAGCCGACCCGATCCGGCGGACGTCGCGCACATGCGGCAGCACACCCGCCAACACCGCCGCCTGCGCCGCGCGCCGCGGCGGCGCGTAACCGAAGCCGGTTCCGACCAAAGCCATGGACAGGTCGTCGATCGGATTGCAGCGCAACACTTTTGCCGATCCCGACGAGTCGGCGACGTGGGCGCCGAGACCGCGGCCCGCCGAGTACACCACGCACCCGGTGACGTCGGCCACTGCCCCCGCCACCGACACGCCGCCCACCTGGACACCCACCGATACTGCGTACGCCGGAATCCCGTAGAGGAAGTTCACCGTGCCGTCGATCGGGTCGAGCACCCACGTCACGCCCTGGTCGCTGCCGCGCGGTCCGCCGCCCTCCTCGCCGAGCACGGCCTCCCCCGGCCGCAGCGTCGCCAGCCGGTCCCGCAGCAGCCGCTCGGCCTCGGTGTCCACCACCGTCACCGGATCGGTTCGGGTGCTCTTCGTTCCGACGGTGCCGTCGCCGTCATGCGGCCGGCCATCTCCGAACAGATCGGCACGGCGCGCCAGCACGAACTCGGCCGCCTCCGCGGCCAGTTGCTCAGCTACAGAGCGCAGTTCGGCCACGTCGATGTCGGGTCGGGTCACCGCCACATCGCAGCACGCGAATCGTTACTTGCGCCACCCGCAGACAGTAGGGTTGGGGTCGCGTTGACTGCCGCCGAGGAGTGCTCATGACCGCCACGCAGACCCCTGCCACCGACATCGACGCCGGCGCCGCGTCGCATCGCCGAGGGTTCGGCGTGGACGTCGGCGGTAGCGGCGTCAAGGGCGGCATCGTCGACCTGGAGACCGGTCAGCTGATCGGCGAACGCTTCAAGCTGCCCACACCGCAGCCGGCCACGCCGAACGCGGTCGCCAAGACCATCGCCGCAGTGGTGCGGGAGTTCGGCTGGACGGAGCCGCTGGGCGTCACCTACCCGGGTGTGGTCACCAACGGTGTGATCCGCACCGCGGCCAACGTGGATGAGGCGTGGATCGGGCTCGAGGCCACCAAAGTCATCGGCGAAGCGCTCGACGGCCAGCGCGTCACCGTCCTCAACGACGCCGACGCCGCCGGGCTCGCGGAGGAGAAGTTCGGCGCGGGCAGGGACAACACGGGCGTGATCGTGTTGCTGACGTTTGGGACGGGCATCGGGTCGGCGGTGATCCACAACGGGATCCTGCTTCCCAACACAGAATTCGGCCATCTCGAGGTGGGCGGGATGGAAGCCGAGCACCGGGCCGCCTCGTCGGTGAAGGAGAAGAAGGGCTGGAGCTACAAGCGCTGGGCACCCGAGGTGACCCGGGTTCTGGTCGCGATCGAGAACGCGATCTGGCCCGACCTGTTCATCGTCGGCGGCGGCATCAGCCGCAAGGCGGACAAGTGGGTGCCGCTGCTGACGTGCCGCACGCCCGTGGTGGCGGCCGCGCTGCAGAACACGGCGGGGATCGTCGGCGCGGCGATGGCCGCGGAAGTCGATGTGACCAGTGCAATCGCCCCGCTGAGACGGGTCTGAGCCGGCGCTGTCGTTACAATGGTCGGCGGCGGCCGCAGATCGAAGAAGCGGCGACGGACAAGACGCAGACACGCCGACATTCGACATAGCGCAAGCCAACCCACATCGGGTCGTGCCCTGCGCGGTGCGTGAACGACGTCGGCAGAGGCGAAAGGGAGTACGTGGCAGCGACGAAAGCAAGCCGGGCGACCGAAGAGCCGGCGAAGCGCACCGCTACCAAGACCCCCGCCAAGCGGACATCGGCGAAGGCATCCGCCCCGGCCAAGCGGGCCACCAAGACCACCAAGACCAGCAAGGCGACGAAGGCGGCCCCGGCCAAAGCGCCGGCCAAAGCGCCGGCCAAGGCGCCGGCCAAGGCGCCCGCCAAGGATACCGGGAAAGCAACCACCAAGCCGCGCGCATCGCGGGCGAAGGCCGAGAAGGCGGCGCCGGCGGCGCCGTCACGCAGCCGGTCCAAGAAGGCGGCGGCGCAGGAGCCGGTCGACCTGAAGGCCGCGCCCGTCGACGTCGAGGAAACCGTCGACGACCTCGAGGCCGATCTCGAGCTCGATGCCGAACCGGGCGAGGACATCGAGGTCGACGACACCGACCTCGAACTTGACGACCTGGCTGTCGAGGACGATGTCGAAACGGTCGACGAGGCCGAGGACGACGCGGAGCCGGAACCCGAGGCCGTCGCCGCCACCGTCGAGGCGGCACCGGCGGCCGAGGACGACGAGATCGCCGAGCCGAGCGAGAAAGACAAGGCATCGGGCGACTTCGTCTGGGACGAAGAGGAATCAGAGGCGCTGCGGCAAGCGCGCAAAGATGCCGAACTCACCGCGTCGGCGGACTCGGTGCGTGCCTACCTCAAGCAGATCGGCAAGGTGGCGCTGCTCAACGCCGAAGAGGAAGTGGAGCTGGCCAAGCGGATCGAGGCCGGGCTGTACGCCACGCAGTTGATGGCCGAGTACGCCGATCGCGGCGAGAAGCTTCCGGCCGCGCAGCGGCGCGACATGATGTGGATCTGCCGCGACGGCGACCGTGCGAAGAACCATCTGCTCGAGGCGAACCTGCGGCTGGTGGTTTCGCTGGCCAAGCGCTACACGGGGCGCGGCATGGCTTTCCTGGATCTCATCCAGGAGGGCAACCTCGGTTTGATCAGAGCGGTCGAAAAGTTCGACTACACAAAAGGTTACAAGTTCTCGACGTACGCCACATGGTGGATCCGCCAGGCGATCACGCGCGCGATGGCCGACCAGGCTCGCACGATCCGCATCCCGGTGCACATGGTCGAGGTGATCAACAAGCTCGGCCGCATCCAACGAGAACTGTTGCAGGACTTGGGCCGCGAGCCCACACCAGAAGAGCTCGCGAAGGAAATGGACATCACGCCGGAGAAGGTGCTGGAGATCCAGCAGTACGCGCGTGAGCCGATCTCGTTGGATCAGACCATCGGCGACGAGGGCGATTCGCAGCTCGGCGATTTTATCGAGGACTCCGAAGCCGTGGTGGCCGTCGACGCGGTGTCGTTCACGCTGCTGCAGGATCAGCTGCATTCGGTGCTGGAGACGCTGTCGGAGCGCGAAGCCGGAGTGGTGCGGCTGCGGTTCGGGTTGACCGACGGGCAGCCCCGCACGCTCGACGAAATCGGTCAGGTCTACGGCGTCACGCGCGAGCGGATCCGCCAGATCGAGTCCAAGACGATGTCAAAGTTGCGTCACCCCAGCCGTTCTCAGGTGCTGCGCGACTACCTGGACTGACGCAACGGGCCTAGGTCGTGAAGTTCTTGTAGATCTCCGCCTGCAATTCCGTCTTGAAATTCTCCACGCACTCGTTGATCAGTGCGTGATACGAGTCGTGGTCGCCGTAGACGCCTGGATCGAAGGTCACTGTGCCAACCCAGTGAGCCACGACGTTCCCCTGCTCATCGCGAGTCACGTTCACGTTGGTCGAACCCATCCTGTCTCCCTTTCTTGTGGTTCCAAACGGTGATGCCGGTGACTATTTCCGCGCCCGCACCCTGTACGTCGACGGCCACGAATTGCGCTCCTCGTCGCCGACCAACGGCGTCCCCTTGCCGCCGACCTTCACATCGTAAGGTTCCTTGCCGGCGCCGACTTCCCGCTTTGCGTGTTCGGTGGCGAGGTAATACAACTCGTCGATCGTGGCCTCTCCGTACGCGACGAACGTGGTGTGCCGAACGATGTCTTCGGGGTCCGGCGCCATCT
>JBLNEK010000138.1:0-3050 GCA_050262635.1 Candidatus Sericytochromatia bacterium | reverse complement strand
GACGCGGCGGCGGCGTGGCTGTTCAGTCAGCAAATCCAGTCCTGACTCAACGCAACTCTCACAGCCGGATCCCCGGGAGCAAGTAGGACCCCGTCTGCGCACGGCACTGCCGCCCTACCTCAGAGCGAACTGCGAGACATCTGCTATTCCGTCGCACAGAGTCCATCCAGACGCTCACCACTACTCTCTCACCTGGCGATTGACGAGGCCCTTAATGAACCGGGAAGCGAACTGTCATCCGCCACCGGCTCACCCGCCAAAGATCAGATGATTTCACCTATGTCGTTAGGAGCCGCTGATGATCCATTGCCTCGCTGCATCGATCAGACCAGCAGGGAAATGCTTGATCTCCGCTGACACGAAGTGTGACGTTAAGTGCTCGGCGACATCTCCGAGGTGGGAGTCTGTCACGACTCCGATTTTCTTGATGTGCTTCTGATGGTCTCGAACAAAGCGAAGGTGGGGCCGCTGCGACAAGAAGCGCACGAGCCATAGCGACCACCCCTAGATATTTCCTGACCTGCACGTCTATTACGCGCCGCATCAGGCGTCTGTGGGCCTGATTGCCACAAATCCGTCGACCCGATGGTGAAGTGGCCCCTCCACCGCCAGCCGCCGGGCCGCATTCCGTGGCCACACCGGACCTGAGTCACCAACCCGCTGCACGCCAATCATCTAGGCGTGGCGCTCGGCACCGAGTGCGGTGTCATCACCATGCCCGGGTGGACCCTGGAAGCGTGCGTGCACCCGGAAAAACGACATCAAGTTCGGGCGGCCCGCCAAGCTCACCGGTGAGCGCGCCGCGCTCGCCCGGCGGATGAAGGCCAACGGGGAGACCGCCGCCACCATCTGCCAGACGCTGGGAATCGGGCGAACCACCCTCTACCGCTACCTTGGGGAAAGCGACGAGGAGTAACACGTTCCGCCGGGGATCGGGCACCGGGCCGCCACGACAAACCAACGGTCGAGCAAGTACCCGACCTCTCCTGGCTGTTTGTGCGCGACGGGTCACGGGTTGAACCGTCAACCGGTTATGGCCAGCGGGCGGCTCGGCGACCTGCGGGCCACACCCGGTCAGTGCAGTTTCCAGCCGTATCTTGACGGGACGCTACCGACTCACCTGTGTTTCACGTACGCGACTCCATGGCTATTGGGTCGTGATCGCGCCCAACGGCCTGCCCTCCGAGATGGTGATTTCATGAAGAGCAGGTTGTGTTTGGGTGGAGGAGTAGGCCGTACTCGCGTTGAGATCGGTTCCGGCGTAGGGCGCACCGAGGAAGTCCGTCGTTCCGACGTTCAACGAGTCGTACCCGCAACCACCGGATGAGACAGAGCAGGTGCTTGCGCCAATCGGGTGGTAACCGGAAGTCGTGGTGTTGAACTGGACCGTCCAGACGACCTGATTGACCCCACTGGGAAGTGCGGTCCCACCCAACGGGAACGTGATGATCGTGCCGATGGAGTTTTGGCACCGGCCACCGCCAGCGCCATCAGGGTTGAACCACTTGCCCGCGTCTGCGCCCGTGCACCGGTTATCCGCCGAAGGCCGGAACGGGATGGTGACGTTCTGGTTCACGGTAGCGATGGGCGTCAGGGTCGCCTTGTCGTAGATTTTCGCCGTAATCGGAACGGTGAAGTTCGGCGGCGAGTTCGTCACACAGTCACCGGTGTTCCAGTGTCCACTCGTGCCGCATCCATAGCTCGCAAACAACACATCCAGCTTCGCGAGTCCTGTCGCGCTGCCCGCGAGCTGCACTGCGTCGCCGAACTCATTCGTCTGGCAGCACTCGAAGCCCTGGGCGGCCGTGTAACAGTTGACCGCGCCGTACGAATTCGCGTTGTAGGCAAGGTTCATATTGCCTTTGTCGCAGACCGACGCCAGGTTTCCTGATTTAACGAAGCAGGTGCCCGGGTTGCCGCCGTAGAGGATATTGCACACGCCGGGGTCGTTGATGTGCAGAAGGATTTCCTGGTTGGGAACCGTGGCCCATGTCGCGGTGCCCATCGTCGTGGTGTTGCCGTCGAGGGGGATGTTGGTGTTGTCCCCGTTCGGCCGCGAGAAGGAGAAGCTGTTAAAGGCCGGAGGTTTCTTCACCACGGCAGTCCATCCCGCCGGATTCTTTACGTCCACTGTGGTGGCGGTGGGTGGCTTGTCCGGGTTCGTTGGGTAGACGCAGTAGTCGATCAGCCCGGGCACTCCTCCCGTCGGATTCTCGTTCGTCAGCGAGACGAAGGTGTACGTCGTGGTGTTACCGCTGGTGGAAAACGAAGCCGCGACGTTGGTGGCGGTCTTGAAGTTTCCTATCGCGTTCAAATTGGGGCAGCCGCTCGGCGCGGCAGATGCCGGTCCTGACCCTCCCGGGCCGACAATGGCGAACAATGCCGCCAGCACCACTATCGACACGACGCCCAGGGCGAGCGTGGGTAACCGGCGATACACCGTCAAGCGCATGGTCTTCTCCTTTGGAGTGTTTCCGCCCTGATGCTGAACGTCAGCATTCGACGCCAAGAACGGGACCACAGTGACGGTAGTGACTGAAGTGGAATTTGCGACCTATGATGCGTCGAACCGGGACGCATCAGTGACCGTGCCGTAACCCCCGACGTCAGCCCATACTTTTCGCGGCGACTCAGACGACATCGCGTCGGTGCAGAAGAACGCGGCGGACGCCGGGGCACTCGCCCGGCGGATGAACGCCGACGGGGAAACTGCCGCCACCATCTGCCGGACGCTCGGCATCGGGCGCACAACCCTTTACCGCTACTTAGCAGAAGACGAGACGACGTGATTGCGGGTCAACCCCGGCTCGCGGTGTGTCATGCTAATGAGCGCGCCGCGCTACCCAGAGGGCAACTAGCACACCGAGCAACATGCCGACCATGTAGATGACCACGGCAACCGCCGGGCGTCCACCACTCCTCGCGCAGTGGAACGGCGGGTCGTGGCTCCAACGCCTGGGACGGCGCGGTGTGGTCAGATCTGCGAATGGAGGGAGGCGGCCGTCAGGCCACCGTTCACTGCGAGAAACACAAGGATGTGCCGGCTGGGT
>JBLNEK010000137.1:0-32087 GCA_050262635.1 Candidatus Sericytochromatia bacterium | reverse complement strand
TACGCCGGTGTCTCCCGTTTGGGGGTAGCGTGGGTTTTTGTCGGGCTACACCCCGCAATTGGCGAAAAACTGCCCACGCTCGCGGCAGACGAAGGTGCATCCTTGCGCGTCTTGATGCTGTCGTGGGAGTACCCGCCGGTGGTGATCGGCGGGCTAGGACGGCACGTCCATCACCTCGCGACCGCGCTGGCGTCCGACGGACACGATGTCACGGTGCTGAGCCGCCGCCCATTCGACACCGACCCGTCGACACACCCGACCACCGACGAGATCCACGACGGTGTGCGCGTTGTCGCGGCCGCCCAGGACCCCCACTATTTCGACTTCAGCACCGACATGATGGCGTGGACGTTGGCGATGGGCCATTCGATGACGCGAGCCGGGCTCGCACTCGGCTTAACACCGGACGTCGTGCACGCCCACGACTGGCTGGTGGCACACCCCGCGGTCGCCTTGGCCGAATTCTTCGACGTGCCATTGGTTTCCACGCTGCATGCCACTGAGGCCGGCAGGCATTCCGGATGGATCAGCGGCGCCGTCAATCGACAGGTCCATGCGCTCGAATACTGGCTGGCGCGCGAGTCCGATTCGTTGATCACCTGCTCGTCGTCGATGTCCGAAGAGATTTCGACGCTGTTCGGACCTGACCTTGCCGATGTTCAAGTGATCCGCAATGGAATCGAAGCTGCCCGTTGGCCTTTCGCTAAGCGGACAAGGAGCGGCCGGCCATCGCGGCTGCTCTATGTGGGCCGACTGGAGTACGAGAAGGGAATTCACGACCTGATCGCAACGCTACCGCGGATCAGGCGCACCCATCCAGGCACTACTCTCACGATCGCCGGTGACGGGACACAGCTGAATTGGCTGAAAGCACAGGCCCGGCGGCACCGGGTGTTCACGGCGACGACGTTCGTCGGTCATCTCGACCACGACGCGCTGCTGAGCGCGCTGCATGACACGGACGCCGTCGTGCTGCCCAGCCACTATGAACCGTTCGGAATAGTGGCCCTCGAGGCCGCCGCTGCGGGTGCACCGCTGGTGACGTCGAAGGTCGGTGGGCTCGGTGAGGCGGTCATCGACGGTGAGACCGGAATGTCGTTCGCCCCGCAGGACATTGACGGCCTCGCCGAGGCGGTGCGCAAGACACTCGACAATCCCGACGCCGCTCAGCGCCGCGCGTTCGCCGCACGCGAGCGACTGACATCTGACTTCGACTGGAGCACCATCGCGCGCGAGACCGCGCAGGTGTATCTGGCGGCAAAACGGCGCGAACGCGAGCCGCTGCCGCGGCCGGTGATCGCCGAAAAGGCGCTACCCGATCGTTAGAGCCCTACGCGCTCGCGACACGGCCCCGGAGGTCGTACCCCGCCGCCTCGACGTAGGGTTTCGCGATCGCGGGACACCTGGATCTTTCGTGCGACTCATCGTTTGAACGCCCACGGACGGCTCACAGGAAAGGACTAATCGCCTCCAGGACCTCGTTGGCGGCGGCGATGCTGCCGAGGTGGCTTTCGCCGGATCGCACAATGAAATCCACGTCGGGAAGCTGCGAGGCTGCGGCTTCGGCGGCCTCGCAGGGCACGATGGGATCGGCGTCTCCATGCCACCAGCGAACGCGCACCTTAACGTCGGCCAGCCGGAAGCCCCAGTCGCGCCCAAACAGACGCACGTCGTCCACCATGGCCTGAAACCGGCCTTTGGCTGCCAGGATGACGTCGTCGATCAGCATCGCCTCGATGTCGGGCCGCGAGAAAACCTCCTGGTCGCACTCCGGCATGAGATTGGCGAATCCGCGGTAGCCGTAATGCCCGAACGGAATCAGCGGTAGCACGAGTCCGGTCAACATCCATGCCATCGGCCGACGCAGTCCGCCCACCACTGGCGTGGCGCGGCGAGCGAGGTCGACGGCTCCGGTAGCGGTTGCGTCGGGTCCCACTGCCGGTGGCACGCACCCCAGTACGCCCGCGGCTGCGACCCGACTGGCGAACGCAGGATGCCCACAACATGAAAGCGCGTAAGGGCCACCGCCGGAATAGCCGACGATGCCCACCTGGTTTGCGTTGAGAGCGTCCGCCACCTGCTCCATGTCAGCCGCCCAATCAGCCACTGCTTCATAGCGGTGCGGATCGGAAAGGCCCGCGCCGGGCCGCTCTACCATCACCACGCGCAGACCGAGTTTCTCGGCGGCGCGCCGCCCCCCGAGAGGGAACTGGCGGCGGCCGCCGGGGGTCCCGTGGAACCACAGCACTATCGGGCCCGAAAGATTTCCGTATTCGGCATAGCCCAGCCGACGGCCATCTCTCAGGTGGAAGAAACCTTCGGTACGCGGCTCTTCGATGCGGGGGACACGGAATGGGTGCCGGAATGGATTTGCTGTGTTCATCTTCTTCAGGGAGTGATCGGGTCGGGATCGTAGGTTGTGATGCGACCGAACGGTTGCTAACGACGGGGTGGTCGAAGAAACCATCCGTACAGGGCAACGGCGGCACGCACCCGCGACTTATACCCAAACGGACGCATGAAAATCACGTAGACGAGTCGGATTCGGCGACATTTGTGAGGTTGTCGGTTTGCGTCTTTAAGCTCCTGCACACGAAGGACTACGACCGCAAGAGCGGACATATGTGCAGGTCATTGCCGATTTCAAAGACACGGTTCACATATGTGCGACGGGCAGCAAGATTCAATTGCAACGTACAGGCCACGAGAGACGATGGAGCCCTGCAATTTTCGCGCCTGACAAATTGTTAGTGTGGCCACACACGGTTTGGTAGCAGCCGTCTGCCGGGTATCTGTTTGCGCATGGCGGCGATGGCATCATCATTTCTGTTTGCCAGTCGATCGATCAGGAGACTCGGCAGAAAGCACAGCAACTATGACGGCTCCGGCAGATGGATTTGCCCGTGTGTCAATTCCACCAGAGTGAGCAGATGCTGATCGCCGCGTTGCGCGACCTCCAGTGGCGCCGGAGGCGATTCATCATCGCGATCCTCGGAACTGCGGTGGTTTTCGCGATGACACTCGTCCTCACTGGCTTGTCCAATGGATTTCAGGTCGAGACACGGGAAACGGTCGACTCGCTGGGCATCGACACATTCATCGTGAAGTCCGACGCCGCCGGGCCGTTCGTCGGCTCTGCGCCGTTCAGCGCGGATCAAGTCGGCCCCGTAGCCCAGGCAACCGGACGTCCTGACGCAGTGGGCCTGGTGTACTCGGCCACGTTGGCGAAGGACGGCAACTGGACACGTAGCTCCAACTTGTTCGGCGCACCCGCAAGCGGCCCGGGAATGCCGCACATAACGACCGGGCGGGCACCGTCTGCCCCAAATGAGGTCGCCGTGTCGAGCGCGCTGGGCCGAGACATCGGCGATGACGTGGTAGTCGGCTCGCGCAGGTTGAGAGTCGTCGGGATAGTCGAAGATTCCACGGCGCTTGCCCACCAACCCAATTTGTTCTTCACGGTCGCCGGCGCACAACAGGCGGTGTTCTCCGGTCAGCCACTCGTTTCATCGATCGGTCTGCAGGGTCCGCCGGTGCACATTCCCGACGGCTATCGGGCCGTCGACCGGAACACTGCGGTCGACGACCTGCTGCGACCGTTGAAGCCCGCGTACGAGGCGATCAGAATCATCGCCGTCCTGTTGTGGATCGTTGCCGCAGCGATCGTCGGCTCCGTCATTTACATCTCGGCGCTCGAACGGGTACGGGACTTCGCAGTCTTCAAGGCGGTCGGCGCTTCAACACGTTCGGTGCTCGGCGGCCTTGTGTTGCAGTCAGTGCTCGTCGCGGTCATCGCGGCGGCATGTGGCGCCCTCCTCTCGGTGGCCCTCACCCCGTTGTTCCCCATGCGGGTTGCCATTCCCGCCTCAGCGTTCCTGATGCTGCCCGCGATCGCGATCGTGATCGGCTTGTTAGCGAGCGGGGCAGGGCTTAGACGCGCTGTAAACATCGATCCGGCAACGGCATTCGGAGGTCCCTGAGCCATGGCCGATCTACGGATAGAAGACCTGGTGGTGGAGTACTCCGCCGGCGGCTACGCGATGCGTCCAATCGACCATCTGAACCTCGAGGCACCCAGCGGTTCCGTCGTGCTGCTACTGGGCCCGAGCGGATGCGGCAAGACGACATTGCTCTCCTGCATTGGAGGCATCTTGACCCCGACGTCGGGCCGGATCAGGTTCGGAGATATCGATGTCACCACGTTGGACGCCCGAGGCCTATCCGAGTACAGGCGCTCCGTCGGCATCGTGTTCCAAGCCTTCAACCTCGTGCCCAGTCTGACGGCACTCGAAAACGTCATGGTGCCAATGCTTGTGACGGGGTCGTCCAGGCGCGCCGCGCGCAGGCGAGCCGAGGACCTCCTGACACGCGTCGGCTTGCAGGAACGCCTTCATCATCGGCCGGGCGGCCTGAGCGCCGGACAGCAACAGCGGGTGGCTATTGCTCGCGCGCTCGCGCTCGACCCCCCGCTGATCCTGGCCGACGAACCGACCGCGCATCTGGACTACATACAGGTCGGCGAGGTGCTGCGGCTGATCCGCGGACTCGCAAACGGTGACCGCGTAGTCGTCGTCGCCACCCACGACAACCGGACGCTGCCAATCGCGGATCAGGTTGTGGAGCTGGTGCCGCAGGTCGCCTCGACGAGCAAGCCACCCGAGACCGTGCGACTCACGCCCGGCTCGCTCGTGTTCAGGCAGGGCTCTATGGGGGACTTGATCTACATCGTCGAGCAGGGCGAGCTCGACATCGTTCGCGAAATGGCGGATGGCAGTGAGGAATTGCTCAAGACGGCGAGAATGGACGACTACTTCGGCGAACTGGGCGCGTTGTTTAGCATCCCCCGATCAGCGACGGTCCGCGCCCGCACAGAAGCAGTCGTCACCGGTTACACCGTGCAAGCGTTCCGTGATCTGTTGGGCCACGGGGCGGTTCACCACCTGATCGCAGGTCGCGACCTCGCCGCAGCCTCCCGGACCGAGACGCTGACGAGATAGGCGATCACATCGCCGCGGCAATCGCCATATGCCCTTCGAAGCCAAGGTGATTGGCCATCGCTCGGTAGCGGTTGGCGAAGTCGCGGTAGCTCGCTTCGTCGCCATGGGTGAGGGCCGACAGCGCACGCAACCGCAGCAGCGGAAGTTCGTGGAGTACGAACCCGGGCACTGTCGGCACGGCCGCCAGTCTGTCGATTGCCGCCTCAGCTTCGGCGACATCGGATTCCGCCCCTCGGCGAAGCAGCGATTCCACCAGCACGCTGACGGCGGGGCCACGTGACGTCATGTCGCCCGAGTCGAAGAGGAAGTCCACGCTTGCGCGTGCCAGTTCGATGGCGCCGTCCAAATCACCACTTTCCATCGTTTCTCTTGCGATTTCGGTGTCCACGAACCGCGCTCCCTTGGCTGTCGGCCGGCGCTGTAGGCCCGAATCGCGATACTCGCGTAGCGAATCAAGAACACCAGCCCGCTCAGACCCTTCGCCGTGCGCGACGACGATAAGTCGGCAGAGCTGTGCAGCCGCCAACGCGAAGTCGTCGCTGGACCGTCCGGCGACCTCTAGCGCTTCGGTGGTGTCTCGCTGGGCGCTCTCGTCTGGCAGTAGGGCACCGTTGTGGACCGGGAAGACGTACTTGTACATGACGGTAGCGGCGTACGACGTCGGGTCCACAGCGCGGGCTATTGAGATGGCCCCGTCGAAATCTTCTCTCCAGCCAGGTATTCCGAGGCTGTATCGACATGCGCCCCGAAGTGCTGTCGCCATCCCCAATGGTGAGCCGATCGCCATGGCGGCTTTGGTCGGATCACCGGCTGCCAGGTCGATCGATACCTGTGCTGTGCGCAGCCCTTCGAGTGCCTCACCGCCTTGGAACTGGGTATTGGTGGCACCAGTGAGCATCGCAAGCGTCAGGGTTGGATCGCCGATTGACTCGAGCAATGAGGCTAGTTCCGATCCAACGCGCACCGCCTCGCGGAATCTGTCTTGAAACACCAGCGCGACTGTTAGTCCCGTGACAACTCGCGCCTTCGAGAAGTAGTCGCCTGCTTGGGTGCACAATTCCTCGACTTCGTCGAACCCTGCCTCCTCGATGCTTCCCCATACCCGCCAGGTGCTCTCACACAACGAGACGCGTGGCGGGATCCGCAGGGCTGCGCGATCCGGATCGGTGGCAGGAAGCCGATCGGCGACTTGTCGCGCTCGCTCCCAGCTTGTGCGAGCTGCTCTCACATCGCGAGCGTCCGCCAATGTTGCGGCGCGCATGTGCCATTCGTAGGCCGCCCGAAGGTCACCCGCCGCCTCCAGGTGCTCGGCGATGAGTGCGGCGTTCTCATCGGATGAGCCCGGGTCACGCTGCTCGATCGCATCGGCTAGACGGCGGTGCAATTGGGAACGATCCGATTTCAGCTGTGATTCGTAAGCCACCGCGCGTATTAGGGCATGCCGGAATGCAAACTCTTGGCGTGACGTGAAAGTCACCTGGTCGATGAGTTCTGCTTCGATCAATTCCCCTACTTCGACGTTATCCCGAAGTATCGCAAGCAAGTCTGCGTCAAACCGCAATCCGATCACAGCTGCTGCATTCAATGTCCGCTTCGCCGTGTCACTTAAACGGTCGGTACGCGCGGCTATCGTTGCCCTCAACGATGCCGGTACGGCCACGTCTGCCGACTGCTGTTGGCATACATATGCGCCTGGTCGACCGGCGATAACCCCTCGTTCGGCAAGATCGCGGACTAGCTCTTCGACGAAGAACGGGTTACCCGCAGCGCGTTCAGCAACCTGCACGACCAGTTGAGACACAGATGGGTCGGTCCCGAGAAACTCGGTGGCCAGTGCCGTGCAGTCCGAATCATCAAGCCCGGCGAGCGCAATTCGGTGAGATCCCGGCATTCGATCGAGCGCCCCGTGGTACTCCGGGCGGTAGCTTACGAGCACCAGCGAATGTGTCTGCGGCACCACCGTTCCGAACTCGGCGATCATCGCCTCGCTGACGTCATCGATCCAATGTGCGTCCTCGATGACAAACAGAGTCGGCGTCGTTCGTGCCACTGCTGCCCCATTCAAAAGCGCAGCCACCCGGCGCCGGCGTGCATCGGGGTCGATTTCTGGCAGGGCGGTGTCTGCCGCTCTGATGCCGAGCAGATCTTCGAGCAAGGCCACATCTTCGCTGCCGCTGCCTTGCATACGTGAACGGATCCTGGGCCGGGCCACCTCCGCGTCAAGGTTTCCAATTCCGAAGACGTTTCGCAGGAGGCGCGCTCCGACGTGGAAGGGGACGTCTTTCGTATGGGACTCGCAGTACGTCGTGACCACTTCGGCACCAAGGTGGAGCGCTAGAGCGGTGACCTCGGCCACCAGCCGACTCTTGCCGATACCTGGCGGTCCGACCAACGCAACGATTCGGCCCTTGCCGCTCATCGACTGGTCAAGGATGCCTGCGACGGTCGTCATCTCCCAGTCGCGGCCGACCAATGTTGACAATCGCCGGACCGGCCGTGTTCCTTCGGCAGGCGTTCCCACCAATCGGCGTACGGTCACCGGTGACGACGAGCCCTTGATGTGCACCATCTCCGGCTCACCGAGCACAGCAGTGTCCTCGACCAGCCGCGCCGTCGATTCGCTGACCATCACCCCACCGGGTGGCGCCACCGATTCCATCCGCTGCGCCATGCCTACCTGCTCGCCTACAGCGGTGTAAGCCAAAGGGCCTGTTCCGATCTCGCCAGCAATAACTTCACCGGAATTCAGGCCGACCCGAAGCTGCAGCATCACGTCAGTGGCCAGCCCGCGCGTCTCACGTTGAATGTCCAACGCGGCTAGGCAGGCTCTCAATGCGTGGTCCTCCAATGTGACCGGTGCACCAAAGACAGCCATGATGCCGTCGCCGGTGAACTTGTCCACCGTCCCGCCATAGCGGTGCACCACCACGGACGAGCAGTTGAATAGCTCGGTCATGATCTCGCGCAATCGCTCCGTACCCACCGTCGCTGCGATGTCCATCGACCGCACCACATCAGCGAAGAGAACGGTCACCTGCTTGTACTCGGCTTGCGCTCCAGTCACTGACATCGGCGTACCGCACGCGTCACAGAATCGAGCCCCCGCCCGCGGCTCAGCTCCGCAGGTGCGGCACAGTGCCGGCGTGGTCATGGCCCATATCGTGGCACTGCGACGCCTTGAGGCACCCCGAAACCGGTGGAAGAATCGGGTGACGGAATCGAGGCCACAATGCTTCCCTATGCACTCGCAGCCGCTCTCGGCGCCGGGATTTTTTGGCTCGGCACCAACCTCCGCGTCATCAGGCAGTACGAACGAGGGGTCGTGTACCGGTTCGGACGTGTCCAGAAGGGCGTACGCGGACCGGGACTCACAATGCTGATCCCCGTGGCCGACCGCATGCAGAAGGTCAACATGCAGATTGTCACGATGCCGGTGCCCGCCCAGGACGGCATCACGCGCGACAACGTGACCGTGCGCGTGGACGCGGTCATCTACTTCCGGGTCGCCGACCCGGTGATTGTCGCCGTCGACGTGCAGGACTACATCTCGGCGATCGCCCAGGTGGCGCAGACGTCGCTGCGGTCGATCATCGGCAAGAGCGACCTCGACGATCTGCTGTCCAACCGCGAAGGCCTCAACCAGGGCCTGGAGCTGATGCTCGACAGCCCCGCGATGGGCTGGGGAATCCACATCGACCGCGTCGAAATCAAGGACGTCGCCCTGCCCGACTCGATGAAGCGCTCAATCGCCCGGCAAGCAGAAGCGGAACGGGAACGACGAGCCCGCGTCATCACCGCCGACGGAGAACTGCAGGCATCCCAGAAACTTGCTCAGGCCGCCGAGGTCATGGGCGAGCATCCGGCGGCGCTGCAGCTGCGCCTGCTGCAGACCGTCGTCGAGGTGGCTGCCGAGAAGAACAACACGTTGGTGCTACCGTTCCCCGTCGAGCTTCTGCGGTTCCTGGAGAAGTCGACGCCGCGATCGAAGTCCGAGGAGACGCAGGTTCCCGACGACCCGCGCAGCCTGTTGCCGTAACCACGAGCGTGTGCTGTTGTCCGCCCTCAGACGGCGTGTCGCCGTGCAGACACACGCTCGCCGATAAACAGGTCAGCGCGCAGCCTTCTTGCGCTCGATGTCGGCCAGCGCGGCGGCCAGCTGCGCGCGCTCGGCGGCCGAGGTCTCCCAGGCCACCCGGCGGTCTTTCACCACTTTGGCCGGCGCGCCGACTGCGATCGAGTAGTCCGGTATATGGCCCTTGACGACGGCGTGCGACCCCAGCACGCAACCCCGGCCGACGATCGTGCCGCGCAGAATGGTGCACTTCGTCGCGATCCACGTGTCTGGGCCGATCCGCACCGGGCTCTTGACGATGCCTTGATCTTTGATCGGCACGTTGATGTCGTCCATCCGGTGGTCGAAGTCGCAGACGTACACCCAGTCCGCCATCAGCACGGAGTCGCCGAGCTCGATGTCGAGGTAGGTGTTGATGACGTTGTCGCGGCCCAGCACCACCTTGTCGCCGAAACGCAGTGAGCCCTCGTGGCACCGGATCGTGTTCTTGTCGCCGATGTGCACCCAGCGCCCGATCTCCAGTTGGGACAGCTCGGGGGTGGCCTGAATCTCCACACCCTTGCCCAGGAACACCATGCCGCGGGTGATGATGTGCGGATTCTGCAGCTTGAACTTCAGCAGCCGCCAGTACCGGACCAGGTACCAGGGCGTGTACGCGCGGTTGGCCAGCACCCACCGCAGCGAAGCCAGCGTCAGGAACTTTGCCTGGCGCGGATCGCGCAGTCGCGACCCCCGCCAGCGCTTGTGCAACGGTGCTCCCCACATCGTCGTCATGGCCGCAAAGCCTACGCCGGGCACGGCAACCCGCCGGGTTACCCTCAGTGGACGCCAGCCAAGCGCCCACGGAAGGACGTATGTTCTTGCGACTCCGCATCCCCGGGCGCCTGGCGGCATTCGCGACGGCGGCCGTGCTAACCGCGTCCGGATGCGGCAACACCGACGGCTGGGTGGATGCTGCGCCCGCTGCCGGCTGGTCGGCCCAGTACGCCGACGCCGCCAACAGCAGCTACACCGCGACAGCCGGCGCTGAAAAGCTGAAGCTCACGTGGAGTCGCTCGGTCAAGGGCAGCCTGTTCGCGTCGGTGGCACTTGGGTCCAGCAACTACCTCGCCGCCAACGCGCAGACCGCGGCGGGCTGTTCGCTGATGGTGTGGGAGCACGACAACGACGGCCGCCAGCGCTGGTGCACTCGCCTGGTTCTCGGCGGTGGGTTCGCCAGCGCGCTCTTCGACAAATTCGACAACCTCTACGTCGGCCAACCCGGCACCATGCTGTCGTTCCCGACGACCCAGTGGATCCGTTGGCGCCATCCCGTCATCGGGATGCCGCTGACCCCCCGGTTCCTCGAACCGAACCGGCTGCTGGTGTTCACGCATCTAGGTCAGGTTCAGGTGGTCGACGCGCACCGCGGCGAGATGGTCGGCTCGGCGCTGGATCTGGTGCAAGGCGTCGACCCCACCGACAGTCAGCGCGGGCTCACAGACTGCCAGCCCGCCGCAGCGGCTTGCCCCGTCGCCGCTGCGCCCGCGTACTCGGACTCGGCCGGGCTGATCGTCGCCGGCGTCTGGCAGCCGGGCAGCCCCGCGGCGACGCTGACCGCGTTGAGGTATCGCGCGGACGGGGGCCAGGTGCTGACGGTGGAATGGTCCAGCGATGCGGTCAAGGGCGGGGTGATCGGCAGCCCGGTGTTCTCCGCCGACGGCTCGACGGTGTACGTCAACAGCCGCGACGGCAAGCTGTGGGGGCTCGACAGCAAGGACGGCAAACTGAAATGGTCTGTGCCGCTGGGTTTTTCACCGCAGACCCCGCCGTCTGTGCAACCAGGCGGCCTGCTGGTATCCGGCGGCGGACCCGACGCGAAGCTCGTCGCGGTCCGCGACAGTGGCGAACGCGGCGACGTGATCTGGCGCCGCGACGACGTCACCGCGCTGTGCACCGCCAGCCAGGCCGGCGACGTCGGCTACACCGTGGCGCGTTCCGCCGACAACGGGTTGGCGCTGCTGGTGTTCCGAACCGGAGACGGGCGCACGGTCAACATTTATCCTCTGCCGCAGGCCACCGGCTGGCCAGTCGGCGTGTCGGTCGCCACCGACCGCCAAGTCTTCACGGCGACCAGTGACGGCCAGGTGTACGGCTTCGACCCGGCCTGAGTCCCGCAGCGGCACAATGGTCTCCAGCACCGATGAACGGCCTCAACATCTTTCTGTGCGGCGACGTGATGACCGGTCGCGGCGTCGACCAGATCCTGCCCCACCCGGGTGACCCGACGCTGCGCGAACGGGTGGTCGGCGACGCCCGCACATATGTGAAGCTCGCCGAGCGGGCCAGCGGTCCGGTCCCGCAGCCGGCCGACTTCCGCTGGCCGTGGGGTGACGCGCTCGACGTCCTCGACGAGGTCGCCCCCGACGCACGGCTTCTGAACCTCGAGACCGCCGTCACCACTCGTGGCGACTTTGCGACCCACAAGGCCATCCACTACCGCATGCACCCAAAGAACGTCGAATGCCTGACCGCAGCCCGACCCGATGTGTGCGTGCTGGCCAACAACCACATCCTTGACTTCGGTGCCGACGGACTCGCCGACACCTTGCGTGTGCTCGCGGACGCCGAACTCGGAAGTGTCGGCGCGGGTCTCGACGTCGACGCAGCACACCGGCCCGTCGTCACCGAAACGCGCGGCGGCCGTGTGATCTGCGGTGCGGCCGGCCTGAGATCCAGTGGTGTGCCCGCTGGTTGGGCCGCGACGCGTGACCGCCCCGGCGTTGCGTTCATCTCCGACACGTCGACGGCCACCGCCGACGAGTTAGCCGAGCGCGTGTCGACGCTCGAAGGCGACGGCGACGTTTGCGTCGCGTCCCTGCACTGGGGCTCCAACTGGGGCTACGGCATCGACGCGGGCCAGCGCGCCTTCGCGCACCGCTTGATCGACGCGGGCGTCGATGTGGTGTACGGGCATTCGTCGCATCACCCGCGACCGATCGAGGTGTACCGGGGGAAGCTGATCCTCTACGGCTGCGGCGATCTCGTCAACGATTACGAGGGCATCGGCGGCTACCAGGCGTACCGGGGCGAGCTGCGGCTGATGTACTTCGCGTCCGTCGACCCCGCCAGCGGCCAACTGATCGAGCTGCACATGGTGCCGATGCGCGGGAGAAGGATGCGCCTGCAACGCGTAGGTCAGGACGACGCCGAGTGGATGCGGTCCAGGCTGCAGGACACCAGTCGCGACTTTGAGACCCGCGTCGAGATCGACGCCGACGGCCTCCTCTCGGTGCGTGGGCCGTAGCGAGAAACTAGAGCGGGGCGAGCATCGACGCGACCGCCGAGCGAGGCACGTGCGCCACCGTCGCCCCCGCGGCCGACGGCAGCAGCTCGTCCTGGCCGAAGAAGAAGATCAACTCGTCGTCGGTGATCGCGAAGTTTTGGTACTTCGACGGGTCCAGGCCGTCGCTGGCCGAGATCGTCACGCGCCCGCCGAGCTGCGTGTCGATCTCCTTCTGCACAATCGGCAGGATAACCGGCAGCGGCTTGCTGCCCTGCGTGAACAACGTGTCGAACGTGATCGGCCGCCGCGCGTTGAGGTTGTAGTTGTACGCCTGGTACCACGTCAGCGGGTGTGCCCCGCCGACGTTCTGATAGATCTTCAGCACCACACTCTGGGTGCCGCCCGGCGCCCGACCGGACCGGTACTGCTCCGATGCGATGTCTAGCGCGTACGGCAGCCCCGTCGAGCCGGGCATCTGCGACACATTGACGAACCCGTCGCGAGTCTGCTTGAGGTAGTCGACCATCGGACCCGGGTCGGGGTAGTCGACCGGGAAGCTGACGTCGAGCATGTAGGCGCTGGTGCTGGTGTGCACCCGGCACGTCGTGCCGTCGACATTGCCGCCGAAGTCCGCGCACGGCGACTGCGCTTGCGCCACGGCGCTTTCCCCCGACCCGATCAGTATCGCGGCGGCCAGCAGGGCGGCCGCCCCCATTGAGCGTGTCATGCACCGTCCTTGGAACGAGTCGAGCGCCAGGGTACCCGCGCAGTCACCGCGACGGGCGACAAATGAACGCCGCAGCCCGCGCACTTGACCCCGCGCCGATCCGGGTGATCACCACCGACAGCGGTTGTGCCCCACGCAGTCGCAACCGCGGCCGCAGCACCGCCGGGTCGACGTCCACGCCGCGCACGAGAATTTCGACAGCGCCGCAGTGCCTCTCGGCCAGTGCCTGACGTAACCGGCGCTCGCCGAACGGGATTTGCTCGAGCACTTCGAATCCGCGCGTCAGAGGCGGCAATTCGTCGCCGGACAGGTACGCGATTTTCGGGTCGAGTTGCCACAGTCCGGGCCGCGCCGCGTACTGACGGACCAGGCCGGCGCGCACCACGGCACCGTCCGGGTCGATGATCCACCGCCCCGGCGGGCCGACGGGACACTCGTCCGGTTCGCCGTCGGTGACCTCGTCACACCCGTCCCCACGCAACACGGTGGCCCGTCGCGAAACTCCCCTCTCGACGAGACCCGGCGACCACAGGCACGCCTCGCGCACCTCGCCCGACAGCGACACCACCTCCACCTCGCCGTCGAACCCCAGACGGCCGAAATCGATTCCAGGAGAGCACTTTACGACGATCTCGCGGTCACGGTAGACGTCCAGCAGCGCGTCCAGCCGCGGGCTGAAGTCGCGCGGGTGGAAGACCCGACGGCCCTTACCGCGACGAGCTGGGTCGGCCACCAAGACGGTGCCGCGGCTAACCGCGCGGAGGGCATCCGCCCGCACCAGCGGCACGTCGGGGACGTTGTGTCGTGCCATCGCCAGGCGTACCGGGTCCACGTCGCTGCCCAGCACGAGGGAGGCTCGCGGGCGCAACGCGGCCAGCTCGGTGCCGATCGAGCAGGTGACGTCGTGCACGGCCATGCCCGTCAACCGGGATGCGCGGTGTGCGGCCACCGGTGCGGCGGTCGCTTGCTGCAGCGGCTCGTCAGTGAACAGCCAGGCCCCGGCATCGTTGAGCTTGGCTTCGGCCCGGCGGCGCAGCAGCACTGTCTCGATCAGCACTGCTGCACGCTCCCCGAACAGATTCCGGGCCGCGGCGACGTCGGCGATGCGGGTCGCGTCGGTCAGCGCAAAGGTCGACAGCTGCGCAAGCGCGTCGGTCCCTGCTGGTGACCGCAGGTACGAAACGTCCTCGAGCGTGAACTCTAAGACGGCTTGACTCCGGTCACCATCACGTTGTAGTACCAGGCCTTCGGGACCAGGCGACACCAGACGTTCTCGTCGATCCAGCTAAGCGCGATCCAGCTTTTGAACGCGAACTTCGCCCAATTCCAGCCGAGGCGCTCCGGCGGCACCGCCGCTTCGAACGTCCGCAGCGGCCAGCCCAGCATCGCGGCTGTGAACTCGGTGGTCGACGTCGAGACGTCCACCGCACCGGCACGACGGGCCATCTGCTCAAGCTCGTCCGGATCGAACGTGTGCAGGTCGACAATCGCCTCCAGCGCGGCCGCGCGGGACGACTCGTCGAGTTCCGCCTGCGGGCGCCGCCATCCGGTGAGCCCCGGCAGCCTCGTCACGTTCGTTACCACCCGCCATGTCAGCGTCGACAGCGGGCGCGCATAGGATTCGCCGGCATTGGTCGGCTCCCCGGCGAAAATGAACCGGCCGCCGGGCTTGAGCACCCGGACCACTTCCCTCAGCGACAGCTCGACGTCGGGGATGTGATGCAGCACAGCATGACCCACGACCAGGTCGAACGTGTCGTCCTCGTACGGGATGCCCTCGGCGTCGGCAACGCGCCCGTCGATCTCAAGCCCCAGGTTCTCGCCGTTACGGGTGGCGACCCGCACCATGCCGGGCGACAGATCGGTCACCGAACCGCGCCGCGCCACCCCGGCCTGGATCAGGTTCAGAAGAAAGAAACCGCTGCCGCAACCGAGCTCCAGCGCACGGTCATAGGGCAGGCGGCGCAACTCGTCGCGAGGCACGGTCGCGTCGAACAAGTCGCGCGCGTAGTCCACACAGCGCTTGTCGTAGGAGATCGACCACTTGTCGTCATAGGACTCCGCCTCCCAGTCGTGGTACAGCACCTGCGCCAGCTTGCTGTCATGCAGGGCGGCCTTGACCTGTTCGGCCGTCGCGTGCGGCTGCGGCACCGGATCGTGACTGGTGGTCGTCATAACGGGGCAGCCTAGCCGTGCCGTTTGCTCTTCGGCCACTTCATCGGTGCGCCACGAACCGCCGGTCCGCGGCCGCGAACGCATCGACGTAGGCCCGCCGCTCCCCCTCGGGCGTGCGGTCGTTGATCGCGGCCTTCGCAGCTGCCAGCGCCGACGGGGTGACACCGGCGAAGCGCTGCGCCCAGTCGGCGGCTGCGTCGTACACGGCGTCGGGTGCCACCATCTCGTCGAGCAGCCCCATCGCCCGCGCGTGGCGGGCGTCGACGAACCGGCCCGAGAACGCGAGATCCTTGGCGTGGCTGATCCCCACCAGCTCGGGCACGCGCCCCAGCGCGCCGCCGCCAGGGATCAGCCCGGCCAGTACCTCGGTGAAGCCCAGCTTTGCGTTGTCGCCGCTGACTCGCCAATCGGCGGCGAGCGCTAGCGACAGCCCGGTGCCCAGCGCGTAGCCGGTGATCGCGGCGACGGTCGGCTTCGGGATCGCGGAGACGGCATCAGCGGCGTCCTGGCGCAACCGCGCGGCGCCGTCGGCGTCGGCAGGGCTCAGCGCCCGCAACTCGGCGAGGTCGTCGCCTGCCGAGAAGATCTCGTGGCCGCCGAACAGGATCACGGCGGCGATGTCGTCACGACGGGCGACGTCAGCGCACACCGCGACGATCTCGCGACAGGCTTGCCGCGTCAGGGTGTTGCTCGGCGGGCGCGAGAACACGATCGTCCCGATGCCGGGCCGCTCGTCGCCGACATAGACGCTGACGAACTCGTTCACGACCAGCCCCGGCCCCCGAGCAGTTTGTTGTAGCGCTCCGAGTCGAAAAACTCAAGACTCCAATTGCCCTCGGAGCCAATGACTTCGGTGCGCATCGCGACGATCTCCCGGTCGACGGCCAGGATGTCGTCGACGCGTTCGCCGAACTTCGGCAGCGTGTCCAGCTGAGTCCAGGTGGGAGGAAGCAGGATGCTGCGGCCGGCGGCGAAGTCCTCGACCGCGGCGGCCGGCGGCGACCAGCCGGCGGACATCGCCTCGCTGGTCCGGTCGTCGGCGTGCTGGCCCTCAGGCAGTGCGGCCACGAAGAAGTAGGTGTCATAGCGGCGGCGATGGCCTTGCGCCGGGGTGACCCAGTTGGCCCACGGCCGCAGCAGGTCGGCGCGCAGGACCAAACCCTCGCGCCGCAGGAAGTCGCTGAACGCCAACTCGCGGCTGGCAAGTTGTTCGCGCGCACCGTGGTATGCCGTGGCGTCGGTGACGATGCTGTCGTCGCCGGGGCCGGCGAGCAGCACGCCGCACTCCTCGAACGTCTCGCGCACCGCGGCGCACACCAGGGCCAGCGCAAGCTCCTCGTCGACGGCCATCCGCCGGGCCCACCACGCCGGCTCGGGACCGGTCCACGCGATGTCGGCCTCGCGGTCGCGGTCGTCGACTCCGCCACCGGGAAACACCGTTGTGCCGGGGGCGAACTCCATCCGCGAGTGACGTTGCAGCAAAAAGACTTCCAGTCCGGCCGGGGCGTCGCGCAGGAGCATCACGGTCGCCGCCGGGCGTGGTGTCATCGGGGCGCTCACGCGCGCCTCCTGTGTGCGGCGCGGGTTCGGACCCGCCTAGCGAAGTACCGGCCGTCGATCACGTCCAACGCGATGGACTGGCCGAACGCCTTGGACAGGTTCTCTGCGGTCAGCGTCTGCGCCAGCAGACCCGACGCGACCACCCGCCCCTCTGAGAGCACAAGGCAGTGGCTGAAGCCCGGTGGGATCTCTTCGACGTGGTGTGTGACCAGCACCAGCGCCGGCGCGTCTGGGTCGGCGGCCAGGTCAGCCAGCCGAGCCACCAACTCCTCGCGGCCGCCCAGGTCCAGCCCCGCCGCGGGCTCGTCGAGAAGCAGCAGCTCGGGGTCCGTCATCAAGGACCGCGCAATGAGCACTCGCTTGCGTTCGCCCTCCGACAACGTCTCGTATGTCCGCTCGGCCAGATGTTCGGCGCCCACGCTTTCCAGGGTGTCGAGAGCCCGCTCGTAGTCGACGTGGTCGTAGACCTCGCGCCAACGGCCCAGCACGGCGTACCCGGCGGACACCACCAGGTCGCGGACGATCTCGCCGTCGGGAACGCGCTGCGACAGCGCCGAGCTGCTCAACCCCACACGTGAGCGCAGTTCGGACATGTCGACGCGGCCCAGCCGCTCGCCGAGGACGTACGCGATTCCTGAGGACGGGTGTTCCATCGCCGCGGCGATCCGCAGCAGCGACGTCTTGCCCGCGCCGTTGGGACCGATGACCACCCAGCGCTCGTCCAGCTCCACCGACCAGGTGACGGGGCCGACGAGGGTGCGACCGCCGCGACGCAGCGACGCGTTGTGAAACTCGATCAGCAGGTCGGGATCGGGCTCAGTCAGGCTCGTTTCGACCACTCGATCATCGTGCCGCATGTGAGTCCCGGCCCTGCCGGTACCCCGCGTGAGCACCCCACAAAATCGCATACGGCGAAAAGTCAATCAGTGCGATCGCGGGTCATCTTCTGATCACTTGGGCCGGTGCCAGGCTCACGTTGGCGGTGCGAGTGCAACGGCAAGACCCGGTAGCATCCGCCCGTTCCAGTCGAACGTCGTGAGGTTGGCCCACGGATCCGTACCGCCCGGGACCGCGCCCACCCCGGGAAGCCACGCTGGCGAAAACACGAAGAGCCCGGCCCGTTCTTGCTCACCGATTGGCGACAGCGATATCACCATCGGGGACCGAATCCCGCGACGGCGCAGAGGTAACGTTGCTGACGGAATGGGGGAATTTCAGAAGCTGCGGCCGGCGGACCCGGACCCGTTGTGCGCAGACAGGTATCGATCGGCCGTCGCCTCTGCGTCTACCCGGCTAATTGGCGTCGAGCCGGGCTGGACGTGCCGAAGCTCCAGCAGGCCTTGATCTACTGGCAAGATAGGGGCGAAACACATGGCTGTGGGTGCAAGAGAAATCCCCTTGGTGCCTCGCTCGATTGCGCCATGGAAGACCCTCTTGGGCGCCCAACGCTGGGACGTGATGCAAAATACCCTCCGTCGCGGCCAGTCGATCTTCACTGACCGTGAATTGTGGTGCGTCAGTTCGACGGGCGACGGCGGCGACGTGGCGGAGATGTTGCGCACGATGCTGTCCTATATTCGCGGCTCCGGCATGAAGGCCCGGTGGGCGGTCACAGCCGGCGACGACGAGTTCTTCACGATCACCAAGCGCATACACAACTTCATCCACGGCGCATCCGGCGACGAGGGTGCGATCGGCGACCACGAGCGGTTGGTTTTCGAGAGGGCGAGCGAGGCCAATCTCGACGACCTCAAGAACCTCATCGAACCCGGCAGCGTCGTCGTCCTGCACGACCCTCAGACCGCTGCCTTAGTGGGTCCGTTGCAGCGACACGGCTGCACGGTCATCTGGAGAACCCACATCGGCGCCGAGCGGCCGAACGACTACGTGAACGAAGCCTGGTCGTTCATCGAGCCGTACGTTACCGAAGCAGATGGTCTGGTGTTCTCCCGGTGGATCTACATCCCGAGGGTGTTGACACACGGCCCGACGGCGATCGTGCCGCCTTCCATCGACCCGTTTTCGCCGAAGAACCAGGAAATGGACGCCGACTCCGTGCGGGCGGTGCTGACAGCCGGTGGACTGCTCGATGGAGGGCATCAAATCGGCAAGCCCGTCTTCCGCCGGCTCGACGGCCGTCTGGCCGAGGTCGCCACCCGCGCGGTTCTGGTCGACGGGTATCCCCCTCCGGAGCCTCACCGGCCGATCGTGCTGCAGGTGGCCCGCTGGGACCGCCTCAAAGATCATGTGGGCGTAATGCAGGGTTTCGCGGCCCGGACCGCCGATCGCACCGACGCGGATCTCCTGCTCGTCGGGCCCGCGGACGAGTTCGTCGCCGACGACCCGGAACGGTCCGCCGTGCTCAGCGAACTCTGTGCCGCGCACGCTGCGCTGCCGGAGCCGACCCGTCGACGAATCCACATCGCGTCGCTGCCGATGGCCGATTCCGACGAGAACGCGGCAGTCGTGAACGCCCTCCAATGGCACGCGACAGTAGTCGTGCAGAAAAGTATCGAAGAGGGTTTCGGCCTGACAGTCACGGAGGCCATGTGGAAATCCCGACCGATGATCGTTTCGGCAGTCGGTGGCATCCGCGAGCAAGTCACCAACGAAACCGGGGTCCTGCTGGCCGATCCGCACGATCTCGACACGTTCGGTGATGCTGTCGCCGACCTGCTCGACGACTCCGAGCGCGCACGTACCCTCGGCGATGCCGGTAGACGATTCGTTTTCGACAACTTCCTCCACGATCGCCATTTCCGACAGTACGCCGGGCTGATCGTGCGGATCGGAGCGCCGTCACGCGGAGGTGACTGACGCTAGTTCGGTGGGATATCGACCCGGCGCACCAGGCCGTCGACCGCGTCGGCAGCCTCGATCTCGGCCCGCGTCAGGCCGAGCAGGAACAGCACCGTGTCCAGGTACGGGTGGGATAGCGACGCGTCGGCGACCTCGCGCAGCGCGGGCTTGGCATTGAACGCGACCCCGAGCCCGGCCGCCGCCAGCATGTCGATGTCGTTGGCGCCATCGCCGACCGCCACGGTCTGCTCCATCGGTACGCCGGCCTGTTGCGCAAAGTCCCTGAGCGCCTTGGCTTTCCCGGGCCGGTCGATGATCGGCCCGACGAGCCGGCCAGTCAGCACACCGTCGACGATCTCGAGCTCGTTGGCCGCGACGAAGTCGAGCATCAATTCGTGCGCGAGCGGGTCGATCACCTGGCGGAAGCCGCCCGACACGACGCCGCAGCGAAAACCCAGGCGCCGCAACGTGCGCAGCGTGGTGCGGGCGCCCGGCGTGAGCTCCAGCTCGTCGGCGACCTCGTCGAGCACGCTGACGGGCAGGCCCTTCAACGTCGCGACGCGCTGTCGCAGCGACTCGGCGAAGTCGAGCTCCCCGCGCATCGCCGCGTCGGTGATCGCGGCCACCGCGTCGCGGGCGCCGACCCGGTCGGCCAGCATCTCGATGACTTCCTGCTGGATCAGGGTGGAGTCGACGTCGAAGACGATGAGCCGCTTGGCCCGTCGCTCCAGACTGGTGTCCTCGAGCGCGAGGTCGACCTTCTCTTCGGTGGCGACGCGCGCGAGCGCCGCCGGCAACTCGCGCCCCCGATCGGCAGGCACCGAGACCCGCAGTTCGAGCCCGGTCACCGGGTAGTCGGAGACGCCGCGGATGAAGTCGATGTTGACACCAAGCGTCGCAAGCTCGGCCGCCAGTGCACGGAATGCCCGCGCCGTAATCGGCCGGCCGAGCACGACGATCGCGTGCGTGGACGGGTCGACGATCACGGGCAAGTCGCGGCTGCGCTCGATCGAAACGTCAAGTCCCACATCGTGAATCGCCCGCTGCACATCCTCACGCAGTGAGGACCCGTCGGCGACGTCCTCCGCGCACGCAACCAGCACCCCCAAGGTGAGCCGGCCGCGGATCACCACCTGCTCGACGTTGAGCAGTTCGACGTCGTAGCGCGATAGCACCTCGAAGAGCGCCGACGTGACACCCGGCTGATCGACTCCTGTGACGGTGATCAGGATCGAGATCGTTGCGCCGCCGTTGGGCACTGCGCTCAGCCCCGGTCCGGCGCCGCCTGCCCGCTGCGGTCGGGTTCCGTGCGCGGGCCCATGCCTCCCGATTCCCCCACGGTGGCGTGCTTGCCGACGTGTGCCTCGGTGCGCATGCGTTCGAACATGTGGGGATAGTGCAACTCGAACGCCGGCCGCTCCGAACGGATCCGGGGCAGCTCGGTGAAGTTGTGCCGCGGGGGCGGGCAGCTGGTGGCCCACTCCAGGGAGTTGCCGTAGCCCCACGGGTCGTCGACGGTCACCGGCTCACCGTAGCGCCAGCTGCGGAAGACGTTCCAGGTGAAGAACAGCATCGAGGTGCCGAGAATGAACGCACCGATCGTCGATACGATGTTCAACCCCTCGAACCCGTCGGTGGGCAGGTAGTCGGCATATCGGCGCGGCATGCCCTCGTTGCCCAGCCAGTGCTGCACCAGGAACGTAGTGTGAAACCCGATGAACGTCAGCCAGAAATGCATCTTGCCCAGGCGCTCGTCGAGCAACCGACCCGTCATCTTCGGGAACCAGAAGTAGATGCCCGAGAACGTCGCGAACACGATCGTGCCGAACAGCACGTAGTGGAAGTGCGCGATGACGAAGTAGCTGTCGGTGACGTGGAAGTCCAGCGGCGGGCTGGCCAGCAGCACACCGGACAGGCCTCCCAGCAGGAAGGTGACCAGGAAGCCGATCGCGAACAGCATCGGCGTCTCGAACGTCAGTTGGCCCTTCCACATCGTGCCGATCCAGTTGAAGAACTTGATCCCGGTGGGCACCGCGATCAAGAACGTCATGAACGAGAAGAACGGCAGCAGCACCGCGCCTGTCGCATACATGTGGTGCGCCCACACCGCGACGGACAGCGCGGCGATGCTGATCGTCGCGTAGACCAGTGTGGAGTACCCGAAGACGGGTTTGCGGCTGAAGACCGGGAACACTTCGGTCACGATGCCGAAGAATGGCAGCGCGATGATGTACACCTCGGGGTGGCCGAAGAACCAGAACAGGTGCTGCCACAGGATCACCCCGCCGTTGGCCGGGTCGTAGATGTGTGCGCCGAGGTGGCGGTCGGCGGCCAGGCCGAACAGCGCCGCGGTCAGCAGCGGAAAGGCCAGCAGCACAAGGATGCTCGTCACCAGGATGTTCCAGGTGAAGATCGGAAGCCGGAACATCGTCATGCCCGGCGCGCGCATGCAGATCACCGTCGTGATCATGTTGACCGCGCCGAGGATGGTGCCCAACCCGCCGACGGCCAGGCCGAGGATCCAGAGGTCGCCGCCGGCGCCGGGGCTGTGGATGGCGTCGGTCAGCGGGCTGTAGGCAGTCCAGCCGAAGTCGGCGGCACCGCCCGGAGTGATGAAACCCCCGAGCGCGATCAGCGCACCGAATAAGAAGAGCCAGAACGAGAACGCGTTGAGCCGCGGGAAGGCGACATCGGGCGCGCCGATCTGCAGCGGCAGCACGATGTTGGCGAAGCCGAACACGATCGGGGTGGCATAGAACAGCAGCATCACCGTTCCGTGCATGGTGAACAGCTGGTTGTACTGCTCGTTCGAGAGGAACTGCAGGCCCGGCACCGCCAGCTCGGCGCGGATGAACAACGCCATCAACCCACCGATGAAGAAAAAGACCATGCAGGTGACGATGTACATGATCCCGATCAGCTTGTGATCGGTGGTCGTGATGAGCTTGTAGATGAGATTGCCCTTGGGTCCCAGCCGGGCCGGGAAGGGTCGGGTGGCCTCGAGTCCTTCAAAGCGAAGGGCTTCCGCGGTCAAGAGCTCCTCCAAAAGTTCGCGCGCGTTGCTGAACCAAATCCTAGACTTCGACGCTTGGCCGCTCGGGGCCGGTCCTACAAACTGTCGTAGTCATTTGCCGCGCACCGCGGGTGTTACCGTCGGCGACGTGCTCAGGGCGGGTCTCGCGGCAGTCATCTGCCTCATGCTCACCACGGGCTGCGGTGCCGGATCGCCCAAGAACCCGGGCCAGTCGTCGGTGATCACCAGCACCACGAAGATCGCCGATGCCGGTGTGCTGGGCAACCAGCGCAGGCCCGACGAGTCCTGCGCCCCGCAGACGGCTGCGCCGGATCCCGGCCCTCCGGTCCGGTCCGTTCGCCACGCCGCCGGGGAGACGGACGTGCCGGCGGAGCCTCAGCGCATCGTCGTGTTGTCGGGCGACCAGCTCGACGCGCTATGTGCGCTGGGACTGCAGACGCGGATCGTCGCGGCCGCGATTCCCGACGGGTCGCCGAGTCAGCCGTCGTATCTGGGCACCGTCATCCACGACCTGCGCGGTGTCGGATCGCGATCGAACCCCGACCTGGCCGCGATCAAGGCGGCCGCCCCGGACCTGATCCTCGGCTCGCAAGCCCTGACACCCGAGCTGTACCCGTCGCTCGCGGAGATCGCACCGACCGTGTTCACGGGCGCTCCCGGGGCCGCATGGGAGGACAACCTGCGGCTGGTAGGGGCGGCGACGGCGCGCGCCGACGCGGCGGGCAGGCTCGTCGAGGAATTCAACGCGTTCGCAGCCCGGGCCGGCATCGACAATGACGCGGCGCATTTCCAAGCCTCCGTGGTTCAACTGACCGACAACGCCCTGCGCGTCTACGGGGCGGCCAACTTCCCGGCCAGCGTGCTCGCGGATGTCGGAGTGGACCGGCCGGCGGCGCAGCGGTTCACCGACAGGCCCTACATCGAGATCGGTACCAGCGAACCTGGGAAGGCCGACTTCTCCGCCGCCGACGCCGACATCGTCTATGTGTCGTTCGCGTCGCCGGCCGCCAAGGAACGGGCTCCGCAGATTCTGCGCAGCGACGCCTGGCGGCGGTTGTCGGCGAACCGCGACAACCGGGTGTTCATCGTCAACAACGAGGTGTGGCAGACCGGCGAGGGCATCGTCGCAGCCCGCGGCATCATCGCGGACCTGAGGTGGCTGAACGCGCCGATTAACTAGACCCCGCCGAGTACGGGCCTAACGGACATCGATGAGCCGAATTCCGTCCATAGGCCCCACGCTCGGCACGGGTTACAGCTCGCCGACTCCGGTCAGCGGCCAGCCGCCGGCGGCGAGCTTTGAGGCGACGCGGTTGATGTTCTCCGGGCCGGCGTCGTGGTGTGTGACGTCCTTGATGAATTCGGCGATCTCGTCGTGGTCGATCGGATGGTCAGGCGATGCCTCGCCGGTGATGTGGCGGACGACTTCTCTGACCTGGTACTCAGTCAGCGGGGTGGAGCGCAGTAGGGCCAGCAGCGGCACGCGATCGGGTCCCGGGACGCCGTCGGGATAGCCGGCGCGAAGCCACCGCAGGATCGACTGGAACAGCGACGTGGTGGTCACCTCGCCAAGTGTCGCGCAGACAGTGGCCCCACCACTGCCATCCGGCACAGTTCGCCCCGGGTTCACTGCGCGTTCACCACTAGAAGTTCCAGTCCTCGTCTTCGGTGATGACGGCCTTGCCGATGACGTACGACGAACCCGATCCGGAGAAGAAGTCGTGGTTCTCGTCGGCGTTGGGGCTCAGCGCCGACAGGATCGCCGGATTGACGTCGGTCTCGTCGCGCGGAAAAAGCGCCTCGTAGCCGAGGTTCATCAGCGCCTTATTGGCGTTGTAGCGCAGGAATTTCTTGACGTCCTCGGTGAGCCCGACCTCGTCATACAGGTCCTGGGTGTACTCGACCTCGTTGTCGTAGAGCTCGAACAGCAACTCGTAGGTGTAGTCCTTGAGTTCGGCCGTCTTGACGTCGTCCTCCAGCGCCAGGCCGCGCTGGTACTTGTAGCCGATGTAGTAGCCGTGCACGGCTTCGTCGCGGATGATGAGCCGGATCATGTCGGCGGTGTTGGTGAGCTTGGCGCGGGACGACCAGTACATCGGCAGATAGAACCCGGAGTAGAACAGGAAGCTCTCCAGCAGCGTCGAGGCCACCTTGCGCTTGAGCGGCTCGTCGCCCCGGTAGTACTCCATCACGATTTCGGCCTTGCGTTGCAGGTTCGGGTTCTCCTCCGACCAGCGGAACGCGTCGTCGATCTCGGCCGTCGAGCACAACGTCGAGAAGATCGAGCTGTAGCTCTTGGCGTGCACCGACTCCATGAACGCGATGTTCGTGTAGACCGCTTCCTCGTGCGGGGTGAGCGCATCGGGGATCAGGCTCACCGCGCCGACGGTGCCCTGGATGGTGTCCAGCAGTGTCAGCCCGGTGAACACCCGCATCGTCAGCTGCTTCTCGGCAGCCGTCAGCGTGTTCCACGACGGGATGTCGTTGGACACCGGCACCTTCTCGGGGAGCCAGAAGTTTCCGGTCAACCGATCCCAGACTTCGGCGTCCTTCTCGTCCTGCAGACGGTTCCAGTTGATCGCGGAAACGCGGTCGATCAGTTTCATATCGCCCACCGGGACCCCATCTCACCAGCATCTCGAATGTCTATAGCGGTTCTATAGCCCGCTACCGACACTACAACCCCTTGTGCCCGATCAAGCGCCACGACACAACATCGTGTGTTGGCGTGTTGGCCAGTCACAGGTCGAATGGGACGCGCCATCGGAGTAGCGAGAAGCGCGCGCAACCGCGATCGTTGGTGTGAGCGCGCCCCGCAACCACTGGGCGTATTCAGAATGGCGGACGCTGTCACCCCGCATCGCATAGAGAAGAATGTTGACGTCAGGGCAAAGCATTGTCGCCCAGGAGGTCGGCCAGAGCCTCTTGTCATCGAGGTTCACACCCGGTTGCAGGCCACCGGAGCCAACGTGGGAAAGTCCAATTCTCCTGTGACGCATCCGAACTCCCCCGCTTGAGCAGCACCCTCAACGCATCGTCGACAACTGCCCCCAATCAGCGATTGGTCCTGGCGGCCAGCAGTTTGGCTCCGGCGAGGAGGACATCAGAGATGTTGACGGTCGTTCGCGCAGGTCATCATCGGATCAAGAGACTGCACCATGATGCACCGGACCCCAGAACCGGTACTCGCTCGAATCCAGCCGCCGGGTCGCCAACCGGTACTGCCACGTGTAGCCGCCCCACAGCACCCGGTTGTTGCCGTGCTCGTCGAGATACCAGCTGCTGCAGCCGCCGGTGTTCCACACCGAATGTCCGAGCTTCTCCTGCAGTCCGGCGTTGAACGCATCCGACGCGTCCCGAGTCGGCGCCAACGCCTCGGCGCCGGCTTTGTCGACGGCCTTGATCGCCTCGGCGACGTAGTGGATCTGCGACTCGATCATGTACACCATCGAGTTGTGCCCCAGCCCGGTGTTGGGGCCCAGCAGCATGAATGCGTTCGGCACGTCGGCAACCGCGGTGCCGCGGTGGGCAATTGGACCTTCGCGGTTGAAGCGGTCGACGAGGTCCTCGCCGTTGAGTCCCTTGATCTGGACATACTTGTACGAGTCGGAGACGTGAAAGCCGGTCGCGTAGACGATGACGTCGACCTTGCGCTCGGTGCCGTCAGTGGTGACGATGCCGTCGGACGTGAGCCGTGCGATGCCCTCGGTGACCAGTGTCGTCTTCGGATTGGCGACTGCGTCGTAGTAGGTGCTGGAGAACAAGCCGCGTTTGCAACCGATCCGGTACCGCGGAGTGAGCTTGCGCCGAAGCTCGCGGTCCTTGACGCTACGCCGAATGTTCCATTTGCCCAGCAGCTCACCGACTTTCAGGATGCCCGGATGGGACGTCATCCCAAACGCCAACGCCTCCTGGATGGCATAGATTCCGAAGCGGAAGGCGAGCCGCAGCCCGGGGATGTTGTCCAACGCGCCCCGCAGCCGTCCAGGAAGTTCGTCGTTGGTGCGCGGAAGCACCCAGGGAGGCGTCCGCTGGTACAGCTGCAACTCGGCGACGGTGTCGATGATCTCCGGCACAATCTGAATCGCGCTTGCGCCCGTACCGATCACCGCGACGCGCTTGCCGGTCAAGTCGACGCTGTGGTCCCACTCCGCGGAATGGAATGCGGGACCGGCGAATTGGTCGCGTCCGTCGAAGTCCGGGATCGACGGGATGTGCAGGGCGCCGACACACGAGATCAAAAACTGCGCGACGAACTCGCGGCCGTCCGCGGTGAACACGTGCCATCGGCATTCGTTGTCATCCCAATGTGCCCTGTCAACAAGGGAATTGAAGACGATGTAGCGGCGGAGCCCGTACTTGTCGGCGACGCCCTTGAGGTAGTCGAAGATCTCCGGCTGGTACGAGAACAGGTTCTTCCAGTCCGCTTTCGGCTCGAACGAGAACGAGTACAGATGCGACGGGATGTCGCAGGCGCAACCGGGATATGTGTTGTCGCGCCAGGTGCCGCCGATATCGTCGGCCTTCTCGAGGATGAGGAAGTCGACACCGCGCTGCTGCAGTTCGATCCCCATGCCCAGGCCGGAGAATCCGGTCCCGATGATCAGCGCGCGCGTGTGAACGGGCGCCTTGTCGGCCCTGCTCTCCACGGTGGGCTCGGCGACGGTCATAGCGGTTCGTCCTTTCCTGGGAACGCCGGTACCGCATAACTGCGGACCAGTGTACGACGTCACGCGGAGCCGGTCAGCAGCGCAACCGAGCGCCGGAACTGCTGCTCGTCGGGAGGCGGTGGAAGCGGACTACCGGCGGCCTGGAAAGCGTCGACCATCAGTGCCGCGAAGCGCCTCCACGCGTCCGGAGCGGCAGCGTTCGCCGCCGCCACGACGCCCGAGTTGGCCCCCGGCTGAAGGTCGCTAGCGGCAGCAATCTAACCTTCTCCAATTCGCGAAGGACGGGTATCCGCCTTGGCGGATCTGCGGTCCTGGTCGCCGGTCAGATCGACGCCTCGACCCCCTTCTGGCCATCCCGAAGCAGCACGTCGTGCTCGTATGCGGAAGGGGCACCACCGCGAGCAGTCCGGCGTGCAGCAGGACCCCACCTACGCCTGCGTATCTCGTCTGCGGCTGGCCTAGCTGATCAGGCCGTGCGGTCCGGGATTACGACGCCGCGTGATCGGAACACCGAGCTAAACGCCCCTTCAGCCGTGCCCGAGCTGGGTTGAAACCCCGGAGGCCCCCCGGCCCGTCAAAGACGCGGAACCTTTGGCCTCACGAGCGACATGATCACGGCGGCGACAACTCGCGGACAGATTTCCAAAGGAGCGTCAGCGGTATCGTCTGCGGTACCGCTCAGCCGAATCGTCGCGGACGGCGGTTGCGAAGTCTAGGCGCTCATCTCGCAGGTAGCCCGCCACGCCAAGCGCGGTGGCGAGGGCGCCGGCCACCCAGGCCGTCCATGCGAGGTTGTCCCCGACAAACCCAGCAACCCAGGGCGACAAAAACAGCGCGAATCCCGTGATGGCAAGCGTCAAGAAGTCGTGGGTGGGCTCGGATGCGAGCAGCGACCAGACGGCAATCACGGCGATCATCCCGCCCAGGCCGATGCTGACTGCGGTCCCGCCAGGCGTCGAGTGCAACGCGATACCCAGAAGTACGCTGGCGAGACCAATGATCAACGCCAGCCGCCCGATCAAGTAACTCCAGCGGTGTCGCAGCGTCTGGCTGTCTCCCATCTCGTTGATGCCGTACTCGGTCGGCGTCCTGTCATGGGTCCAGCCGATGCCACCGAGGATTATGGCGACGCCACCGGCCACCCAGCACGTCCAGGAGGCCCCCCGGTCGTAGTTGTAGGCGTTGCCGACGAACGGAACGATGAAGGTGGCCAGACCGACGACGACCAAGCCCCAGTGATCGGGGGCCCGGTTGTGGGCGAGGACGGACAGCGCCCCGAAGAAGGCAATGAATGCGCCAAAGCCGAATGCGAATCCCTCCCCAACCCGAGTTGAACTGACCGCGAACGCCGACACCACGGCGCAGACGCCAATGGCTACTGCGACCCAGCCAATCCTGGGCCTCGAATTCACGATTAACATTCAACACCATTGTCGTCCGAAGGCCGGACAGAGCTGCTCCCCGCCCTGCGCTCTCGGGACAGGCCGGTGGTACGCCTGCCCGAGATCACATGGGAAAACCGCAATCTCAACGTTTTGGAGGCCACCAGCAGGGTCTGGACGGAGCCGGTCGGGCTCTGTGGAGGTCGGTTCACGAAATGTTCGACTTCATTGAGGAGCCCGGGGAAGGTTCACATCCTTGCGCAGCCGGGTGGCTGCCTTCGTCGTGGAGCGGGACGAGGCAGTAGCAAACGTGGTCCCGCTGACCGTGAAGGCACGGTGCTGTCGGCGAACTCACCGCCGGCCCGCCGGAACCGTTGGCGGACAGGCTGATCCCGGCCAAGCAACTCGTCGCACGGTGCTGGCGCTGTTCGTGCGCCGCTAGCCAGCCGCCGCGAGCAGACGGGTCAGGCGACGGAGTCGTTGGTCCGCGGCACGGCTTCGTGGATGGGACGGTCGGGATCGAGCTTGATGCCAAGCAACTCGGCGGTCCCGTTGATCGCGCCAAGCATGATCGTCGTCATGTATCCGACGAACTTGTCGCGCGGCATCCGGCGCGGCGTGTCCGGGTGGGGACCCAGCCACCAGTCGGTGGCCGACGCCGCCGAACCGAAGGTGGTGTAGGCGGCGAGCTGAAGCGCAGCGGGGTCGAGTTCCATCTCGCGCAGTTCGTGGTTGAACAGGTCGGCCATCGCGAGCGTGATCTCCCGACCCTTGTTCAGGGCGCGCATCGTCGACTCCGACTGCTCGACGAAGCGGCCCTGGACGAGGAAGCGCAGCACGTTGGGATGCTCGTCGACGAGATCGACGTAGTGCTCGACGCTGCTGCGGATGATCTCGCGTACGGAATCACCCGACAGGTCGATCGACGAGAAGATCGCCGCGAAAAGCATGTCTCGCAACCGTTCGCCGATCGCCTGGAACAGGTCGGACTTGTCGGTGAAGTGGCGGTAGATCTTGGGCTTGGCGGTGCCGGCCTCTTCGGCGATCTCGCGGATGGACAGTTCAGGTCCGCGCTTGTCCAACGCCCGGAACGCGGCGTCGACGATCTGCGCCCGCACCTTCTTGCGGTGCTCGCGCCAGCGCTCGCTGCGAGCGTCCACCTTCGTACCAGCACTCACGCTGGGTCGGGGGATCGCCGGTCTGCGCACGGCCCACACTTTACCCGCACACCGCGGCTGACCTGCCCAGAAGCGGCGGCGCACCGTCGGCGGACGCCCTCGATTCACAGGTCGTGGGTACTATTCGGGGCGAAATCCCACTAGCGAAGCGAGATCGATGACGCAGCATTACGACCTCGTCATTGCGGGCGGCGGACCGTCGGGGTCGGCCGCAGCGTGGCAGGCCGTTCAATCCGGCGCGAAGGTTGTGGTCCTGGACAAGGCCGAATTCCCGCGCGACAAGCCGTGCGGCGACGGGCTCACCGCCCGCGCGGTCAGCTATTTGCAGAAGATGGGTCTGGCCGACGAGGTGGCCAAGTTTCACCGCGTCAACCGCGTGACGGTCTTCAGCCCGAGCCAGTGGGAGCTGTCGTTCCCGAAGCGCCCGGGCATGCCCGACCACGGTCATACCGTGAGTCGCACCGAACTGGACACGCTGCTGCTCAAGCATGCCGAGTCGGCGGGAGCCGAGGTGAGGCAGTCCGCGGAGGTGACGGCTCCGATCATGGAGAACGGCAGGGTCGTCGGAGTGACGCTCAAGAGCGGCGAGAAGGTCTATGGCGACGCAGTCATCGCCGCCGACGGCGCCTACTCCCCGATCAAGCGCGCGTTGAAGATCGACTCGGAGTACAACGGCTACTCGGCGATCGCGATCCGCTCGGAGATGCACGCCGACCGCCCCGACTCCGACAGCCTCGACATCTACCTCAAGCTGGCGTTCCAGGGCGATCAACTGCCCGGTTACGGCTGGGTTTTCCCGATGGGTTCGGGCCGGTTCAACATCGGCCTCGGGTACGTGAACAGCTACAGGAACTGGCAGGCGATCAACGCCACCCAGTTCTTGGGCGAGTTCTTGCGGTCGCTGCCGCCCGAGTGGAAGCTGCCGCCGATCGAGGAGCTCAAGAAGAACAAAAGCGTGCGCGCCTGGCGACTGCCGATGGGCTTCACCGCGTGGCCGCCGTGGCGACCCGGTGTGCTTTTCACCGGTGACTCACTTGGAGCGGGCAAGCCGGCGTCCGGCGCGGGAATCTCGAAGGCGCTGGAGTCCGGGCTGGCGGCGGGCGAATGCGCGGTGATGGCGCTGGAGAACAGCGGGCCCGACGACTTCACCAACTACGCGCAGAGGATGGAAGCGGCCTGGGGCAAGGAGTACCGGCGGGGCCGCTATTTTCACAAGCTGGCAGGCATTCCCGCGGTGGCGAACGCGGGAATCAAGGTGCTCGACAACGGGCGGGTGCGCGATTTCATGCTCAAGCGCATGTATGCGAAAGCCCAAGGGCCGCAACACAGGTACTGATTCGCGAGCTCCGATCTCGTCAGCGCGCGTGTCGCAGGATCAGGTCGACCTCGCAGGAACCGCGATGCGGGTCGGGCCGGACCGCCACCTAATACGGGTCTCCGAGGTCGTCGCTGGTCGAGTCGATGACTTCTTGGATGAGGCCCTGCTGGATGCCGCGGATCACTTCGGGGGCCGACCTCGCCACCTCGGTGAGCGGGCAAGTGCAGATCTGCACCGTCACTTCCCCGAATGAGTCGACCACCGAACGCACCTGAAATCCGAGCTCGGTGAGCGTGGTGACCACCAGATCGGTGACCGACGACGCCCCGCGGGGCTTGGCGGGATGTACGCGCCGCGCGAGGTCGGCGCCTATCAGCAGCGCGCGGGGCGCACCGTCGTCCGGCAGTGTCGTCAATCGATGACGGCCACGGCCGCATAGTGCAACGGACCTCACCGTTTCGCCACCAAACATAGACGACTCGTCGCACCATGTATCGCATGACAGCACGTGCTTACCGGGGGGCCGGCAAAGCGGTGATCGCCGCCGGCCTGGCTGCCGTGGGTTGCCTCACTGCGACGGCAACGGCGCACGCCGACGCCGCGGTCGGGCCCATGCGCGAGTATTGGTGTCCCGCAGAGTACTTCATGTCGTGCGATGTCTGGCACAGCGAGTTCTTCCAGTCGCCGTTGATGCAGTCGCCGCTCTGGCAGAATCCGATGGTCCGGGTGCCGTGGCAATCCGATGGCTACGACTAGTGGTATGTCATCCAATTAAGTATGCGATTGGCTGTAGTCTTGGTGGATGAGCGCAGCATCAGCCCCGCCCTTGGCGATGTCGGACAGTCAGCGAGACGCGTTGGAGGTGTTGGTGCGCGCGCGGTCGGCGCCACATCGGCAGGTGCAGCGGGCC